>DATDWF010000081.1:0-7554 GCA_035289745.1 Candidatus Nanoarchaeia archaeon
GCTACATCTTTTGCCGAATGGATTGTGATGCGCTTTTCTTTCTGGAACGCTGCTAACCGTCGTCCCAATTCAAAGCATGCCAAGAGTTGGCAGGCTTTGGCATCGCCGATGCTGGATAGGTGTTGTAACTCGGCGTACGTCGCCCGGGAAAGCGTGCGGAGGTTGTAGTGCTGCAGGATGCGTTGGGCAAGATCAAGCACATTCTCTTGTGCGGAGCCCTGGCGCAGCACGAGTGCCAGCAATTCTGCCGTGCTCAAAGCTTGGGGGCCCTGCTTGGCCATCCGCTCCCGAGGGCGCTCTTCTACAGCAATATCTTTGATGCGCATAGTTGATAGTGAGAAGAACTCCTCTACTCCTCTTCCCCGGAATTTTTCTCCAGTCTCTTCACCGCTTCCGGCTGCTCCAGATAATTCTCGGAAGTGCTTACTTTTCTGCCGCTTTTCTTCTCCAGATCTTTTCGGGCATTGCCGGCAACAGAACCGTCTTCCTGAGCAGCGGTTTTTCCCTCATCAAATCTTTGAGCGCTTTGGGTTTTGGTGATCTCGGTTGTCGCTGCTTCGCCCAGCATGGAGAAAATAAGCTCTAAGCCGTTCATGTGGTCGCGGAGGTTCTCTCGCTTCAGGCCTTTGGACTGTTTGTATTCGCCGGGGGTCATGCCGAACGTCGCTTTGGAGATTTCTGCGGTGAGAATCGCATATTCACGCTCCGTACCGACGCCTCTCTTTTTCCATTCATCCGTTAGCTCTTCTCGAACGGCTATCCCTCTTACTCGCTTTTCAATCCAAGCATCAGAATAGCCTTTTTGCCGGTATAACTCCCGCATCCTTTTTTGAGCCAGTTCGGGGTTCTCTATTTCTTGTACTCGCTCATAGCCGACTTTGGCGAGCCATGCTTTGAAAGGTTCTGCATTTTTAGAAGGGATGGATTGGATGATACGAAATAAAGCTTCCGTGTCAGCACAGTCCGTTTCGTAGGATTTCCCATCAGAAGAAAGCAATTTCAGTTGTCGACAAAATGTCGATAACTCAATTCCGCTGGTTTCTTGTTCTCGTTTCTTTAACCGATACCAATAATCTTTAGGGTCAACACTATCCGTTAAAGCTCCAATAATATCAACTACAGAGAAAAACCACCGATTCTCCTGCCAAATCCGCCTTATTTTTTTATCCTGAAAAACCACCAACGCTTGATTCTTGTCCATGCTGCTTCACCTCATGTTACGAGCTTAATATTTCAGTCGAAGCACCCCTATATAAACTCTGCCCGCACCTGTCCAGTTGTCCAGTGGCTCTGTGACGATATTCTCTTTAGATGGAGAACTCTCGCCAAAACCAAAAACATTTAATAACCTCTCCTTCTTTCTTGGCGTTGATGAAAGAAACCAGCTCATCAAAAGAGAAAGCGATCATTCTCAAATACGCCCTCCAGAACGCCCACGATTTTGGCGGCAAGGTGAATGTGCAGGCAGTTCTCGGTGCCGTGCTGCGGGAAAAGCCGGAGCTGAAAAAAGATGTTCCCAAAGCGCTCAAGGAAATCCAGAATATCGCCAAAGAAGTTGAGCAGCTTTCCCCAGCAGCCCAGCAAGAAAAACTCAAATCTCTTGCGCCTGAACTTCTGAAGAAAGCTGAGAAAAAAGCAGAAGGCCCCTTAAAGCCACTGCAGAAAGCCGTGCCGGGAAAAGTATCCCTGCGCATTGCTCCTTCGCCGAGCGGCTTGCTGCACATCGGCCACATTTATGGCACCTCTTTAAATTACGAATACGCCAAAATGTACAACGGAAAATTCTCCGTGCGCATTGAAGACACGGATCCTGAAAAGATTTACCCGCCGGCATATGATCTCATTGTTGAGGATGTGCAATGGCTGACGGACAACGGCGTTTCCGAAGTCATCGTGCAGTCCTCCCGGCTGGGGATCTATTATGATTATGCGGAAAAGCTCGTTGCGCTGGGCAAAGCATATGTCTGCACCTGTGATGCGGACAAATGGCGGGAGATGAAAAACCGGGGAACGGCCTGCAGCTGCCGTATCCTAAACGAGAAAGACCAGCAGCTGCGCTATGCGAAAATGTTCAATGAGTATGCGGAAGGGGAAGCTGTCCTGCGGCTCAAGACGGACATCACGCACAAAAATCCGGCGATGCGCGATTTTGGGATCATGCGCATCAACGAGCATGTGCATCCTAAAACCGGCAAAGAGCAGCGCATGTGGCCACTGATGGTTTTTTCCGTTGCCATCGACGACCATGAGCTGGGCATCACCCATGTGCTGAACGGGAAAGAGCACGCCGACAATGCGCTGAAAGAACAGATTATCATGGACTATCTCGGCTGGAAGCCGCCGGTGTACGGGCATTGGGGGCGCATCAATTTTTCCGGATTTTCCGTCAGCAAATCAAAAACAAGACTTGCTATAGAAGAAGGGCAATACAAAGGCTGGGATGACATCCGCCTGCCTTTTCTGCAGGCGTTACGCAGAAGAGGCTATCAAGCGCCCGCTTTCCGCAAGTTTGCACTGGAAATCGGCCTCAGCCTAAATGACAAGACCGTGAGCATGGAAGAATTCTGGAAGATGATCAATGCTTTTAACCGTGAGATCATCGAGCCTCGAGCCAATCGCTATTTCTTCGTCGATGATCCCGTCGAAATTACGATCGAAGGCTGCTCCTCTCGAGAAGTGCACGTGCCCCTGCATCCGGATTTCCCGGAACGGGGAAAGCGCACGTTTAAGACCACGGAAACTTTTCTGATTGCCAAGAACGACTACAAGCAGCTGGCTGAAAGCTACGTGCACCGCCTGATGGACTGCTGCAACTTTAGTTTGCAAGGCACAACGTTCCGCTTCCTGTCCCAGCCGTATGACAATTATAAAAATGCCAAAGATCAGGGAAAGATCATCCACTGGCTGCCGGCTGCCACCAAACTGCAGGCAGAGGTGCTGCTGGACACCGGCCTGACGCTTTCCGGAGTAGCCGAAGAAGCGCTGCAGAAGTTGCCCGTGGGAACCATTGTGCAGCTGGAACGGCGCTTTTTTGCGCGTATTGATACTATAACAAAAAGTAAAATAACGCTGTGGTATTTGCATAAGTGAGATGAGAAGTATGCAGAGCATCATCAGGGAGAGAACTGAAAAAAGGAGGTACACCATGGGAAAAATAAGCAGGGATACGCCATTAGCTGAATTAACGTTTCGCCGCTATGAGAAGCCGTCCGTGAGCGAACGAGAGCTGGTCAGAAAATTCTGCCTGTCCGTGGGCTTGCTGCAGCCAGGAGATTCGCGGGACGTTGTCGTGGATGTGCTGCACGTCTTGCTGAAAGCAAGGCAGCGAAAAGAGGAACTCCATTCCGAAGAAATTAAAAACCTGGTTATGGATGAGCGCAAACGCTCGGGATTGCCGATGCTGGGCGTGGCTTCGTCGAACGTACGGCGGCAATTAAAACGCATCAAAGACCTGCATTTTATCGAGACCAATGCCAACCTGTATCGCATCACGGAATGGGCAGACCTTTCCGAGCTGTTTGAAGAGAAAGTGCACAACTTCCTGCTAAAATCAGTCTTAGGCCGGGTGCGGGAGTACGTCAAGAGAATAGACGAAGAGTTTGGTGGGAAAGAAAGATTTGCCAGGAAGAAAGAAACTCCAGAACGAGAGATGAACGCGGAGAAGAGCATCTTCGGAAAAATAATTCCCTAAATAAGAGAACGCCAAAGCACGTTAAAACATGACAAAATACGAAGCTGGGCCGCGGACGCAAGCCATCCTGGGCATGCAATTTGGCGATGAAGGCAAAGGTGCCGTCGTTGCGACCTATGCCCGGGAAGCAGATATTGTGGTGCGCTTTAATGGCGGCGGGAATGCCGGGCACACTCTTTATACGGCGGAAGGAAAGAAAGTCGTGGTGAATGATGCGCCGTCGGGGGTTATCTTTCCTCACATTACGAACGTCATCGGCAACGGCAGTGTAGTGAATTTGGAAACGTTGGCAAGAAATATTGACGGCTTAGACACAAAAATTCTGATCTCCGATGCTGCCCATCTGGTGCTGCCTTACCATAGCGAGATGGACAAAGCTCGGGAAGAAGCACGGGGAAAGAAAATTGGCACAACTGCTAAAGGCATAGGGCCAGCGTATGCAGACAAAGCAAATCGTATCGGCATCCGGGCAGGGTTACTGAAGCATCCGCAACGGCTGGAAGAAGTGCTCGCCGAAACGTTAGAATTTAAGAACCGAGAGCTGCGCTCATTGGGCAGCGAGAAGCAATTCTCGATGAAAGAAATTCTCGAGTGGTTAGAACCCCATCGCCAACGCTTTGCGCCAAGCGTGATTGATACAGCAGAATATCTGCAGGAAGCGATCCGCCAGCGGAAGAAAATTGTTCTCGAAGGGGCCAATGGAGCTTTGCTGGATCTCGATCACGGAACGTATCCTTACGTCACTTCTTCGACAACCACCATCGGCGGCGTCCTTTCTGGTACAGGACTAAACCATCGCCAGATCGGCAGAGTTATCGGCGTTGTAAAAGCATATACGAGCCGTGTTGGCGAAGGCCCCTTTCCGACGGAAGGCGAGCCGTATGAAAACATAAAGCAGTTCAAGAAAGGAGAACGGACTATTACCGATGATGAAGAGAAGCTCGTTCATGAGGGAACGGGCTGGGAAAAAGGATATGACCGCATCGTTTCCCGCTGGATCCGCGAAAGCGCCGAGGAATTTGGCGCAACGACGGGAAGGCCGCGGCGCATCGGGTGGCTGGACTTGGTGGCGGCGAAGAAAGCGGTGCAGCTGAACGGCTGCAATTACTATGCTTTGACTCGGCTGGACAATCTTGACGGAACATTCCGCCTGAAAGTCTGCACGGCATACAAACATAAAGAGACCGGAGAAAAGACGGAGATATTCCCTAGCGATACGGAAGATTTAGCAAACTATACGCCCGTGTATGACATCATTCCAGGATGGAAATCGACAAAAGGAATGCGCACTTTTGCTGAACTGCCAGGGAGTGCACAATGGTACGTCAATCTGACTTCTGAATACCTAAACATCCCACCAGCCCTGCTCAAGAACGGGCCGCAGCAGGACGACCGGATTGAGATGTTTAAGTTGTGGTAGACCCCTCTTTTCTGCGTATAAATAGTTCTCTTTCTACCAAAGGAAGTATTAAATATTTATAGCTTTTAATAGATTTAAAAAAAAATAAAGAAGAATGAGTACAGCATGAAAAAGAGGAGAATAATCGGCGTACTGGTAATTTTCTTTCTTTTGTTCTTATTGAGTCGGCTGGCTACTGCAGATGAATGTGGGGTCCTCACCGTAAACACGACCCTCACCAGTAACGTTACGGTGAACTTGTCAGCAAGCAGAACATGCTTCACGATGAATAATTCCTGGACCACCCTTAATTGTGCGGGGTACACGATTCATTATTATGGCTCGAATAATACCGTGCTCGGCTACGGCATAAATAATAGTGGCTATAACTACACCACTGTAGAAAATTGCGATATCCGGCAGGTGGGAAGCAATAGCACATCGTATGGCATTTATTTTGCCGGAGCGTTCAATGGCACCATTGCCAACAACACTATCTCGACAGCGGGAAGTATCAGCAGGGGAGTTTATCTTCTGGGCTTTATCAACGGAACCATCCGTAACAATACTATAAACACCACCGGCTCGAGTAGCAATGGTGTCTATCTCCTTTATACGAACTTCACGACCGTTAAAAATAATATCATAAGTGTGGGAGGGGGTGGAACGTCGGTAGCGATATTCATAGATGGCTCTACCAATGCACCCTCCAGCAATAACATTGTCTATGGAAATACGCTGAACTCGACATTCAACCGCGATATTCGCGTTTTCTATGGCTACTCAACCCTTATTGAGAACAACACGCTTATTGGAACAAGCACCACCACGAGAGTTGAACTTTTTTTTGCAAATCTTACCATATTCAGAAATAACTCCATTGCCTCAGCAGGATACGGAATTATTCTCACCTCGTCCGAATATACAAATGTAACAGCAAACTCTTTCTTGATTCTAGAAAGAGCCACCTCTTCTACCTCTTATGGGGTATATATGGACGACAGCGACAATAATCGAGTAGAATTCAATACCATAAATATAGTATAGGACATAATTAATTGGTCAAAATTTATATATTAGTACTACTTTCTTCTTTGTAAGAGGTGATAGTAATGGAATTACATAACTACTCATTACGAGAAATTGAAAGAAAATTCAAAGCGGAAAATGATATTAAAGTCAAGGAACGTCTGCAAATACTTTTGTATACCAGAAAAGGGTATACCCAAAGGGAAGTGGTTGATATGCTTCTCGTTAGTAAAGGAAAAGTATTCTTCTGGAAACAACGTTTTGAATTGCAGGGATTTGGAGGTCTATACGACAAAGAAGGTAGAGGTCGTAAGGCAGAACTCACAGAGGAAGAACTGAGCATGTTAGCCTCATCTCTTGCTGATGGATATTTGATGAAGAATGGATATACTCGTCCCTACAAAACAAAAGATGTACTGAAATTTATTCTTGATGTTTTTGAGATAACTTATACCCTAAGACATGTAAGACGGTTGCTTCGGCAAATGGGTCTTACATTGAAGGTTCCTCGACCACGACACAAAAGAAGAAATCAAGAGAATGTTGATGAATTCAAAATAGAATTTAAAAAAAAATTCAAGAATTAGGAGAAGAATATGTGGTTGTAACCTACGATCAAGCAAAGTTTTGTCTTGATGCAGATGTTCGAAGAGGATGGGCATTCATTGGTGAAACACCAATTGTGTACAAGAATGGTTCTAAAGAATCAATTAGTATTGGCGGCGCTTATAGCTCAACAAAAGAATTCCATTTTCATGAAATGGAATGGCAAACGAAAGAAAATGTTTTGTGGAATCTTAAGCTTCTTCGTCTAAAATTCCCTAAAATGTTCTTGCTTTTGGATAAAGCAACGTGGAATAAAAACAAAATGGTGATGGGATGGATGGAAAGAGAAAATATCCCCTATATGTTTTTTCCAACAGGAGCTTCTGATTTAAATCCTGTAGAGTTCTGTTGGAAAGTAACCAGAGAAGAAGTAACAGCAAATGAATCACATAATTCAAAAAAAGAACTGTATGACCACTTAGAAAATTTTTGGAGAAAACATATTTTTACGCATAATGTGACCAATTATTTAAGTCCGTGACTATAGTATGATTTCAAAAGTTTATGTCGGCAAAATTCCTCGTTCTACGGTAAGGGGATATGACGAAGGCTTGAAACTTTTGGCGAGAGTTTATCATGCCGGTCTAAGAAGGCCTAATGAGTCTATGACTGAAGAAGAAGCGGAGCAATTACGGGAAGCGGTCCATCGCCATCATGATGGGGATGATGTTGTATTCTAGTGACTCTCGAAAAATTCTGAATTATGCAACAGAGCCGTTCTGAACGCCAGAGTCTACCGCAGCACTTCTTGCCTTATTCTGTTAATAACGCTTCTTGTAGATTTTGGCGCCTCTTCGGTGCTGATTCCATACTTTGTGATGTCAAAAGC
>DATDWF010000082.1:0-5647 GCA_035289745.1 Candidatus Nanoarchaeia archaeon
AGATAGGAATATCTACGAAATAGGCAAGAAGATTTCAGAAAAAGAATTTAGTGAAATTAAGATGAAACAACATAAAATAAATCCAAGATGGAATTATACTTTATCAAAAGTTTAAGACTTTATTTTTAGGTTTCCCCTTAGAGAAAAAAGTCGTAATTTCCGGTTTGACGGATACGGGCATTCCCGCTTTAGCGTATAGGGAAGCAGTTTCAAGAAATTGGAGAACCGTTGGCGTGGCCTGCTTGAAAGCGAGACAGTACGCCTGTTTTCCTGTAGATAAAACTATTATTGTCGGTGAGGAGTGGGGTGATGAAAGTGCTACGTTCTTGGATTCGCTGGATGTTCTCATCAAAGTGGGGGGCGGAAAGCAGGCGATAGCGGAGACAAATGCGTTTAAAGAGAGGAGAAAACCGGTGCTGGAATACCAACTGCCACGCCTGATATGAAATAAAAGTTGCTACAATCGTGAGAATTATCTATATTTCCGATAATTCTGTGGGAGGATATTTCAGTTTTCACTTTCCATGAGGTGTTTTATTGTTGAGCAAAAGAATTTTGCATTCTTTATTGATTGTTCCGCAAAGGGCTTGTTTGCATTTGCATTCACATTGTAAGTGAATCTTCCCCTATTTCTCTTTTCAACAAAAAAAATTTCCAAAAGAGTTTCTGCTTTTCCAGTTTCTTCTTCATAGACGTCAGCTAATTGCTTATCCAATCTCTTGGACCAAACTATCCTCTTAAATTCTTCATAGGTCTTTTTATGCTCTTCGGGGGGCTCTGTCTTTATGTTCAGGGAAATGAGAAATGCTTTTGCACAATAAAAGATTGCATAATAGCTTTCAGAAATGACATTATTAAAAAAAGTTTTATCCCTACTAATACCTAATTTTAACTTGACAGCATCAGTTATTGAAAGCGAAAAATTAGCGTTAGCTAAGACCAGCTCGTTTTCTGCCCGATCCAAATACCCTTTAACTTTTATATCCATTATCTATTGCCTCTCTCACTAATTCATAGAACATTTGCGCATTTTTTAATACTATTTTTTTTTTAACTATCTCTTTTCCATAATTGTCCATTTTATCAGTAAGCATTTTAACAAAGTCTTTTTTTCTAAAGACATACAAATGAATAGGGGGAACAAAAAGCATTGTTCTATTCTCAACTAACTTCTGAATAGACACAATATCTTCTTTGTCAGGAACAATTACCACGAGATCCATATCGGATTGTTTATTAACTTTGCCAAAAGCATAGCTCCCCGTAACTAAAATAAGATAATCTGAAATCTCTTTGATATCAAGTATTTTTGAAGAATTCAGCATTTTATTTCCTTCTTTTTCATCTAAAAAACTTAACCCCAGAATTGCCTCACGAGATAGATGTAAACTTATCAGGTTAATATTCCCAATTTTCTCTAACACAAAAAAATTTTTCTTAACTAACCCCCAAACAGCATCATATACTCGTTGATATGATTTGCTGTGAATTTTTTTCATTATCTCTCTGATACTGGCTTTAAGAAAAAGCTCTTTTCTAAACAGCTCCAAAATTTTCAACTCATTTTTGTTTAGTTCCATTTTGAGATAATATTATCTCATGATTGAGATAATATAAACTTTTTGGTTTTAAAAGCCCTATTAAACAAAAAACAGGCATCACTCTTCTTCCCTTTCCCTTTTCTTCCCCAGCCTCGTCACGAGCAGATACCCGCCAAACAGCACTCCACTCGCGACAGCCAGAACTCCCCAATCGACCAACTCCAAGGCCAAAGTCCCAAAGTAGAGCTGCAAGGCCGGCACATACAAGACCGCCAGCTGCAGCAGCAAGGACACCAGCACCGCAACCACCAGCAATTTGTTGCTGAAGAAGTGCAGGTGATTCTGAGAGCGGATAACCTGCAGGCGCACGACTTCAAAGGCGACGAGTGCCGTAAAAGCCATGGTTCTGGCTTTTTCTATTCCTGCTCCTGCATACAGCCAGAAAATAACGACCGTAATGAGACCCATGAGCAGCCCGAAGAGCAGGATGCGTTTCCGCAGCGCTTTGGAGATGATGCTCTCTTTCGGCGGCCGGGGCTTCCGTTTCATGACATCAGCAGCAGGGGGATCGATGCTCAGAGCAGTTGCTGGCAGGCCGTCGGTCACCAGATTTATCCATAAGATCTGTATGGGCGTCAAAGGCAGGGCTAAAGGCAGGCCAAAGAGCGGAGCAAACAATGATGCTAAAAAGATGACTGCCAGCTCCCCGAGATTGCTCGAGAGCAGATAATTCACCGACTTGCGGATATTGTCAAAAACGCCCCGCCCTTCTTCAACGGCACTGACGATGGAAGCAAAATTATCGTCCGTCAAAATCATGTCCGATGCTTCTTTGGCGACATCTGTTCCCGATATCCCCATAGCAATGCCGATGTCGGCTTTCTTCAAAGCCGGCGCATCATTCACCCCATCTCCGGTCATGGCGACAATATGCCCGCGCTTCTTCAGCGCTTCGATAATATGCAGCTTGTGCTCCGGATTCACGCGCGCAAAGATGCCGACATGCTCGATCTCTGCTTCCAGATGCGGCATGCTATGAATATCTTCGCCCGTCAGCACCTTTCCGGTGATGCCGAGCTCTTGAGCGATGGCCTGGGCCGTCGTCGCATGATCGCCGGTAATCATAATGACTTTAATGCCTGCATTTTCACAGCGTTTTATGGCCTCTTTTACTTCTTTGCGTGGCGGGTCAATCATCGCCTGCAGGCCCACGAAGACCATATTCTCTTCCGCGTCTTCTTTCTTCGCAAAGCCCGTGTTGTACGCACAGCCTAATACGCGAAGCGCTTGCCCGGCAAACTGCTCCACCTGCTGCAGGATCTCTTTCTTCTTTTCGCGGGTCAGCCGGTATTCTTTGCCGTTAAGAAAGAGGCGCGTACAGCGTTCCAGCAGCACGTCGGGCGCCCCTTTGGTATATGAGACCAGATCTTCTTTCTTTTTGCTTCCGGTCTTCTGGTGCACCGTCGTCATCATTTTCCGTTCTGACGAAAAAGGAATCTCATCAATTCTCGGCGTTGTCTTTTCCAGCTCTGCTTTCTGCAGGCCGGCTTTTTCTGCACTAACGAGCAGCGCTGCTTCTGTGGGATCGCCGAGAACTTCCCGCTTCTTTTTTCCCGGTTGCAATTCGGCATCATTACAGAGTGCGCCGATCTTCAGCAGCGGATAGACGAAATCCAGCGCTGCAGCTTTTCCCGACGACGAGAACTGGCCTTCTGGCTCGTAGCCAGAGCCCGTTACATCGTATACCAGATTATTTGCCCACAATTTTTTGACGGTCATCTCGTTATGCGTTAACGTTCCCGTCTTATCAGAACAAATAACCGTTACGCTGCCCAGCGTTTCCACGGACGGCAAGCGACGTATCAGGGCATTTCTGCGGATCATGCGCTTCACGCCGAGGGACAAAGAAACGGTGATGATGGCAGGCAGGCCTTCGGGAATCGCTGCAACGGCTAAAGCGATGGCAATAAGGAACATCTCAAAGAGCTCCTGGCCGGTAAGCAGGCCCGTTATGAAAATGACTACCGCAATGAGAACGACGGCTAGAGTCAGGCTGTTTCCCATGGCGTGCAGCTTTTTCTGGAGCGGGATGATTTTTTCTTTGGTTTCATGGATCAATAAAGCTATCTTTCCCACTTCCGTCTGCATGCCCGTTCCGGTAACGACGGCTTTTCCCCGCCCATTGGCGATGATCGTCGCAGCATACACCATGTTAGCCCTATCTGCTAAGACCGTTTTCTCCGCAAGCGCTTCCGTGGCTTTCAGAATGGGCAGCGATTCACCCGTCAACGCTGCTTCCTGCGTTTCTAGGCTGAACGACTCCAGCAAGCGGGCGTCCGCAGGAATCTTATCGCCTGCTTTAAGGAGAATTATATCACCGGGAACGACATACTTGCTTTCTATCTGCTGCTCCCGCAAGTCCCGCAAGACGGTAGCTTTTAACGACGCCAGCTTTTGCAGGGCCTCGATGGCCCGCTCTGCCCGGAATTCCTGGAAGAATCCTAAAAGTGCATTAAGAGCCACGATGATGCCGATAACGATAGCGTCAGCATTTTCCTGGAGAAAGACGGAGACCCCTAAAGCCACGAGCAGCAGCCAGACTAAAGGGCTGGCGAACTGGCTGAAAAATATTTTCAGCACACTGATGGGCTTTTCCTTTTTCAGCTCATTGAAGCCATAGCGATGCAGGCGCACTTCTGCTTCATGGCGGCTCAGGCCATCTTTGGAGGAGTGGAGCTGCTGCAGGACGCTCTCTAGGGGGAGAGCGTGATAGTTCCCGTCCCTCGTTGGGAGGATGGCTGGTTGGTCTTTTTTAGAGGTCATGGCAGAGTTTCCAAAACCTCTTTTATTCTGTCGACAAACCGCCGAGCATTTTCCATTATGATAATGCAGAGGCTATCTTCCATTGCCGTTTTTGTTCCATATTGATATTCTTCCCTCAAATTTTTAACATCACGCTTATTCTCCTGCTCCTGTGCCAGCCGAATCATGTCAATATATTCTTGTTCTAATTGGATAGTCTCATCTTTCATAAAGTGCTCTGTTGCTGTAATGGTACATTCTTGGTTTCGGGATTCATACCCAACCCTATATAGGAGTGCTAAAAGCGCATGATACATGGCATAGAATGCAGCAGAAGCAACCCAATCCGTTTTTCCACCATCATACAGGTAGTGCATTGTTCCTAAGTTAGATTCTGCTTTCTTGATGTGCGCTCTTGATTCTTTTAGATTAGGAATAACCTTTCTTAATCCTTTATGCTTATCACCTTTCTCTCCTTGCTTTAAGCACCAGTAAAATACATTTTCAATCTTGGCCATGTTTTATCGCCTCCACTAAGATATTTCTGCCCCACAAGACCAACCCAGTTCTTATCTCCTCAAGTAGAGCTGAATCTCTTTTCTGGATATTGTTTAATAAGTCCTCTCTGGTCTGAACAATGGCATGAAGCTTTTTAGATTTAATTTGATTAATTTTTTTAATTTGTTCCTGCACTTGAGGAAGATTTTCTTTTGGGAAAACTACTAAAAGATCCACATCATGAGCTTGTTTCTCTTTGGTTAAAATTGAGCCAAAAAGAATGGCCATCTCCGTGAGCTCTCTAAGCGACTGAAAGTCATTAATCCATGTTTGAATATAAAGGGTGGCCTCTTTCTCTGCGAGAACAAATTGGCAGACATCTAAAGAAACATCATTCTCAAAGTTAATCTTATAGATGAGATTATTGCCGATTTTTTGCGAAAGCAGGATCTTACTCTTTTCTAATTTCTTAAGAATCTTAAAAGCCCCCCTTGGGCTTAAAGCCATTTCTCTGGCAATCTGGTTAATATTATAGATTCTAGAGAAATTTCTCAAGAGAAAATTTACCACACGAGCTTCGTTTTTAGTTATTGCTACCACAGGTATATGATCATTTACTTCAAGTATATAAACATTCCCTCAAAGGACGAGGTTCATGGCTTGTACCCTTTTTGTTCATGATTTGCGAACAATAATTTTTAGGAACACCCGCTCAGCGTGCAGTAGTGTATCTGCCCCGATTGGGAAACGCCAGTGGGGTCAGTGGCAGATTCGAGCGTGCGGCCGGGGCGGGTTTCGACGATGTC
>DATDWF010000083.1:0-2829 GCA_035289745.1 Candidatus Nanoarchaeia archaeon
TCGTGTTGAAACCGGCATGGAAGCGGCGTTTTTCAAAGCCCTGGAACAACCGCTGAGCGCTTTTTTAATAGTGATAGGAGGAGTGTTTGCTATCAGTGGCGCGATGCTGTCCATCGGCTTTGGCCGAAAAGCCTTGCAGGGATTGCTCGAAGAAAAAGAAAAAGGGCCTAGCTCTTGGGCCACATACCTGCTCATGGCGGGCTGTTGCGCTTTTCTGGGATACGGTGCTGGCATGAGTGTGTATAACCGCGTCGTCTCGAACGCCAACTCTTTTTCTCCGCAGAGCGATACGCTGAACCTCTCGTATATCCCCTACCACTTTGAAGAGCCTGAAACACTGGCTCTCGTTTTTGGCCATGAGCTGACGCATGCCGTGCAATATCACCATCGCGAGGTGGTCGTGCCGTCGGCATATCTGTTGGAAGGGCATGCCAGCGGCGTTGAACAGCAAGTGCGGCAGACGCTGTACGAAGCAACGGGAAATACGAATTTTATCTATGAGGCAGGAGAATTACGGCTTGGTGAGCTCATCCGCACGTATAATGACCTTTGTGCATCAGTAGGAGTTGAACCCCGGCCTTTCGCAGACGATCTGCAATTGCCGTCAAACGATAGGTATCATTCTTATGGCACGGCCCTTTTTGCCCTGCGGGAGCAGCAATGGGGGGGTCGCATCTATCCGGGCTTCCTGGACGGCGATTACTGCCCGATTTTTTATGCGCCCGAGGAGAAAGTGTGTGAACGTGCGGAGGAACCGGAAACAGTGCCAGAATGATGAACAACAGAGAACTAGTGAATATTTGGATTCGAAAACAGTACTTCCAGAAAAAACAGAAGCTTTTGCTGAAAAAGCACTTCCAAAACGCCCCGCCTTTCCCCCATCTCGTCCTCCCCAATTTCTTCGCCGAAGAAAAACTGCTTCCCGTTCTGCAAGCGGTGCAAGAGCTGCCATTCTTTCCTAAGAGTTCCGATTTGTTCCAGTTCAAGCAGAGTGCAGATTTTTCGGGAGTGAAGCAACCAGCGCTTCGGGAATTCCGTGATGCCCTGCGGTCACCGCAGTTTACGGCTTTTCTGGAAGAGATTACCGGAACAAAACTGAAAAGCGGCCTTATCGACCTTGCCGCATCACTGTATCAAGATACCGATTTCCTGCTCTGCCACGACGATCGTTTGGAAAATCGCGCTCTCGCGTTCATCCTCTATTTCTCGACGCTCAAAAAGCAGCAAGGCGGAGCGCTCTGCTTGTATGATGCGCAGGAAAAGCTTGCCAAAAAAATAACGCCGCGCTGGAACACCTTCGTCATCTTTCAGGTGTCAGCAAAATCTCTGCACGCCGTTGAAGAAGTGATCAAAGCGCAACGCCTAGCAGTCGGAGGCTGGTACCATGGGCGTTAACACTCGGTATGTGAACGCTGTCAAGCAAATAAAAACGGAGCTGCAAAAGAGAAGTGCCGTTCCCAGCATACAGCTCTTTGATTTCTTTGAAGAAAAAGAATATTGGCGATTACGGAAAGCCATGCAGCACCTTCCCTTCCGGCACGAAAAAAAGCTGCTGTATTTTTCGTATAGTGCTGCTGCCGTACCACAACACCTGCTGCCCTCAGGACTTCTTGCTTTTCTGGAGCAGGTGCTGGGAAAGAAGCCGCAGCACTGGATGGCATACCGCTTTTCCTGGAAAGATTACTGTCTGCTGCACGACAAAAGTATCGAAAAACCCGGAACGGACCTTATTCTCGATTGTACTGAAGAGTGGCCAAAAAATGCTGGGGGAAAACTTATCTACACGGACGCCGAGGGAAACGGCTACCCCCTTGCGATACAAGGCAATTCCCTCGCCATCATCGTCCGAAAGAAAGGCATTCAGAAATTCTTCCAGTACGTGAACCATTACAGCCGAGGGAGAGAAAGGCTTTTATTGCTGGGGACACTCGAAAAAGGATAAGAAGACAAAGCATCATGACCGACTACTTCGAAATTCAGGCTGTCCATGCAGTTGTCGAAAAGAACGGCCAACAGCAGCGCATCCCGGCACGATCCTTGCAGACGGCAAATCTCGCGGACGGCTTGCGGGAGGCATACCAGTTTTCTGGAAAAAGCGGCATCATCGCACCGCTGCCCCTGATAGCGCTCAGCGCTCCGTTGGATATTCCCGGAGCGTACACTGCCCATAGTGAAGAGCATTCTGGCTTCGGCGAATTTCAGGGAAAAAAAGATTATTATGTCGTCACGTTGCATGGCCTGCGAGAAGGCGATCTCCTGCTCACGCCGCAAGCGGTAGAAAAAGCACACCATCTTTATGACACCAACAATAATGGCCTGACGTCCACGTATGCCCTCGATTTGGAACGGACACTGGGAAAAGGCGTCTTTCGCGAACTGCTGCAGGGAAACTTGCCTGATGGCAAGAGAATGGATCTTTTCTCATTGGAACAGGTGCTGGCTGACGAGCAGCAGGAGCATCTGCAGGAATTCCGGCCGTTCGGCATCGTGCGGACGCTGGCGCAGGCCCGGGAATCGACGAACGGAAGAAAAAGCTCTCAGCAGATCAATCCCGAGGAGATAGTCAAAAAAGGGAATCATGACGGGCAGTTGATTACGTACTGCGGCAGTAAGCGGCTGGCAGACATCTTCCTGAGAAAAGTGGCCAGGCAATACGTACAGGCGCACGTCTCTTTATCGCATCCGTTTAACAAGAAATTCTTCGACCCGGAGATTGCCCAGGGCCGCATTCTGGTGTTTGGCGACTACTCGCAGAACCCCCAGCCGTTCTTTTGCTTTCTCGGTGATGCTAGCATCTCTTTAGCGCCGCGGTATGTAGTCGTTTCGTCG
>DATDWF010000084.1:0-12292 GCA_035289745.1 Candidatus Nanoarchaeia archaeon
AGGATTATCCTGTACAAAATGTTCAAGAGAGAACTATGAAAGTTGTTACCGTGCTCGGAACCCGGCCGGAGATTATAAAGCTGTCAGCTCTTCTACCGCTATTAGACCTGGAATTTGAACATATTTTGGTACACACGGGGCAACATTATGATTATAATATGGATGAAGTTTTTTTTGAGCATCTTAAATTGAAAAGGCCAGAATATACATTGAATGTTGGCTCTCATCAACAGGGAAAACAAACTGCTTTGATGTTGGAAAGATTTGAAGAAGTAATCTTAACAGAGAAACCAGACCTTGTGATTGTGCAAGGAGACACAAATACGACCCTAGCCGGGGCCTTAGCTGCAGTTAAATTACATATCCCGGTGATGCATGTTGAAGCAGGATGTAGGTCATTTAATCGTAAGATGCCAGAAGAGATAAATCGGATTATTGCTGATCATGTTGCCGACTATCTTATCGCCCCTGATAATAAGTGCGCCAACCATTTAAAAGACGAGGGTATCGCTGCAGAGAAAATAATGCTTCTGGGGAGTACTGCTTTCGATGCTGCCACCAGGAATAAAGAATTAATTGATCCGTCTTTGATCAAAAAATTTTGTTTGGAAAAAGATGCATTTGTTCTGGTCACCCTCCACCGTGCTGAAAACACAGATAACATAGAAAGCTTACGAGATATTATTTCCGCACTTAACGAAATTGCGAAAGAGACTACTTTAGTGTTCCCGATACACCCCAGAACTAAAAAGATAATTGCTAAAAATAATCTTCGAATAAGTAAGAAAATAAAAGTTATTGAGCCTCAGGATTACTTATCATTCCTTGCTCTCCTCTCAGCATCAAAATTCTGTATCTCTGACAGTGGTGGGATCCAAGAAGAAGCTTTAGTGTTTAATGTTCCCTGCCTTATGCCGCGAGAAGAAACTGAATGGATGAGATTAGTAGAAAAAGGAAAGAACTTTCTCATAGGCACTAATCCAGAGAGAATCATCTCCAGTGTTCGGCGGCTCTTGGGGGATGAGGAAGAGCTGCAACGGATAAAACATATCACTGTCCATTACGAAACGGCAGTAAGCCAGAAAATTATCCAGCTTATTAAATCCATCGCGGTTCGTAACGGGAATAGTTAAAATCACCCTCTTTGATGAAACAGTTTTTTTTCGGAAAAAAAATGCTTGAAAACACAAAAAGAAAGTTCCCTCCCTGGTTAAGAGTGCCGTTCAGTTCAGCCCCCCAGTTTCAGAAAACGGTCGGCGTGATCGCGGATCTCCAGTTGAACACCATCTGTGAAGAAGGCGCCTGCCCAAACAAAGCAGAGTGCTTCAGCCACGGAGTTGCCACTTTCATGCTTCTGGGGAGAACCTGCACCAGAAACTGTAAATATTGTAATGTTTCTCCGGGAAAACCACGCCCCATTGATGGGAGTGAGCCTCTTCGTGTTGCTGAAGCCGTACGAAGGCTGGGCCTTTCCTACGTTGTCATTACCTCAGTAAACCGCGACGACCTGCCGGATGGCGGAGCCTCACAATTTATCCAGACAATACAAGAGATAAAGCGGATACAGCCTTTCTGTAACATTGAGATCCTCATCCCTGATTTTAAAGGAAACAAAAAAGTGCTCGAGAATATTGCCACACTCCCTATTGAAGTGCTGAGCCACAATATTGAGACGGTTCAAGAAATTTTCCCTCGGATACGGCCACAGGGGAACTATTTCCTTTCCCTAGCCCTATTAAAAAAAATGAAACAAAGCAATCCCTTCCTGAAAACCAAATCTGGCTTCATGCTGGGGCTGGGAGAGACCGCAGAGCAAATAGAACGGGTTTTAGCTGATCTTCGGAACCAAAGATGTGATTTTGTTACCATCGGCCAATATCTCCCTCCCACACCCCAGCATTATCCCCTCTCTCGATACTATTCGCCGGAAGAATTTCAATTTTGGAAAGAGAACGCTTTGCAAAAAGGCTTTCTGCATGTAGAAGCAGGCCCTTTGGTGCGAAGCTCCTATCGCGCCGATAGGCTGATAGCCTACGCTACCCCACCCCTCAGAACAGACCAGTGTGAGGTGAAGAAATTTGCCTGAACAACAGCATCCCATCTATGATGCAGCCATCATCGGAGGTGGCCCTGCAGGATATAGCGCGGCGCTTCGCATTGCACAGTTGGGGGGAAAAGCATGCCTCATTGAGAAACATAAAGTGGGGGGCGCTTGTGCTACGGTGGGCTGCATACCCACAAAAGCACTCAGCCATCTGGCAGAATTCTCAAAAACAGCGCAACGGATGAAAGCTTTAGGGATTCTGGAAGGGGGTGGCTCTTGGCATTTTCAAAAAGTGCAAGCACACCTACGGCAGATTGTCGCAGAATCAGTTGCGGGTGTTCAAAGTACCATAAAACGCCAGGGCATACCTATCGTTATGGGAACTGCCGTTGTTACCGGAAAAAATGAAATCACCATTTTAAACAGGGATGGTAAAGTCGAAACAAGCTTTGTTGCAAAAAACATCGTTTGGGCGACCGGATCATCCCCCAAACGGCTAGAAGACCTTCCGGCCAGCCGTTCGATTATAACCAGCGATGAAGCTCTTTCCCTGGATGCTTTGCCGAAAACTTTAGGCATCATTGGTGGTGGTTACATCGGGCTGGAATTTGCCTCCATCTTTAGTGCTTTGGGAACAAAAGTGTATCTTATTGAAGCCCTACCCACTATTGCACCGACGGAAGAACCGGAAATCGCCGATGCTATTCAGCGTTTTTTAAAAAAGTCTGGAGTAGAGGCCATCACAAATGCCACGATAGGAACAGTACAAGAAACCAAAGAAGCCCTCTCTCTCACCATCATCAGCAAAGATAGTTGCCAATTACCACCCATACTGGTTGAAAAGCTCCTCGTCGCCGTCGGAAGAGTTCCGAACCTGCCAGTTGAAGAGCTGCATCGCTTGGGTGTCTCTTACACACCGGTAGGCATCAGCGTGAATGCCTACTTGGAAACAAATGTGCCCGGGGTGTATGCCATCGGAGATGTCATCCCCACACCCCGGTTAGCACATGTAGGTATCCATGAGGGAAGAATAGCTGCTGAAAACATCATGGGAAAAAGAAGAGCAATTTCATATGCAACAATTCCCTCTTGCATGTATACCGTTCCCGAAGTAGCCAGCATCGGCCAACGGGAAGGATCCATAGGAAGATGCTTTTTCTTAGCCAACGGGAAAGCCCGGGCCATGCAGAGGATGGAAGGATTTATAAAAGTGTACATAAAACAGCAAAAACTAGTCGGAGCAGCAATAGTGGGATGGCAAGCTTCGGAACTCTTGGGGGTTGTTGCAGGATTTTTAGGAAGAGATGTAGAGGATATCAAACAAAAGATTATAGCGCACCCCACCCTTTCAGAAATGATCTCTGAAGCGCTGATCGATGCTGAACGGCAAGCCGCCAACTCTCCGCAGCCACCGGGGTTCTGAAAATGCTGGAAAAGAAAGAGAGAGGATCCCTGCTGGAGGACAGAGTTATGGAGAAAAGAATTATGGAAAACAAAAGCGTGCAGATTCTCGAATACGAACGTCTCCCGTACGCCGAAAGCCTGGCTTTGCAACACCGCCTCCAGATACAGCGAGAAAAAGAAGAGATTCCCGACACCGTTCTCCTGCTGGAGCATGAACCAGTTTATACCCTGGGAAAAGACATGGCACCAGAGCAGGTTCTCATCAGAAAACAGCTTCCTGCGCCTTTAGCATATGTGGACCGCGGCGGAAAAATAACTTACCATGGCCCTGGCCAGTTAGTTGCTTATTTTATATGGAAAATCGCCCTGCCGGAAATTGGCAATTTCGTCGATGCTCTAGAGAACCTTACTATCAGCCTTTTGCGCACGTATGGAATTGCGGCCTATTCCCGAAAAAGCGAGAAAGATGCGTATGGAAAAAACATTAGGGGAGCTTGGGCGTGGGCGGATGGGATGCACAAAAAAATTGCAGCGCAAGGCATAGCGACTAGGAAAGTGGCGGGAGAAGAGAACATGCTGGTGACTATGCATGGGTTTGCATTAAATATTTCCACGGACTTGAATTACTTCTCTTACATCCATCCCTGCGGATTTACCTATGAAGTCATGGCCTCTATGGAGTCTCTTCTGCAGAAAAAAATAGATATGCAAGAGCTGAAGCAATTCCTCACGAAGAGGCTTCGAAGAGGGTTGTGTGCTCCGGTAGATAGTTCTGAGAATAATCGACCTGAAAGAACCCCTCTTACATAATTTTTAAATAACTGGATAAAAAGGCTTTTTCCAATGGTTAATCTCCCGCAGGAGGCCCTCGCCCTCTACCAGAAGATGCTTTATATAAGAATGTTCGAAGAAAGAGTTGCTTTTCTCTTTACCCGCGGGCTAATTCATGGAACTGCCCATTTTTACGTCGGGCAGGAAGCGGTGGCTGTGGGCGTCTGTTCAGCTCTGCAGAAAGATGATTTTGTTACCAGCACGCACCGAGGGCATGGCCACGCCCTTGCGAAAGGCCTTCATCCGGGTCGGTTCCTTGCCGAACTGCAGGGGAAAAAAGACGGCTTTTGTAGCGGAAGGGCCGGCACGCAACATACTATCTCTTTTGCAGATCATTTTCTGGCAAACGGGGTAACGGGTGGTGCAGCAGTTACGGGCACGGGAATCGCTTTGGCTTTCAAAATGCAAAAAAAAGAGCAGGTGGTGGTCTCTTTTATTGGTGATGGAGCCATGAATGAAGGGCACTTCCACGAAGCGCTTAACCTGGCAGCCATTTGGAAATTGCCCATCATCTACGTCTGTGAAAATAATCTCTATGCCATGTCGACTCACACCAAAGAAACCATGATAGTTCAGGAGCTGTATCAAAGAGCAGCATCCTACGGCTTAGAAACATTCGGCGTCGACGGCAATGACGTTCTCGCCATACAACAGCAAATAAAAACCATTATTGGCGGGGTGAGGGGGGGGAACGGTCCCGTATTCCTGGAGTGTAAAACCTATCGCCAGAGTGGCCACTCTAAAAATGACCAACGAGTCTACCGAACACGCGAGGAAGAAGAAGAATGGAAACAGAAAGACCCTATTCTCCGGCTCGCGCACATACTCCAGCAAACCTTTCACTATGATGAAAGCGAATTACATAAAGTGCAAGCAGAAATTTCCGGTCAAATAGAAGAAGCGGTGCAATTTGCAGAAAGCAGCCTTTTCCCGATGAAAGAAACTGTTCACGATCACGTTTTCGCATAGGAGAATAAAACTAGAAAAATGAGAACCATCAGCTACCTGGAAGCGATTCGAGAAGCGATCATTGAGGAAATGAAAAGAGACCCTGCGGTATTTTTTATGGGAGAAGATATCGCCGCGTATGGGGGAGCTTTTGGTGTTTCTAAAGGCCTGCTCCAACTCTTTGGACCGGAAAGAGTAAGGAACACGCCGATGTCAGAAGCAGCAATAACGGGTGTGGCTGCCGGAGCTGCCATTGCCGGCATGCGGCCCATCGTTGAGATCATGTTTATGGATTTTATAACACTAGCCATGGACCAGCTCCTGAACCATGCCACACAATATCGCTATACTTCAAATGGGCAAATAAAAGTTCCTTTCGTTCTGAGGACGCCTTCGGGTGGGGGGAGGGGATATGGTTCGACGCATTCCAAATCCCTGGAGCCTTTGCTGCAAGGAATACCTGGCCTGAAAATAGTTGCTCCTTCTACAGCATACGATGCCAAAGGGCTTCTCAAAGCTGCAATCCGGGATGACAACCCCATTATTTTTATTGAAAACAAACTTCTTTACTCAAAAGTTAGCGAAGTTCCCGAAGAGGAGTATACCATCCATTTGGGACAAGCTACCATAGTGCGCGAAGGTTCGGCTCTCACACTCGTCTCTTACGGAAGGATGCTTCAAGAGAGCGTGGAGGTGGTCACGCAGCTTGGGGCAGCGGTAGAGATTATCGACCTAAGAACACTGCGCCCGATTGACATAGCATTGATAACGGCGTCCGTTAAAAAGACGGGAAAAGTGCTCATCGTAGAGGAGGGATTTAAAACGGGAGGCCTGGCTGCCGAGATTGTGGCACAGATTGTAGAACGGTGTTTTGATTATCTTGATGCGCCCATAAAACGCCTGGCGTCGGAAGACATCCCCATCCCTTGTACACCAATCCTTGAACAGGAAGTTCTCCCTAACAAATCAAAAATAATGAAAGCGATTCGAGAGCTGCTCTGATATGTACACCATAATCCTCCCAAAAATAGAGCCGAATACTGAGGAAGCAACTATTGTCGAATGGCTGAAGAAAGAGGGAGATTTTGTTAAAAAAGGGGAACCCCTCTATGTCATTGAAACTTCAAAGGCGGCCATTGAAGTAGAGGCAGAAGAAACGGGCACGCTCCGAAAAATCCTTGTGCCCGAAGGAAAAACAGTTGCGGTGTTGAGCGTCCTCGGCGTCATCGGAAGCGAACAAGAGCCGCTGCCCGATCTTTCTTCTTTTTCTGCTCCGCCGATGGGAAATAAACTGGAGCTTGCGGAACAAGCACAAAAAAAAATGGAAAGCCAAGGGCCGGCGCCTTCTCTGAAAGCTTCCCCCGCTGCTAAGAGGGTGGCTCGAGAGCAAGGGGTTGAACTCCACCAGATACCGGCCACTGGCCCAGAAGGGAGGATAGTCGAAAGTGATGTGTGGGATTACCTAAAAGCAAGCGAAGAAACAGGAAAAAATAACCAAAAGGGCCGTGTTCTCATCATTGGTGCAGGAAGGGGGGGAGAAGTTGTTGTCGATATTCTCCTCCAGAACGGTTTGGTCGTTGTTGGCTTTTTAGATGACAATGAAACACTCTGGGGGAAGGAACTTTTGGGTAAAAAAATATATGGGGGCCTTGGGCTTGTCGATCAGTTGCTCTCTGAAAAGATGTTTGATAGCACGATTATTTCTATCACGAGCAATATGAAGCTAAGAAAAAAAATCTATGAGAGAATGGCTCTGAAGAGCATACCCTTTGTGAATGCTATTCACCCCAAAGCAGACGTTAACTCCTCCGTAGAGCTGGGGAAAGGAAACATTATCGGGGCATTTGCGTATATCGGCTATGGCACAAAGGTCGGAAACAATAATCTCATAACTGCCCATTGTAATATTGAGCACCACAACACCCTGGGGAGCCATATTCTATTTGGGCCGGGAGTGATGACCAGCGGCAACGTCACCATCCATGATGAATGCTCGCTGGGGGCTGGTGTGAACATTGAGCCCCATGTGACCATCGGGAATAATGTAGCTGTTGCCAGCGGTTCAACGGTCATTTACGATCTGCCCCCGCACACGGTGCTGAAACGCGAGGTAAAACGATGATCACCATCGCCAAACCCCTTCTCGGGGAAGAAGAAAAAAGAGCTGTTTTAGAAGTATTGGATTCCGGAATCCTGGCCCAAGGCAAAAAAGTAAAAGAATTTGAAGAAGAATTTGCAGCATTTGTCGGCGTTACACATGCCATCGCGACTTCTAACGGAACAACGGCACTCCATGCGGCGTTGCTGGCCCATGATATCCAGGAAGGCGACGAAATTATCACCTCACCTTTCTCTTTTATTGCAACGGCAAATGCCATCCGCATGTGCGGAGCAACTCCGGTTTTTGTGGATATCGATGAAAAAACGTTTAATATAAATCCCGAGCTCATTGAAAAAAATATTACGGAAAAAACCAAAGCCATTCTCCCCGTGCACCTTTTTGGCTTACCAGCAGACATGGAACAAATAACAGCTATCGCTGAAAGATACCAGTTAGCAGTCATTGAGGATGCCTGCCAGGCGCATGGTGCAGAAGTTCTCGGAAAGAAAGTAGGCTCTTTTGGCACCGGCTGCTTTTCGTTCTATGCGACCAAAAACATGACGACGGGAGAAGGGGGCATGATCACCACCGATGACCGAAAGATTGCGGAAAGAGTTCGCACTATTATTAACCATGGCTCGGTGCAAAGATATTATCATGACGCACTGGGGTATAATTATCGCCTGACGGAGATAGCGGCAGCGCTCGGGCTGGTTCAGTTAAAAAAATTGCCCGGATATAACGAAGCCAGAAAGCAGAACGCTGCACAATTAACGGCTCTTCTAAGAGGAATACCCGGGCTTATTTTTCCTTTTTCACAGGAAGGGCGCGTCTTCCACCAGTATACTCTGCGTGTCACAGAAAAAAGTGCAAAGAAAAGGGATGACGTTGTTCATTTTCTTGCCGATCACGGAATCCAAGCGGCGGTCTTTTATCCCGTGCCCATCCATAAACAGAAAGCGTACAGCGGATATGAGACCGGCTCCCTTCCGGTTGCGGAATGTATAGCAAAAGAAGTTCTTTCCCTCCCCATTCACCCGGGGTTAGAACCAGAAGACTTGGCATACATTGCTGCCCATCTCCACAAAGCGCTGGTAGGAGGCGACTAAAATGACTAAAGTAGCGGTTATCGGAGTGGGCTCTATTGGACAACATCATGCACGGGTCTACTTCGACAATGAAGGGGTACAGCTAGTAGCTGTAGCTGATGCTCAGGAAAAACAGGCACAGAAAATTGCTAAGCAATACAATACCAAAGCATATCAAGATTACCAAGAATTACTCGAGAAAGAGGACCTTGATGCCGTGTCCGTCGCTGTTCCTACGAGCTTACATCGCGAAGTCGCAGGCGCCGTGCTCCAAAGAGGAAAACATGTGCTTCTGGAAAAACCGATTGCGGCTACGGAACAAGAGGCCCAGGAGCTCATTGAACTGGCAGCTAAAAATAACGTCACATTAATGGTCGGGCATATTGAGCGGTTTAATCCTGCTATTCTCGAACTAAAAAAGCGCTTGCAGAAAGGGGAGCTGGGAGAGATTTACCACGTCGATATCCAACGGATCGGGCCTTTTCCTTCGCGGATTACTGATGTGGGTGTTATTATCGACTTATCCGTCCATGATCTAGACATCGTTAGCCACCTTTTAGGGGACTTTCCTTCACGAATCTATGCAGAAACTCAGCAAAAGCTGCATCCCCATCATGAAGATTCAGTCACAGCCTTGCTGCGCTACCAAAACGGAGCTTTAGTCATCTTGAATGTGAATTATCTCTCGCCCACCAAGACCAGACAGCTGAAAATTTTTGGGAAGAAAGGCATGTTTCTCGTCAACTATTTAGATCAAGAATTGTATTTCTATGAGAATAAAAGCTTCTCTGCCGATAATTGGGAAAGCGTTACGGAAGGGGACATGAAGAAGATCATTATACCAAAAAAAGAGCCATTGCAGCTAGAGATCGAAGCTTTTTTATCCTCCCTCGACCAGAATCTCCCCCCACCAATAGATGGAACTGCCGGCTTAAACGCCCTGAAAATAGCCCATGCGGTCCTTCGTTCAGCGAGAGAGAAAAAGGTCATAGAATGGTGAATAGTATGAAAGTGCTGATAACAATTCCCGCCTATAACGAAGAAAGAACTCTCCCTGGGGTGCTCGAAGAGATAAAAAAAGTCATGGAGCAAACCAGCCATCATTACGAAATTCTGGTTGTTGATGACGGCTCTCGAGATAGGACGGCAGAAGTTGCAAAGAGGCATGGTACAGTCGTCGTTTCAAAAAAGCACCAAGGCTTGGCAGAAACGTTCAAGAGGGAGATACAGGAATGCCTGAAGCGCAAAGCGGATATTATTGTTCACACAGATGCGGACGGGCAATATCCCCCCCAGCACATCCCGGAGCTCATTAAAAAAATTCAGGAAGGATACGATGTAGTGCTCGGCAGCAGATTTCAAATACGAGGAGCGCCCCTGCCTTTTCTCAAACAAGGGGGAAACTGGGCTTTTTCTCGCATCTTAAGCTCCTTGACAAAAGTAAGACTGACAGATACGACCACCGGTTTTCGGGCTTTTACTGCTGAAGTAGCCAGAGAAATAACTTTTATTAATACTTTTACGTACACGCAAGAACAAATTATTAAAGCAGCGAAGCAGGGGTTCCACATTGCCGAAATCCCCATACGAAGCAGAAAAACACGGGAAAGCCGATTATTCAAGAATCCGTTTCAATATGCCATGCGAGCCTGGATTAATATCTTTCGGATTTATCGGGATTACGAGCCGTTAGCATTTTTTGGAAGAATTGGCGTTTTCGGGCTATCGGTGGGGATAAGTATTGGCTTTTATTTTGTCTATCTCCATTTCACTTCGGGAATTAAAGGGCACTTGGGGTTATTATTTTTGATGATGATCCTCTTAGTATTCGGCTTACAGACAGTATTGTTTGGATTTTTGGCTGATATGATGAAACGATAAAAAAAGGAAACAAGAAGATAAATAAGAACAGAGCAGCATGAAGCAAAAAACGAAAGTCATCGTCACCATTGGACCGGCAACCTGGACTGAAGAACATCTCCGCAAAATAAAAGACAAAGGGGTCGACTTTGTGCGGGTGAATATGTCGCATTCTACCCTTGCCGATTTAAAGCGCTGCCTGGCTATTGCTCAGAAAGTGGGGATTCCTTTCATCATTGATACGGAAGGCTCGCAAGTGAGGACAGGGAATCTGGAGACACTTTACCTGGCTGTCGAGGAAAACGACGAGATAAGAATCCATACGGCGGAAATTATCGGCGATAAAGAGAACATCAATCTGAAACCTCTGGGGATCATCCCGCAGTTGGAAGTGGGAGACCTGCTCTCCATCGATTTTGACACGGTAACTCTCCAAGTAGCTGCTGTTTCAACCCTCCAAAAAGGATATATTACCGCCCGCGTGGTCACGGGGGGGATACTCGGAAAAAACAAAGCTGTGGTTATTGATCCAGTTTCCCAGAAGAAGCTCGTTCTGCCGACGCTTTCCGAGAAAGATTTCCAGTCCATCGCCATCGGGTTGGAAGAGGGAGTGGGCTATATCGCTGCCTCATTCATGCGTTCTGGCAAAGCCGTCGAAGAAGTCCGCCGGGCAACGCAAAACACCATGAAGATAATCTCTAAGATAGAATGTACCGATGCTTTAGAAAACCTTGACGACATTATCAAAAAGTCTGATTTTCTGCTCATTGATCGGGGGGACTTAAGCAAAGAAATCCCGGTCGAAAAAATTCCTTTCACGCAAAAGATAATCCTCAGCCGGGCGAAGAAGCAGGGAGTGGACGTTTTTGTGGCTACGAATCTCTTAGAGACCATGGTGGAACACAGAAAGCCAACCCGAGCAGAGGTCCATGATGTGATTGCTACCATTGCCGATGGCGCTCAAGGCCTGACGCTATCTGCTGAAACGGCCATTGGGAAATATCCCCTAGAATGCATTACAATGCTAAACAAATTAATCCGGCATGCCCAGCTTGCTATCGACGGAGAAAAGCGCCCGGGGGCAAAAGAGGAAGATTCTTTTGTTCAAAAACTAGAGAGCCGGAATTATCTTCTTGACTTTAACATTTCTTCTTCTCTGATCCTACCCCATGGGGGGAAGCTGGTGAACGGCTTGGCTAAACCAAACGAGTGGTCATCGGCGAGTGTCCTCAACGCTTTGCCAAAACTCGTGCTTGATGAGGAGCGCATCATGGATGTCGAACAAATGGCCATCGGGACGTTCAGTCCCCTGGACGGATTTATGAAAGAGAACGATTTGCACTCTGTTTTAGACCGCATGCGCTTAGCCGACGGCACCATTTGGCCTTTGCCGATAGTTTTAGATGTTTCTGAAGAGAAATCCCGAGACCTGGAGTGCGGCAAAGAGATAGCGCTCACTGATGAAATTGGCACCGTCTTGGCTCTTCTGCATGTCGAACAAAAATATGCGGTTAACCTCCCGGAAATGGCACAAAAAATGTACGGAACCCTTGATCAGGAACATCCCGGAGTGAAAAGAGTTCTCTCCTATTCCCCCTGCTTTTTGGGGGGGAGAATCACGCTGCTACGACGAAAGTCAAGAGAGCATAAAGAATATGAGCTGACACCTCGACAGACGAGAGGGCTCTTTGAAGATCGGGGCTGGGAAAAAGTAGTAGGCTTCCATACGCGCAACGTGATCCATCGTAGCCATGAATTTATCCAGCTGAAAGCCTTGGAACAGGAGTTGTGTGATGGCTTGTTTGTCCATCCGGTTGTCGGCAAGAAAAAAGCTGGGGACTTCCGGGCAAAATTTATTATTCAGTCTTACGAACACATGACTCGGCACGTGTATCCGAAGAACAAAGTGCTGCTGGGCACGTTTGCGACGTACTCCCGCTACGCCGGGCCGCGGGAAGCACTCTTTACCGCTTTGTGCCGCAAGAATTTCGGCTGCAGCCACTTCATTGTGGGGCG
>DATDWF010000085.1:0-18485 GCA_035289745.1 Candidatus Nanoarchaeia archaeon
ACCCGGATCATTGTAGCCCGGTTAGGGGTGGATATTGCCCGCTTTTCACCGCCTGCCGACAAGCGGCTCAGCAAGCAGAACGTAGGCATCGCTTCTGATAAGTTCGTCATCGGCTACGTCGGCCGGATTTCCAAAGAAAAAAATGCAGAAGTGCTGCTTAAAGCGTTCAAAAAGCTGAAACAACAGGAAGATGTGCACCTGCTGCTTGTGGGCGATGGGCCGGAGGACCAAGTGCAGCCGTTTCGGGAGATTCCAAATTGCACCATCACCGGCTTCGTTCCTGACGTGCAGAAATACCTCAAAGCCATGGATCTCTTTGTGATGCCCAGCTTGACAGAAACAACATCTCTCGCGACGCTGGAAGCCATGGCCACGGGCTTGCCGGTTATCGCTACCAAAGTAGGCTTCATCAAAAGCTATATCGTGAAAGACCATAACGGCACGTTCTTCCCGCGGAATAGTGCGGGCATGCTGGCCATGAAAATAGAAAAGCAGCGCAAAGACTCGGAGCTGCGCCAAAAGCTGGGCCGAAACGCCCGCAAAACCGTTGCATATGGCTTTTCCTGGGAACGCTCCATTAATAAGATTAAACGGCTGTTGAAAGAGGCGTATAATAGGAAAGAGTAGATGGAGGTTTCTAAAGAATTGATAAATATTTTAGCTGCACGCCTCTGCGCCGTCATGGCGTGTGGCGAGGCGGGCCCCCCACGGGATGGCGAATAGGGAAAAATCGAAGCGAAGCTGAGATTTTTTCCGTCGCACCGCCACTGACGGCGCTGAAGGCATCATCACAGAACGACTATATCTAAAACACCACCAAAATCTTTAAAAGAGCGAAAAAAAACCTTCTTGTTTTATGGACAACTTTGTCTTTGACGAAAAAAGCCATGACGAGCTGCTTGACGACGAGGGCCCAGAAGATGCTTTTATGAAAGGGTATGCTGAAGACGAACGCCATACAGAATGCGAGGAATGCGGCAGCGCCGTGGAAGACGAAAGCAAAGTGATTAAAGATATCGAAGGGGAAAAGCACGTCTTCTGCTCCAAGCTCTGTGCCCAAGAGTACGCCGAAAGCCTGTAAAAAAAGAGGGGATCCGAAAGAAGGAAGTCCTGGTAGAGGGAGTGATTTACTGGGGAGAAGAAATGGCTTACTATATAAGAAGAGCTTTGAGTAAAATTACCGCAATTCCCTCTTTAATATCTTATGCGCATTATTGATTTTCTTGAACATTTCAGTGTCCCCACCCGGCATGTCCGGATGATACTTCTTGGCCAATTCTTTATACTTCTTGTCGATCTCATTCATATCCAGAACCTCTGGCTCGACACCTAGTATCTCCCGCGCTTCTTTGCGCATCTGCTCCACATCATTCTTTTCAGCAAATTCTAAGAGAAATTCTTCAAAGGTCTTTTTCCCGGCAAGCAGGTCAACTACTTCCAGCTCTATGACTTTGTAGACCACATATAAGTTATCAACATATCGGGCAGCAGACTTATAACTATAATACATGCGATAGCCATCACCGTACCAGGTGGCAAATGCCGGAGCACGTTTTATCGCTGGTTCAAGATCGATGATGACGTCATCCCGGACAATGCCGATTTTACTCAGCATAGCGATAATACTGTTCTTGTACAGCAAAGCTCGCCGGTCATACGAGTCCCGTGCTACTATTGCATTGAATTCATGTCCTTTTATGGTGAGGGTGGCCATTGATTTTGGGTATTTACTGGGGGGGCTGTTTATAAAAGAATTGCTTCGATATGAGAAGCAGCGAGAGTCAACAAAGTGCGGAAAAGCGCCTCACCGCGAACCAAAAGACGCGGTTTTTTTGGTACGATCTATTTTTTGGTGCGCAAGGGGCCCTCCGGTCTGCGAAAAAACGCCAGATTATAACCGGCAATTTTGCAAATAATCAACGATTATAATCGATAATTTCATTTCCGCAGCGCTTTCTCCATCTTCGGCATCGTCCAGCAGTTCAGCACATCCTTTTTCTCTGCCCACCCCCTCCTGGCCATCTGCAGCGCAAACTGGCCGTAGCCGAGATGGCCGGGGTCATGCGCATCCAAGCTTAAAGCCACTTTACAGCCGGCCTGCAACGCTGCTTTTACCTGCTCGCCCGGCAGATCCATGCGGCCCGGAGAGCCATTCACTTCTAAGAAAGTATTTCTCCGTTTTGCTGCCGAAAATACTTTTTCCAGGTTCAGCGCCAAAGGCTCCCGCTGCTGCAGCAAACGATCCGTTGGATGCCCGAGAATATTCACAGGATAATTTTCAAGCGCCGAAATAACCCGCTGCGTCATCTCTTTCTCGGGCATTTTCGTCGAGATATGCACCGAAGCAATGACCACATCCAGCTCCTGCAGCTTTTTCTTCGAGAGAGGAAGAGAGCCATCTTTCTGGATATCGATCTCTACCCCGGAGAAAAGCCGGACGTTCGTCTTTTTCTGCGCCTGTTCGATGGCTTTCACATACGTAGAAAGGCGCCGCTCATTCAGCGGATTGGTGATGCCGATATGCCCGTAGTGGTCATTGAAAGAAATGAAACGGAATTTCAATTCTTCAGCTTTCTTGGCCATCTCGAGGATACTAGCATTGCCATCGCTCCACGTGGTGTGGTTGTGGAACATGCCCTGTACATCTTTTGCCGTTATCAGCTTGGGTAAAGCTTTCCGTTGCGCAGCAGCAATCTCTCCGGTATTTTCGCGCAGCTCGGGCTCGATAAAAGAAAGCCCAAGCTTTTTGTAGAGCTCTTCTTCAGTTCCCCCCGCCAGCCACTTCTTCTCGTTCAGCGTAAACAAGCCATACTCGCTGAGCGTCCACTGCTTGCTCAGAGCCAGCTTGCGCAACTCGATGTTATGATCCTTGCTGCCGGTAAAGTATAACAGAGCCGAGCCGAATTCTTTTTCTTTGAGCACGCGCAGGTCCGCCTGCAGGCCGCTTTTGAAGCGAACTGATCCTCTCGTCGTGCCTTTCGCGAGCACCGTGTCAATATCCGGTAGCGTCGTAAAGCGCTGCATGACTTCTTCCGGCTTTTTGGAAATGGCGAGAAAATCAAGATCGCCCACCGTTTCCTTTCCGCGGCGGAAAGAGCCGGCTACTTCTACTTTCTCGACGGCCCTTGACTGGCGGAGCTTTTTCGCAATGTCCAAAGCCATGGGCAACGCCTGCGCATACAGGAAGTGCAGCGGCCGCTTTTCTAGCAGCTCGATGCCTTTCTGCAGATTCTTGACCGTTTCTTCTCCAAAGCCGGGCAGCTTCTGCAGCTCTTTGGCAGCCAAAGCTTTCTTCAGATCCTGCACATTCCTGATGCGTAATTTCTCGTACAGCAGCTTGATCTTTTTCGGCCCCAGCGTCGGAATGTTGTTCAGCGCTTCCACATCTATTTTCATCTGCTTTTTCAGCTGCTCATAGTACCGCAGCCTGCCCGTTTTGATATACTCATCAATCTTCTCGGCAATGCTCTCACCCACGCCGGGGATATTTTGGAGTTCGCCCCGCTCTGCTACTTCGGCAATATCTTCAGCCAATCCTTCGATAGAACGGGCTGCCCTGCGATAGGCATTCGGCTTAAACTCCACGCCCTGAATTTCCAGAATGTCGGCGATATTGTTCAGGATTTTGACGATTTCGAGATTTTTCATGCCCGCACTTTCGCCTCTTTTTCTCGAGAGATAGAACTGCAGGAATCTATTTATACTTTCCTATCCGCTAAACAAAGAAGATAGCATGGTTCTCACCCACTCCCAAAACTCCTGCAGAGAGATCCACACCCAATAGAGAACCCCCATTTCTTCTACGCGTTCAATCTCGCCTGTTTCCTGATCGACCCACACGCGAATGATTTTGTTGTTTCCCTCTTTTGTCCCTTCAACGACATAATACTCTTTTCCCTGCTGCTCTTTCTCCCGCACGGATTTCACGGCATCGATGTGCCCGCTCTCTTTGCTTTTTCGTTCTGCTTCTTCTTTCTCTTCTTCCGGAGGAGCCTCTTCTGCCGGCGGCTCTTGCGGCTGCAGGCCCGTCGCTTTTATGAACGCCTCGTACGCCTGCACCCGGCCTGTGCCCTGCGTATTCTTATCCTCATCGAGATCCAACGCCGTCGTCATCAATACGTCTTTGACCTGTTCCGGCGATAATCCCGGCTTTTGGCTGAGCAATAACGCAACCACACCAGAAACATGGGGCACTGCCATGGACGTGCCGCTCATCGGCACATAACTCCCACCCGCTTGAGCTGCAAGAATCAAAACGCCGGGCGCAACGATATCCGGCTTCGCCCTTCCGTCAAGTGTCGGCCCCCGCGAGCTGAAGAGCGCTACTGCATCCAGCCGGTCCACCGCACCGACGGTAATAACCTCCCGCGCACAGCCGGGGCTGGTAATCGTTCCGGGCAGCGGCCCTAAATTTCCTGCAGCGACGACCACGTGCTTACCTCGTTTTACAGCGATGTCGGCAGCCAAAGAAGTCGTATCCAACCCATTGCACGGGAGGAGAGCTCCCAAACTCAGGGAAATGATCTCGGCATTGTTTAATACTGCCCATTCGATGCCGGCGATCGCATCGCTTAACTTTCCGGATCCGGTCTTGTCCAGCACTTTCACATCCAGCAACGACGCTTTTGGCGCTACTCCCTTATTGACGCCACCAGACGCAGCACCAGTGCCAGCAACAATAGAAACCACATGCGTTCCATGGCCATTTTCATCATCTGTTCCCTCCCCCATAAGTTTTCATTGCTGATGCACAATAGTGTTCATTTACAATGAAAACATTTATAAATGCGAGTGACCTGCTGCAGGGCATGATCCTCAAAGAAACGCTTAGAGCCGTGGTTAGAGCACAAAAAGCAGAATTAGCCGCCCGAAACCGGGGAATCCTGAGAGAATTGCTTTCAGGGATCAAAGTGAAAGTGCCCCATGCTATCATTATTTCCGGCATCAGGCGCTGCGGCAAGAGCACGCTATTGCAGCAGCTTATGAGCAAAATAAGTGGTCATTATTATCTTAATTTGGACGATCCGCGAATCTTCAATTTTGAGTTAGCGGACTTTGAAAGACTAGAGGAAATCTTTCGGGAAGAGTTTGGGAAAAATGAACATTATTTTTTCGACGAAATTCAAACGGTTGCCGGATGGGAATTATTCGTGAGAAAATTATTAGATCAGAAGAAAAAGTGTATCATTACCGGCTCGAATGCCTCTCTGCTGAGCAGAGAATTAGGAACCAAGCTGACGGGAAGGCATTTAACCTATGAGCTATTTCCTTTTTCTTATGCGGAAATGTTAAAACTAGCTTCTGCAAAACCTTCGCTAAAGAGTTTTGAAAAATACATCAAGAATGGAGGATTCCCCGAGTACCTCCAGCATCATGAAATAACGATGCTCCAAGAACTGCTTAATGATAGTATTGCCAGAGATATTATCATCCGACACGGCCTTAAAGAAGCAAAAACAATTAAAGAATTGGTGATCTACCTACTGACAAATATAGGGAAAGAATTTTCATATAACAAATTGGCTGCCTATTGCCAAGTTGGTTCTGTCAACACCATTATTTCCTACATATCTTATTTGGAAGATAGTTACCTGATATTCACCATTCCTCGGTTTGATTACTCTTTGGGAAAACAGCTAGTAAGCCCGAAAAAAGCGTACAGCATTGATGTGGGGTTTGCCAGAGCTAACTCTGCTTCTTTTTCTGCAGACCGAGGACGTATTTTGGAGAATATTGTCTTCCTGCACTTGCGCAGAAAATATCAAGATATTTATTATTACAGAGAAGAGAGAGAATGTGATTTTGTGATTAGAGAAAATGGTAAAGTTACTGCAGTGATCCAAGTGTGCGCCCAACTTAATGAAGAAAACAAAGAGCGAGAGATGGGGGGATTGACAGACGCTATGAAAAAACTAAAAGTGCCCCAAGGCGTCATCTTAACTTTAAACCAGGAAGACTCCTGGGAGAATGTCCGCATTATCCCGACCTGGAAATGGCTATTGGAACGCTAAATGGAAGCGTCTCCTAAGAAATTTCTCGCTTTTCAAAACTTTTCTCTCACAAATTCTCTCTGATACCGGTAAAACTCTTTGGTGGACGTGGCACGGGAAGGGAATAAGCTGTGCCCTACTAAAGCGCAAGGCAGTGTGTGGAAATGACTGCTACATCGAACTCATTCTGGCATAAAAAGCAACAACCAATCAGTCAAATATGCGCACTACCCTCTTGGATAACAACTTTTAGCGGCTGATTTCTATTCTCGCCTAGCTCGGGCAATTGCAAAACTATCCGCCCATAATCCAGCAGCAAAAACGGAAACGCTCTTTCTTCTCCATCAGAAAAAGTAATGGTGCTGCTTTCCGGTCGTGAAGCTGCAAGTAAAATGTCCAGAACCGTATCACGAGTGAGCTGCTCTCCACTGCCTTCCCGCACGTGCTGGATAACCGCAGCCGCTGCCGTCACGAATGGCGCGCTAAACGACGTACCATTGTTGTAGCCAGCAGTTGCCGCCGTGTAATCAGAGTACACCCCTTTCCCTGGTGCAAAGAGATGTGCATCCAGATCAGAAAATGGCGCAACTTCTCCATACTGCGTGGTGGCTCCCACACTGATAACGGCGGGGCTACCTTGGGGAAGCTGTTGGGGATCCAGCGAACCTTCATAGCTCCCATTGCCGGCGGCTGCAACAATTATTGTTCCGGCTGCCGCGACGCGCTCTAAAGCTTCTTCCAGAACCCTATTGCCATCCTCCCACGCCATGCCTTCCAAGTCTTCAGGCACTCCCAGCCCCCAGCTCAGATTGATAACACCAATATTGTCTGCAAGAACCGCATCTAACCCTTCCATAATGTCTAGGAGCAGATGCGCCTCTTCTGCAGCATTGTAGATTTTGTACACAAACAGCTCGGCTTCCGGAAGGACCCGGCAAATGATACCGGAAACAAAAGTCCCGTGGCTAAAATCCTCAGATGAATCATCATACGGCTCCGTTTGATAATGCACCACATCGGTAAATCTCCGCAGCTGCTGGTGGGCACAAGCAGTGTTCGGATCAATGCCGCTATCGAGAATCCCTATACGAAAGCTTTGCCCGAGAAGCCCATATTCCTGCAGCATTTCCGCATGGATGGACTGATAGGCCCATTCGGGTGCCATCACGGAAATCGGATCCTCATCATCATTCATCTGCACGCTCTGAAATTCCGGAAAAGAGCGCTCTTCTTCCTCAATGACGTGAAGTGGCGCATAAAATTCCACTTCGCCTGCTACCATCAGGCGCTCAAGCTGCTCGGAGGAAGCACGAACCAATGCTGCTTCCAGATGCTCGTACTCATGAAGCAATTCTATATCTCCGGCACGATTGACAACAGCACCGGAATCCTGCCTTTCAGCAGCAAAGAGAATATACTCTTTAATGGGAAGTTGTTCATAGAGGCGCTGGGGGGCACTACAGGATAAGAGAGTGCTTAACCCGGCAGAGAGCAGTGCAGCATATGTTTTGTTTCGGCTCATTTTTGCTGACTTTTTCCGGTTAATAAATGACAGCGACCACTACCCCTTCAATATCTTCAAAGCGTACTTTTATCGGATCGCGAACGGTATTATTATCTCCTTTGACGAGAAAGTATGGCCCTTCAGCATCTTCTCCTTTCTCAATGACGCGGTGGATGATCGTGCCGACGATGGAGCGGTAGGTGATAACATCGCCGACAGCAATAATGTCTGGCGACGATGGCTGGATAACGATGGCGTTGCTATTCTCGTCAAGAAAAGGGTCCATGGAATTGGTGTCCGTGAAATGGAACCAGGCTGCATTGCTGACGTCGAGGATGACTTTGTCGGAATAGACTCGAATTTGGTCTTCGCGCAGCCAGTCGCTGGGCGAAGCTTGTTCTGGAACGCTGTTTTCTGCGAGGGAAAAGACTCCTAAAGAGAGAGCGCCAAGAGCTAGAAGGACGAGGAGAGAGATCCACCAGTGTTTCATAAAGCAGGTTTTTGGTGGAGTTTATTTAAAAGTTGCGAGAAAAAAATGGATACGGATGATAGCTGACTTATTTTGGATTTCTACATCAGCAAAGCTGCACGTGTTTCAGTCATATTCTAGCATGCCGAAACGTTCATTGGCTTCCTCGTCTTCCAACGGAGGCACTTCTTTGCCGGCATCGTACTCCAGCATGCCAAAGCGTTCACAATCCTCTAGCTTAGAACACAATCCTTGCTCCAATGGTGAACTGGGGGGATGCAAATATTTCTCTATCCAAGCTTTTTCGTCCAGTATACCAGCAGTCTCATAACAATGGATCTCACAAAAATGGTCTTGAAATCTCTCCAGTCGTCCCCAGAGCTCCTGGTATGTTATAGTCGCGTCTTCGTAGGCTTTACGTAGTTTATCGTCTTGGTTAAAACTCTGGAAAATTGCCCTCGGTACAAGTTCCCCATCTAAAGTGCGAGCCCCGATTTCTAAGAATTCATACGACTTTGAGCTGTACAGAGATAAGATGCTCGACGAGCTACTACTAGACATCCCTTCACTGCGCCAAACATAGCCCCACACCACTATATTGGAAAAGCCTTTTTTTGTATAGAACTCTAAGTCTAATTCTGGCAGCTTGCCACTCTTCCAGATCTTCCTGCATTGATCTTTAGAAGAGAGAGACCTCACACCGTAAAACATGACATCTTCTCCTTCCTGATTAAACAGACAGAGCTGAGGCTCATCTTTGCAGGGGTATCCAATTTTTCCAATTTTAAAAGCCATTTTTCTTTCTCCATTTCCGGAAAGCTTTTCCGGGCCTCTTGGCGTAATGAGCATGTGCCTGCATTATCCAAGCGAGGTGTTCGTCGAGATTCATGGTTCAGATGAGTTGCAGCATCCTCTTCGCGATCCACTCGGCTTTTCCTGCCGGCCAGTTGAGATGCGTCTGAACAAGCCGGTGGTGGAGTTCACTGAGTTGCTGTTTTGTTTTTTCGTCCATTACTACCCAAAACTGAGCTCTGGTATTTCAATATGTGTTGTAGAATATTCTACAACTTTTTTATTAGGAGGACCGTGACAATTTCGGACTTTCTTACCGGTTCCCTCCGAGCATAGGTTATGCTTCCGTCTGCCTCTCGAAGGATAGTGTCATATTTCTGTATCTCTTCCCACACTCTATATCCGTCGGAGGGATTATGCCTCGAAAGCTCTAGCCGCTGGTAGAAAAGCTCATCATAGCCGGGCACTCTCGTGTCTATGGCTTTTCTTTCTGGATCAAGGAGTTGTCTAATGGTAACGATAAGAACTCCGCTGGCAGCAAAGCTCAGAGCCGTTTCCAGACGATTACTGAAGCAGACCGCTTTTCCGATGCTCAGAGAACCTTCGTAGGGCAGAAGCATTCCAGTGGTTAGGTAATCTTCATGTGCTTTTGTACTGAGCCCGCGAAAAAGGAATTCTGAAGCAACGCTCTCTTCCGTGATCGTAGCCCCGTTCGTTCCTAGATTCATTGTTTAATGCTCCGGGAGGGGATTATCAAAAGCAGGTTATATGAAATATTGTTGTAGAATAATATACAACAACAGAAAACCTTAAAAAGAAAGCACGCTTTCAGCGAGTGATGGCCGACATCCAAAAAACCTTAGAAAAACTCGGCTTCAGCCCCAACGAGATTAAAGTATACCTGACTTTGAATGATCACGGCTCCACCAAGGCAGGCAAAATTGCCAAGCTGGCCAAGATTGATAGAAGCAGCTGCTATAATTCGCTGAAGTCCTTGCTGGAAAAAGGCTTAGTGAGCTACGTGCTTATTGGAAAAGTCAAATGGTTCCAGGCTACCGGACCAAAGCGGTTGCTGGATTACCTGAAAGAGCAGGAAGAAGAGGTGAAAGAAATACTGCCGGAACTGCATGCCCGCCATAAAATAGCGAAAATTGAGGGGCAGGTGCGGCTGTTTAAAGGCAATAAAGGGGTCAAGTCCATCTTTCTGGATATCGCCAGAAGCGGAGCAGATAATTATGTATTTGGCTCCGAGGGGCAGTTCTCCAAAAGAATGCCCGAATTTGCGCAGCAATTCGAACGACTAAAGAGGGAAAGCAATACTAAAGCCCACCTCATTCTCCGCCAAGGCCGCCAGGAAAAAGACTCAATAACCAGCGAACATCGCTATTTGCCGGTTGCGGAAAGCCCCGCAGTCACGAACATCTATGGTGATAAGATCGCCATCATTATCTGGACGGATGAGCCAGAAGGGATTGTTATTGAGAATGCTGCTGCAGCAAAAGCCTACAAGAGTTACTTTGACTTCATGTGGAAAAGTGCGCAGAAAAAATAATCACGTTTAAACTGCTGTGTTGCATAATTCCGGCGTAGCTTTTGCTACGCCTGTCCATAGCGTTTCATCTTCTGATATGCCCAAAATTTCATTTTTGCTTCCTGAATCATGCCTTTCTCTGATCGAGCATGAATTTTCTCTCCAAATATGCGCTTCACTGCGCTAAAAATCCCTTCCGTTGCTGTCCAGCGATGTCCATACCCATGTTCCCTTGCCCAAAGATCATACCCTAAATCATTTCGCTCTTTTACATTCTTATCTCGTTCTCTACTTCCAGATGGAACTATGGCATTTTTGTCTGGTTTTATAATGGGTTCAATCCCGTTATAGACCAAGCAGTTCCAGAGAGCAATCTCGTCATACGAGCCATCGCCACCAAAATAATCAATGCCGATATGCCTATTCTTCAGCTCGGCAAGCTGTCGCTTTGCCGAGTCTAACTCCGAACTTTGAATCAAATTCACTTCAAAACTGACCGGCTCTTTTGATTCAGGATCGCCTAGAATAATTACTTGTACCCAGCGGCGATTTTTCTTGCCATACTTCTCACGGAGGTATTCGCCGCTTTCTACTACCTGCAAGCCAGTTCCGTCGCTAAACAAAGTAAGATTATTGCCTGCGGGCACAACAAGCTGGTATACCAGCTGGTTAATACGACGATTCGCCGTTGTGTAATCATTGTATTCTGGAACTTTTCCAAGTTCAGATAATTTTCTGGTTATCCCCTCAATCATCCGGCAAGGAATTTTTTTTGCGTGCCACACTGCTTGTAGCTCGATGAGTGAATTTGGGAAAAGATAGGGCGCTCCCCGCTTTCCCAAATTCATAGTGGCAAGTTCTGTTTGCCAATGCTCAACAAAGTTGAGATCAATAAAGAACTCCCCTCTCTTAACGAGCTGTTCGTTGTACGCGCACCAGTTGCGTCGGTCGATAAAAGTATCCCCCCATCTTTTTGTTTTTACCATGATTTGTATGCTAAAGCATACAAATATTTAAATATATCTAAATATATCTTAAAAGTATGAGGCACATTCAATTAAAAGAAGGGGATTTTATCCTGAAAGAAAAAGTGGAAGTGGTGTATGAGAAAGTTGTAACCAAGTTTGGAACTTCTGGAAAATTAGATGCTCCAAAGAAATACATTGGAAAAAGAGCTTACGTGATTATAATCAAAGAATAATTATGCAACACAGCACGTTTAAACACACTTTAAAGCATAGTCTGAACTTCTTTCACCGATGCTCTTCTTCCCTTCTGCCTCTCCGTATCCGGGAAGCTGCCGGCGGCATGTACGAGAACCAGTCCTCTTTCATTATCGGATGGAAGAAATCTGCCTCATCAATGAGAATCTTCGCCGTAGTTTCCTTCATGGCCGCAATTTCCACGCGCACCCCTTCCGACTTTAAATGCCGCACTAAATCCACATAGTCCGAATCGCCGGACATAATGATGATCGTATCCACTTTTGAAGCGAGCTGCGTGGCTTTGATGGAAAGCGGAATATCAGCCGATTTATGGCACGGCACGACGGAGCCATAATACATCTCATACAGGCGCTCTGCCAGCTTGGAAGAAATATTCTTGCCTTCGCGGAAATATATCAGGCGGTTTAATCCCCGGCCGCTGAGCAGCTTGGGAACCAGCGTATCAAAATTGACCATCGTGGCTGAATTTCCGGAAGCCTCATGGATGCTCCGTTCGATGTTATTGCCGTCACAGAGAATCGCCACGGATTGCGTAATCGTAATATTGGTTAAAAGTGTCATAAGCAAAGAAAAAGCATGGGGGTTTTTAAGCGTTTGTGTGTACTCGGGAAAAAAGAGAGAATTATGCTCGAAATCTTTAAAAAAGAATAAAGGGAGCAAGTCTCTGACGCCACCGTCGCATTCTCAAAGGACGGAGTCCTTTGGGCGCAACGTTAGCTCATATATACTCGCCACCGTCGCATAACCTGGTATTGCGCAAGCCTGGAAAGCTTGTTCTCGAAAGGGTGTCCCGGTTCAAATCCGGGCGGTGGCGTTGAATTGTGGTTTATACGCCGGAGGGCCCTTTCACACTGGCGTCAGCTTTTTATAGGAGAACACCTTTATCACTCTTAGAGTTAAAAAAAGAGGTGAGAGTATGCATAACTGCAAAGGAGGTCTGTGCTGGCGGTGCCGGGGCGCCATGAAAGTGTGCTGGGGCGCACTGCTGCTGCTGAACGCCTTTGTCTGGCCTCAGTGGCTAGGAGTCGATGGCTGGGTTTCTTGGGTTGCCGTGTTGCTCATCGTGAGCGGCGTGCTGAAGATGCTGAAGTCCGGCTGTGGCCATTGCGAAATGCCCATGCCCGAAGCAGGCATGAAACGGAAAAAGCGATAAGCGGCTTCTTTATTTTTTTATTATTTTTTAATTCTATTCCCGCCGTCATGTTTATAAAGAAAAAGAAAGAAATTAAGCCTACGCCAGCGTCGCATAACTCGGTAGTGCGGCAGTCTCGAAGCGACAAAAAGCCTGAGAACTGCTCCCTTCGGGGATTCCCAGTTCAAAGTTCCGAAATGCAGAAGCATAACGGAGAGGAAATCTGGGCGCTGGCGCTTATTCAGGACTATCCGTTATCTTTCTTCCAGAAAAGATTTACTGCCCACCATCATCGATACAATTCGCGTACCTGCGCTATAGCTTGTAAAAAAGTTCCCGCCCGAAAAAGAAAGTCATCAAGAGAACTCTCCGCAGCAACAAAATCAATGCGGTAATCTCGACCCTGTGGGGAATCCATATCCGGAATAGAAATGAGTAATGCATAATTAATTTCTTCTGCGCCATCTTTTTCCTCCCGAACTCGCTCGATGGCCCGAGCTCTTTCTGCCTGCCATGCTGCAAATCTCTCTGGGGGATATGACACAATGCGCCGCAGATCCGGATGCAGCTGGATCTCTCTTCCGTGAAGAGAAAAAACCTTTTTAATTTTCATTACTCAGAACTCCCCAAAACAGAAAAAAACCTCACGGAAAACTACCCCTCAATCATCTCTATCTCAATATTCACCCCTTCAGGAATGGGAACCCGCATCACTAAGCGCAACGTCCGCTCGTCAGCAGCAAGGTCAATCAGCCGCTTGTGCACGCGCATTTCATAGCGTTCCCAGGTGGCGGTACCATTGCCACAAGGAGATTTGCGGGTGGTAACTTTCAGCTTTTTAGTGGGCAAAGGAACTGGCCCGCGGATGACTGCTCCAGTCTTATCTGCAATCTCTTTAATGCTCGCACAGATTTGAGAAATCCGTTCCACGTCCGTACTTGCTAATTTGATTCTTGCTTTCTGTGCCATAAGTGTATGCTCACACGATAAACATGCGATTCATCATGCAGGGGGAAAGCCCCCATACGTTTCTGCTCGCACCTTTTTAAGATGCGGGGAAACGGATGAAAAAGGAAAAAGGCGTTTTTACGCCATTCCTCCCCATCCCATCTACATCTGCTTTTTGACCAGGTCCATGCACATGCCTGCAGCAACCGTCGCTCCGGAATCACGGATAGCGAAACGGGACATCTGCGGGATCACCGAGTTTTTCTCGATGACCAGCGGCTGGGTTGGTATTAACTTAACAACGGCAGCATCCCCATTGCGGAGGATGTCTTTATTTTCGGTGATCTCCTGGCCCGTTGCCGGGTTCAGCTTCTTGATGATCTCCGCAAATCGACAGGCAACTTGTGCCGTGTGGATATGGAACACTGGCGTGTAGCCAACCGTAACGACGCTCGGATGGTTCATGATAACAATCTGAGCGGTGAATTCCGTCGCTACCGTGGGCTGGTTGTCCGCTGGACCCAAGACATCACCGCGAGCAATGTCTTTCTTGCCGACGCCCCGCACGGAAAAGCCGACGTTATCGCCGGGCTCAGCCTGCGGAATCTGCTCGTGGTGCATTTCAATGGTCTTGACTTCACCACTGACACCCTTACCTTCGCGGCCAGGAACAATCATGACTTTGTCGCCCACTTTCATGATGCCCGTTTCCACTCTGCCGACGGGAACTACACCGATACCGGTGATGTTATAGACATCCTGCAAAGGTAACCGTAAAGGCAAGTTTAGCGGCTTCTGCGGCACTTCGAATTTGTTCAAAGCATCAAGCAGCGTATCGCCGGTCCACCAGGGCATCTTCTCCGATTTCTTGGTGATGTTTTCACCCGGATAGGAAGCAATGGGGATGAAGCGCAGCTTGTCTGCTTTCCAGCCGGCCTGAACCGCATGCTTCTTGACTTCTTCGATGACTTCTTTAAAGCGGGTCTCTTTGTAATCGACGCCAGAAATGTCCATCTTGTTAATCGCAACGAGCATCTGGCCGACGCCAAAGATCTTGCTCAGGCGCAGGTGTTCAATGGTCTGGGCATTCACGCCGTCATTTGCCGCAACGACCAGAACGGCACAGTCTGCCTGAGAAGCTCCCGTGATCATGTTCTTGATGAAATCCTTGTGCCCGGGAGCGTCGATAATGGTAAAGTAATACTTATCCGTATCAAAGCGCTTGTGCGAAAGGTCGATAGTAACCCCGCGCTCCTGCTCTTCTTTCAGGGTATCCATGACGAAAGCGAACTCGAAGCCCGCTTTTCCGAGCTGCTGGGCTTTCTCTTTCAGCTTCCGCATCGTCAGCTCATCGACGTTCTTGGTATCGAAGAGCAATCTGCCGACCGTGGTCGATTTGCCGTGATCGACATGCCCGATGAAGACGACGTTAATGTGTTCTTTTGCGCGTGCCATTTTTGAATTTCCTCCGTTTTTCTGTTTGGTTAAATGGTATTTTTATGATGAATAGGTGTTGCTTTTTATAAGCGAAACCCCTACCCGTTTCTTGGTGCTTTGTGTTCAGGGTTTATTTATAAAGATTTCGGCGGGAATATGGTTATTTTGCTTTAGCAAAGATCTACTGACCACTCTCTAGCAAAGTGATACGCACCGTCGAGACATTGCGGTAGCTGTATCGTTATACATTTCCCGAATCTGCCTCAAATAAGGAATAGTGGGCGGAAGTAATATAGATGGGTGGTGCTCTCTCTTTCCAGAATAGCGAAAGACATCAATAAGTACTTCTTGTTGACAGGAGGAAAGGCTTCTAAAGAGCTGCGCGGGATCAAGACCCTGCCGTTCAGCAACCCCTAAGAGGTTATAGATATCCACCATGTCTTTCTCTCGAGGAAGATTATCACCCGTAGTAATGCCAAGTTTCATGCAAAGCGCATCAGAGAGCGGAGCAACGCGAAAGGGCACGGAAAAAATCTGGGCTTCTGTTGCTGCAGCGATTCGGGAAACGGTAAAAGATCCATTTCCAACGCGCACACAATCTGGGCGCTGGAGAGGGAGATACACATCGGCTTTGCAGACGACCCCCTCTCTCTTGCAGAGTTGGTCGACATAGTGATCTTGGAGTTCAAACGTTTTTTTATCCGGAAGATTCTGTGATGGGCGATCTGCAACCGCATAAAGCGTATCCAGAAACTTGGCAGCGGGGAGCGAAGCACAAACAATATCTAAGTCATGAGACCCTCTCCAGTGAAGGGCAACATCTTCCCCGCACTCGGCAATCATATGGCCGAGCACGCCGTAGCCGCCGACAAACATATACTGGTCGTGGAAAGCCGGATTTTCTGCAAAATCATGGGAAATCCCCAGAGCTACCAGAAAAACATGACCATGCGGATCAACAGCGAGCCGCGACGCTAATTGTTCAAATCGCTCAAAAGTACCATCATTTCGTTCGATGAGCGCACACGCAAAATCTTCAAGTCCCATATTGCACGCAGAACGAATGGCTATTTATAAATCTTTCTGAGAATACCACTAAAAAGTAGCTACCAGAAAAGAAGCGAAATCCGCCTATGCCCCCAGCATCCCTTCCGTCAAGCCTTTCCGGGAGATGATCTGCTTCCGCACTTTCTCCTGCAAGTCGCCGGGAATTCGTTCGAACATCTGGTCGACGAGCGATGAGTTGCCTCGGCCTTCGGTCGCAGAGCGCAGATCGCTGCTCCAACCGAGCAATTCCGCAACCGGCAACTTCGCCGTCACGACGACCTGATCGCCTTCTTGGTCCATGCCCAGCAGCTGGCCGCGCTTCGACGACACGAGTTTGGAAATGGCACCGGTGTACTCGGTTGGCGCTTCGATACGCATGATCTGCAGTGGCTCAAACATCATGGGGCCGGCCTGCATGATCGCTCCCCGGATACCTTCCCGCACGGCAGGATACATCTGTGCGGGGCCGCGATGGATGGCATCCTCATGCAGCGTACAGTCTGTCAGGCTGACTGTCACGTTGATGCAGGGCTCCCTCGCCAAGGGCCCGGATTTCATCACATCATCGAACATATCAAGCACTAATTCCAGAATCTCGTTGATGTACACCACTCCCCGGGTTTCGTCCATAAAGATATTACCTTCCCGGATGGCTTTTACCATGTTGGCAGTCTTGCTGTCCCAGCCGCACTCGTCGCGGAGGAAAGAGACCACCTGGTCATCTTTCTTCTTTATTCTGCCGAGGGGCAGCCGGCCGTCTTTGATGCCTTTGCTGATGACCGGATCGAGCGGCTCCACTTTGAAATACAATTTGTTATGCTTGTTGGGTGATTTGCCTTCCACTTCCGGGCTCTGCTTGGTAATGGTCTCCCGATACACGACGATGGGCGGCGAGGTCTTCACTTCCAGCCCTTTCTCCGTCACGATCCTATTTTCAATAATTTCTAAATGCAGCTCTCCCATGCCGCTCATGAGATTCTGCCCGGTCTCTTCATTAATTTCAATCTTGATAGACGGATCTTCCCGGCTCACTTTGCGCAGGACTTCGACGAGCTTCGGCAAATCGGCTGATTTCTTGGCTTCTATGGCTTTGGTGATGACCGGCTCAAAGATGTGCTTCAATTCTTCAAAAGGCTGCTCGGGCTCCAGAGTGACCGTCTCGCCAGCAAAGCCCACGACGCCGGAAATTGCGAGAACGTTCCCCGCCGGCAGGGCCTCGATGATCTCCGGCCGGATGCCGTTATAGATATAGACGTTCTGAATGCGCTGCCGCTGCTTGGCATTGTTCAGATAGACTTCCATGCCGCTCCGCAGCGTACCACTGAATAATCTGCCTGCAGAAATGTCTTTCCCGGAACGCGGATCGATGACAATTCTGGTGATGACAAAAGCCGGCTTGCCGTTTGGATTACAACCGATGAGATCTTTTCCAAACTCGGAATCAGCATCGCCATGCCAGATCTTGGGCACCCGGTATGTCTGTGCGAAAATCGGATCGGGAAGGTGCTTGATGACCATGTCCAGGATGACTTCATGCAACGGCGCATTTTCCCAGACCCACGCTTTCCGCGGCTCTTCTTCAAGCTCATAAATGCGAAGAATATCCGAGAACTTGATGCTTTTCTTGGCCATGAACGGAAAAGACAATGCCCAGTTCTCGCGCGCCGAGCCGAAAGCCACGCTGCCGTCCTGCACGTTCACTTTCCACTTTTCTCGATACTGCGGCTCGGCAATTTTTTCTAACAGAACGTTAAAATTGGTCATCAGCGTCATGATGCGCTGCGCGATCTGCTCTGATGATAATTTAAGCTCTTTGACTAAGCGATCAACTTTGTTGATAAACAGCACCGGCTTTACGCGCTCCCGCAAGGCTTGCCGGACGACAGTTTCCGTCTGGGGCATGATGCCTTCGACACCGCAGATCAGGACGACCGTGCCATCGACCGCACGCATGGCTCGCGTCACGTTCCCGCCGAAATCCACGTGCCCGGGCGTGTCGATGAGATTGATCAGATATTCTTTGCCCTGGTAATCGTGTACCATGGATACGTTGGCCGCATCGACGGTCATCAACCGTTCCTGCTCATCCTTATGCTGCCAGGTCATCATGCCGCCTTCAAGTTCTCCAGCGTACTTGGCGGCCATCATGCCCGAAGCGGCGAGAAGGTTGTCGGTAAAAGCGGTATTATGGATAACCATTCCCTCGGCGATGAAGTTTTTATGGTCAGGCACGGAAAAGTCATAAACGATTGGTTCTTCACGTTGTTCTATTCTCAAAATTTCGATGAACGCCAGATCGCCAGTTGTCAGTTTTTCGAGAAGATTTGTTTCTAACTCCAAATCTGCAAATCTTTGTTGCAGCTGAAGAGCAGTTCCCAGAGTGGGAGTAAGTATCTCTTTTTCATATTT
>DATDWF010000086.1:0-29126 GCA_035289745.1 Candidatus Nanoarchaeia archaeon
TCTTCCCTAAAAAATTAATTATTTTTTGTTTGTTGTCCATATTTGGATAATATTATCCGTATTTGATATATAAACCTTGCGCCACTTTTATGAAAACAGAGCAGAACTAACCAAGCGCCACCCGAATGAGGGGCAGTGTAAAAACATCTCGGCCATATCTCGACCTCTGTGAGGAACCGTAACAGCAATTATTTTATCGTTATTACACAAAAAAAGAAGAAAAGAATTATGCTTGTTTTTTAAGTTTCAGGTAAGGCATTTTAGACTAGCTGCTTTGTTCTCATCTAGCTTTTGTCTTTAACAAATAATCATGCACTTCCTGTTGTTCTCTCTGTTCGTGTGCGACAGCACCATAACTCCATACAGTGGTTTGCTTGAATAATTTTTTCGCTTCATCAATCGCCTTAATTAACGATTCCACCGCCCCTGCAGAGCTTCTTTCAAGTTTTTCAACAAGAGCAGTAATTTGGTTCACATAATTATCCAGCTCTCTAGCGAGTTTCAGAGGCTCAGCTTTAAACGCTTCCGATTCCTGTCTTTTTTGTAGGCGGACTGGCAGGCTTTCCGAGATTAAAGAAAGATAAGCGCCAATCTTTTTCACTAACGGTTTCAGCTTCTTACTTCTCTTTTTCAGCTCTTTATACTCTTTGAACAAATCCTCTGTACTTATGTCTCGGGGCAACGTTCGCCCATCAGCAGATTCGGGAAACTTTAGCCTATAAGCAGACTGAGACAACTGGGAAAGAATGTCTGTTGCACGATCCCCATAGCGCTCAATTTTCTTTGCATACCTGCCCAGCTTCTTTTCCGTCGAAGATACTTTATCTTTCGCCATTACAATAGTAACCTTTCAGAAAAAAAGAGATTTCTACTATTTTTAAACAAACCCATACCAAAATATAGAGTTAGAGAGAGAGAGAGAGATTAGTGTATATAGTTCGCAGGCAATAGTTTAGGGAACAGTTTAAAATAATCGGAGTGATTGTACATTTAATGTTGAACAACCTCCCACAATAATCATTAAAAACAAAGAGTATTCTCTCGTACCCATGACGCTTAAAATAAAAAAACTGCATCCCGAAGCCGTCCTTCCAAAGTATGGTCGCGAAGGAGATGCCGGCCTGGATTTGTCGGCAACGGAGAACGTGAGTATTCCACCCTCAGAAAGAAGAACCGTCGCAACGGGCATCGCCATAGCTATCCCTTCCGGCTCCGTCGGCTTGATCTGGGACCGTTCCGGCTTGGCAGCCAAGCAGGGCATCAAGAGCATGGGGGGTGTTATCGATGCCAATTATCGGGGAGAGATAAAAGTCATCCTGCATAATCTCTCAAAGGAGCCGTTTACCGTCGAGAAAGGCATGCGCATTGCCCAGCTGCTCATCCAGCCCGTGCAGCAGAAAGAAATAGTCGAAGTGCAAGAGCTGGAAGAGACGGAACGGAACGAGCAGGGCTTCGGCAGCACCGGAACCCGTTAACGAACCACATACCCATTCTTTTTCTTCAGAAACTCCAACGCCTGATCCAGATTAAACTGGCTTTCGGCATATATTGTATATAACTCTTCGCCGCGCTGCACGCTTTCGCCAACTTTCTTGTTCAGCAATAATCCTGAGCCTTTGTCCTCCGGCGCTCCGGCAACCCGGGCCACTTTAGCGATGAACGCATTATCTATCCCGCTCACCTTCCCAGAACTCCTGCTGCGTAGGGTGTACATGTATTTTCCCAGCGTTGGCATTTCCCGCCTGCCTTGGGCATTGATGATCTCATGCATCTTCCGTAATGCTTTTCCGGATTCCAGCAGCTGCTGCGCTTTCTTCTTTCCCATGCCTTTTTTGTACGTGCCCGTCATTTCCAGCAGCAAGCCCGCCATCATCAACGATTTCTCGCGCAGATCGCGGGGGGCAGCAGGATCATTGTTGAGAATGGAAAGAACGTCCTGCGTTTCCAGCAACGGGCCAACGCCATAGCCGATGGGCTGCGAGCCGTCCGTAATGATGACCTTGACGTTCATATGCAGCTTCCTGCCGACAATCTCAAACATCTTTTTCAGATGCAGGGCTTCTTTTCGGGTAGCTGCTTTCGTGTTCTTCCCCATAGGGATGTCGATCAAGACGTGCTTCGCACGGATGGAATACTTTTTGGCCATAACCGAAGCAAGCAGCTGCCCTTCCGCATCGATGGAGAGAGGGTGCTCTACCTCGATAATTTTGTCGTCTGCTGGCGCTAAAGCCATCGAGCCTCCGTGTACCATGCAGCCGCCGGTTCTGCTGACAATGCTTTTAATCTTCTTCTCAGATAACTCAACGGTAGCCAGACATTCCATGGTGTCAGCAGTCCCTGCCGGTGAAGTGATAGCCCGCGAACTCGTCTTGGGCATCGTAAATCCGGCAGCTGCAATGATCGGCACCACGACCATTGTCGTGCGGTTTCCCGGAACTCCGCCGATGGAATGCTTATCTAAAGTTATGCCGGGGAACTGCAGCTGCTTCCCCGTCTCTACCATAGCTTTGGTCAAGTGCACGATTTCGTCTATGGACATGCCTCGCGTGAAACTGGCCGCTACAAAATAGGTCTTTTCGATATCGCTCAGGCGGTCGTGCGTAATATCATCAGTAATATGCAGCAGCTCCGTATACGTTAACGGCTGCCCGTACAGCTTCTTGCGGATATGGGCAACGGATTCTGGCTTGCCCGTCAGCTTAATGGTAACCTCATGCCCCTGCTTGACCCCTAAAGCATCCAACACTTCCTCGAAGAGGCCTATTTTCCCTTCGGGGACTGCTTTTCTGCTCTCAGAAATATCCAGAATACAGACGACGTCTTTCTTTCTATCCTGAACCAGCAAGCGGTCTGCAGAATGCAAATCCAGTTTCTTGGCATCTTTCTGGTTGAGAATCGCCACCATCGGCCCGCCAGTAGCAATATCCATATCTTTGACAATGAATTTCACAAAAGCACCTCTTTACGGAATGATTAACAGAAAGAGTTTCCGGGTTTATATAGGTTTTTGTGAGGAGCAGTTACATTTTCTCAGAACAATTATAAACTCCAATTCCATCCAACTGCTCATGGCTCGTATCATCGTCTTTCGAGACTATGAAACCGCGGAGAAAGAGCTGGAAAGCACTCTTGAAAGAAATCGCGAGGGTATCGGAGCGTTGGAAAGCATTTCGCTTGCCGAACAAGAAGAAGCAGTCTTTGACAATCCCCCTGCTGAGCTGGGGAAGGAGCTCACGCTCTGCATCGAGCTGTATCGATTTGTTGATGCGTATACGCTCGACGGAGGGATTCTCCGCCTCGCGGAAACTCTCGACATTAAGCCATATCCTTCGCTGGAAGAGCTGGCTCACGGCACGCGGGAATTACTGCACCATCATTTCTTCCCAGAATGGCAACAGGCAGGGGCAATCATCATCCAGCCTTTCTTCTATACGCTCGAGCAGTACGAAAGCCCCTCCAAAGACATGAATGAAGCAGAAAGAGAGGAACTTCGCGAAAAAGCCAAGCTCTTTCCTCCGAACCTAGCTCGGGAGCTGCTTCCTTTTCTCGAAGAGCTTTTTGAACAAAAGCCCGTTGTCCGGGGATTAACTGCGGAAGAGCGGAAAGAGTTCATACGCGTCTATGATACGCTGCAGCAACAAGAAAGTAACTGAGGGAAGAGATATTCTTTTACTATCCTGACTGGTCGTTTATCCTTGCACACCAATGCTCTGAGCCTCTTCCAATTCTTCCAGCGAATTCACCCCTTGGATCTCGTGGGGATCATCGACGATGACCGTGCCCACATGCTTTCCTTCCTGAACAGCAATTTCCACAATATCCGTCAGATAATATTCCCCCTGCTGGTTCTTCGGAACAAGCTGCTGCAACGCCGTCCGCAAAAAGCTGCTCTGCACCTGCATTATCCCCGAATTTATCTCTTTTATCTGCAATTCTTCGGGACTGGCATCTTTCACTTCACGTATAGCCAAGATATTTCTTTCTTTATCTTTCAGAATCCGGCCGTACCACTTCGGATCATCTAAGACAGCCGTTAAAAGTGTCAGGGTATTTTTCGCCGTTTCATGCACGACGCGCAGATGCTGCAAGGTTGCCAAAGAGAGGCAGGGAACATCGCCATAGAGAATAAGAACGTCATCCTCTTCTTTTTCCAAAAGTGGCAAAGCCATCAACACGGCATGGCCGGTGCCCAGCTGCTCCCGCTGCCAGGCAAATTGCACGCCCGGAACGTGCTGCAGCGCTTCCCGAACGGCTTCGCCCTGATAGCCCAGCACCACGATCAGCTGCCCTACGCCCAACATTTTCGCTTTCTCGACGACATGAACGACTAAAGGTTTATGGCCGATGCAATGCAGCAGCTTTGTTTTTTCTGACAAAAATCTGATGCCTTTTCCCGCGGCGAGGATGATGGCCTTCATGGCCGTCCCTCCGATGAAAAAATGGTGTGCAACTCGGTAAAGCAGCTGATTTCAGCATCCGGAACTTCCAGGCCATTCTGCGGCTTTCGTTCACGATGCTTGCCATGGCGCAGCCGGATAGTTTTCAGGCCCAGCTCATTGCCAAAGCGGATTTCCGCATCCAGGCGATCGCCAACCACCCAGCATTTCTGGGGATGATACTTTGCGAGCACTTGCCGGAAACGGGACTTTTTTTCTTCGACGGTCTGGCAGATAATAATGTCGTCGAAAAAACGCCTCACTCCCAGAATAGTGATCTTCTGCTGCTGCAATCCCGGCACCGTTTCCTTTGTCACCAGCGCTTTCTTTCCAGGAAAAGAAGCCAGAAATGAAAGAACGCCGGGAAACGGAACCACCTGCTGCACATCCTCCTGCTCATGGCCGGCACGCATCTGGGACGAGCAGTCGAACAGCGTATCATCGAGATCAAAAATAATTAATTGGTTTGCACGGAGAAACTTTTTAGCTGGCATGGACAATCCCCATAATTACATCCGCCAGTTTCTGCGGATCGTGGCGAATCAGGTTCCGCTTGAGAATATCGCCTTTTTGCAATTCTTTCAGCCCATTGTGAAGCAAGGGCGCAGGAATAACCCGAGCATCCCGTTCCAGATCATTTGTCACCAGCTCGCCTTCTTCGGCATAGCGCTCAATGAGCTCCTTCGGCGGAAGGCTGTTATTCACGATGATATTATCAAAGATATCTTTGCCGGTGAATTTCACAATTTCACGTAAGTGATCGCTAACTTTGAATCCCGTCGTTTGCCCGCGGCGGTTCATTAAGTTGAGCACAAACACTTTTTTTGCCTGGGTTTCCCGCAAGGCTTTGCTTACCCCTTCAACGAGCAGGCTGGGAATCAAAGAAGTATGCAAGCCGCCCGGGCCAAAGATGACGACGTCCGCGTTCATGATCTCATCAATCGCTCGCTTATTGACAACCGGCTGCGGCTCCAGAAAAATGCTGCTATAGCCTTTCTCAATCTCTTCCGATTTGTAAATCTGCCCTTCGCCTTCCAGCACCTTGCCATTCTTAAGGATCATCTTCAGCCGGACTTCATGCGTGGTGATGGGAATGACTTTTCCTTTGATGGAGAGAATCCTCCCGGCTTCTTCAACAGCTTTTTCAAAACTGCCCGTGACTTTTTCTAGCGCTGAGAGCAGCAGGTTGCCAAAGCTATGCCCGCCTAGGCCGCCGGTTTCAAAGCGGTAATTCATCAGGCTGCGCATCAGGCGGCTGGAATCGGAAAGAGCAACTAAACATTGCCGCACGTCGCCGGGCGGCAAAACGCCCAGCTCATCGCGAAGAATTCCGGTGCTGCCCCCATCATCGGCCATGGATACGATAGCGCTTAAATCGACCGGATGATGCTTCAAGCCGCTCAGCACCACGAAATTGCCCGTTCCACCACCGATAACCACGACTTTTTTCATGCGATAGAGAAAAGGAGAAAGAGCTCGCTTTTAAGGGTTGTGAAAAGGGAAGAGAAAGAAACTGGTAATCAGTCGTCGTATTCGAGCATGCCGAAACGTTCAGTTCCGTCTCCATCCGCATCCCCAGAAGAAGCCAGAGCTCTTTGTTTTCGTTCAAACGCTTTGACTACCTCTTGTGCTTGCCGGGCATCGGTTAGCCTTTCCGCCACAGACGCGGAAGAGGAAAGAAGCTCTTGGACCGCCAGCTCCAGGCGTTGATCGGGATGACTGGTAAGATAGTCTTCGACAACATCAGGATGATCTTGCAAGTACTTTCTAATGAGTTGAGGAGACAGGGTTTCTTCAGGCGGCGTGGGAGATGTTTTTCTTTTCAGGTTTGCTTTACCAGATTTTTTCGCGCCGACGGGATTACACCCGCGAGAAACCCTGAGGTAGTTGCCGCTATCGAACCCGTAGTTGAAGTAGCTAAGACCCACAGGCCGGATAAGCCCGTCAGGAGGAAGATAAAGCTGTGGTTTGCCACTATCCCGTATTTCCGGCGGCAGCTGCCGAAAAGGCCGGCCATACATCGCGGCAACTAATTCAGGGCTGAAGCGAACGAGATCAATAGGGGTGCTGGAGGGAATACTGGCAGCAAGCGGAAAGTTTCTTTTCTCACTGCACGTAAAATTCTTCGGGGTATACCGAGAGCCGTCCCACACCAAGCCTTGCGGATCGAAATAGACTATCAGCGTATTGCCTTTTCTCTTTATAGCAGCGCTGAGCCATTCGCCAAAACTGCTCGACATATCATTAGCAACCGCTCTTTGCTGTCCCGTTAGCTTTCCTTCCAGATTTGCAATCTGCAAGCTGAACGCTTCTGCAGGGCGGGGATGGCGCTCATAGCCAGCGTTTCGCAAGCGCTCTAAGCTGTTGTCATAAGTGAGCAAATCTTTTCCCGAGTATTCAGGTTCCGGATGCGCAAGAGGCTCGAAGCAAATGTCTTCGAAACGTACTGAATCTCTTTCCATATCTGCCATTACTCTCCCCCTCAACGAGGCAAACTTCCCCTCAAAAACCAGAACTCTTCACTCCTCCGTAAAGTCCTCAATCTTCTCTTTCATCTCTTCGCCTGCGGGAAGCACTCCCCTCTTGCGCAGCAATTCCCGCGTCAGCAGATAGAACAGCAAGCCCACCGATTTCTTGCCTTTGTTATTGCAGGGAACAACCAAGTCCACGTTGTTGGATTGGTTGTTGGTGTCACAGAAGGCTACGATAGGAACGCCGATCTTCAGCGCATCATTGACGGCATTCTTGTCCGTCCAGGGATCGCAGACGACGACCACTTTTGGCTCCGTAAACGTTTCCAGATGCGGATTGGTCAAAATGCCGGGCGGATATCGGCCGATAATGGCGCGCATGCCCGTCAAGCGCTGCACCTGCCGCAAGGCTTTCCAGGCGTTTTCCCGGCGGCTGACAATGAAAATATCCTTCGGCTCGTAGTGCGCCAGAAAGTTCACGGCAATGCGAATGCGCTCGTCAATTTTCTTGAGATTCAGAACGCTCAGGCCATCAGGGCGGGTTTTATAGATAAAATCCGCCATGTACTTCGTCTTGAATTTGGTCCCAATATGAATCCCACTTTTCAGGTACTCATTGGTATCAATCAATAAATTTTCCTGTTCGTTCATAGTATTCCCTCTCGCACACAAACAAGAATTCATCTTGTCTGCGGTATTTTTCGCCTCACGCAGCACTGTCCGCTTCCAGAGAAACGAACGTCGGCTTTACCAGTCTATTTTAGCTCGTTCTTTATAAATATTTTGAAGAAAAACATCAACAATCGCAAACCGTTTCCAAGCCGCTTTCGGCAGTGCTTCTTTCTGGAGAAGCAGATGCTTCCTCTTTCTTCAGTGCGGGATGATTCCCCTCATACGCAAGCGTCGAATGGAGAATGTAACCATTATTGAACAGGCGAATCTCCGGGTCTTCGCTGCGAAGAGTAAAAACAAAGAGCTTGGGCTCGACTGCAGAGAGAGGAATTGCTGCCGCATGCCGGCTTCCGGCGCGGCGCGTGGTTCTCAAGTGATTATACGTGTCAAAAGCATGCGCATACTCTGGCTGTTTAATAATTTCATCCCGATTGTTGAGATACATTAACCGACCGCTATGCAGAAGTTTTCCCTGCGAAGAGATGAGAATAGCCCCATCTTCCTCCATTGCTTTTTCAAGCAAAGAACCCGCTTTCGGATCAGAGACTTCCCGTGAATCATCAGCAAAGAAATCATGACCGATGAGCCCGCGAAAATAGCGATCCTGCGCTTCTCCACAACCGACAATGGCACACAAGCCATGGAGCTTATACGTCCGCTGCTGCTGCTCTGCCCGAGAAAGCTCTTGCTGCCGCATCACATCCAGATGATCATAGACCGTGAGAAGTACCGATGCTTCAGAGTATGACGCAACGGCCGCAGCAAAACGCTCCCGCTCTTCGGCAAAATTGTACGTCTTATCTGAAGATACAGTCACCTTTTTTCACCACCAGTATACTCTTATTGACAAATAGTGTAAAGAGCTCATGGAAATATATAAACATTGCGATTTTCTCTATGCTGAACGAAAAAGGAGGCAATTATTCGCTTTTTTTAAACATATAAAGCAATTTTTCCTAGTTAAATATGTTAAGAATGAATAATTTTCGTCATTTTCACTCTCTAAAAAGAATAAAATCCCCAGTATCAGCTTTTCTTCTCCTCAATGCCCTTTTCCACAATGCGAAAAGCTACTTCCCCGCCTTCCGGCAAAGAGCGGTGCTTCCGTAACACGATCTTCCGGCAGGAAGCAAACCGCTGCAATTCCAGCAGGCATTTCGAACCGTATTTCAAGAGATCGCCGCCGACCATTTTTATCGTTTCCCGATCATCAAACGCCGAATACACCTGCGTCGTCAGCAGCACCGGAATCTTGCTGCGGCGGGCAATCTCGACGAGGATGCCCAGCTGCTTTCCTAACGCGGAATTCACGTCGTACACGTCCTCGCTCTGCCCTAATTCCAGGCGATACAGCATCGAAATTGAATCGACGATAATAAGGCCGAGATGCTCCGTCACCAGGCTCGGCAATTGCTGCAGCACGGCTTTCTGTTCAGTGAAAGTCAACGGCGTGAAAAACAGCATTTTCTGCAAATCAACAGCAGGATCAATTTGCCGAATCCGCTCGACGGCAATGCCCCCTTCCGTATCGACAAAGAGCACTTTCTTGCCATCATGAACACAGCGAACTGCAGCCAGCAAACAGAGGTTCGTTTTGCCGCTTCCTGAAGGGCCGTAAATAGTCGTTACGACGTCCGAATCGTAGCCCCCTTGCAAAAAAGCATCGAAAAATGCAGCTCCCGTAGAAATTTTATTCATAGGAAAAACAGCGGCTTCCCCTATAAAAGGCTTCTGCACATATTTATAAAAAAGAAGATTTTCTTATGAGTGCATGGACAAAAAAGCTGCAGTATGGCTTGCTCTTATTGTTTTGGGCACTTTGGCTATCCGTTTACTCTTCGCTTTCAGCACGCCAGCATTTACGTACGACTCGTACTTCCATCTCCGGCAGGTGGAAGCCATAACAGAAACCGGCTTCCCCCGCTTCCAGGGAGAACTTTCTTATGGGGGGAGGGACATTCGCTTCCTGCCATCTTTCCATTACGTTGCAGCGTTCTTCACGCTCTTTCTCCCTTTGGAATTAGTCGGAAAGCTTCTGCCTAACGTACTTTTATCACTCCTCCCTGTGGTTGTTTATCTCATCACCCGAGAGATAACTCCTTCCACCGCAGGCAGTCTCCTCGCAGCTTTCATGAGTGGCTTCCTTCCCGTACTCTTTTCCCCCAACGCTTTCTCGGTAAACAGCCTCTTCCTTCCCCTCGTCGCCCTGGCCATCTATGCGTTCTTAAGGATTCAGGAAAAAAAATTCCTCACGCTCTATCTCATCGCTTTTCTCTTCTTATCCGTGACCAGTTCCGCAACGGTGCTCTTGCTCATCGGCTTTGGCATTTACCTGCTGCTCTCCGCAATTGAACATCGGAAACCGAATAGAGCAGAAATAGAAGTGGGGGTATTCTCCCTCTTTTTCTTTCTCTGGGTGCAATTTCTTTTTTTCAAGAATATGCTTCTGGAAGAGGGGCTGGGATTTGTCTGGCAAAACGTGCCGCCGCAGATTGTGCAGCAATACTTTCCGCAACTTTCCCTTTTCCAGTCCATCGTTCTGGTGGGGATAATCCCTTTCCTTTCCGGCATTGTGATAACCTTCAAATCCCTCTTCCAGGCAAAAAATAAAAAAATATTCTTTTTGGTCAGCTTCGTCATTGCGACGACGCTCCTTTCCTGGCTCCGGCTTATCCGCTTCACGGTAGCGCTCGCTTTTTTTGGCATCATCCTGGGGGTGCTCTTTGCCCTCTTTTACGATGAGACCAAGCGGTACGTGCTCAAAACAAAACTGGCCCGCTTTTCTTCCCTGCTCCCTTGGGGAGCGCTGCTGCTCTTGATATTCTCGAGCGGCTTTCCAGCCATCGCTGCAGCCAGCCAGCAAGACCTGCCAACGGAACAAGAGATCAAGGCTTTTCGCTGGCTTCACGATAACACGCCAGAAAACAGCACCGTCGCAGCGCTCTTAGAAGAAGGGCATCTCATCACGTATTATGGAAAAAGAAAAAATGTCATGGACGACCAATTTGCGCGCATTCCTGATATCGAAAAGCGCTTTCGAGATCTTCAGGCACTCTACACGACAGCATTTCAGACGCAAGCCCTGGACATTCTGGGAGCCTATGGGGTAGACTATCTCATCGTGACGCCTCGGGCAAGAGAAAAATATTCCTCACCGAAATATCTCACCTCCCCCTGCTTTCAGCGCGTGTATAAAGATGAGACAAAAATTTACCGCGTCCGCTGCTCGTTAGAAGAAACACCGGAACTAAAGAGTAACTGAAAAACATGAAAACAACAACCCAAAAATGGCTTTATCAGGGTATCGAGCGGCCGCAGTGGTGCTTGCTGTTGCTCTTGCTCATTGTTCTGGGTATGCCTTTTTTGCAGAATAGCAGCCAGCAGCGGCCCGTGCTGCTCGGAGAAGAGAGCTACTATCATTTGGCACAATCCCAAGAACTGCAAGGCAGAAACTTTTACTACGCGGGCCTGCACGTGCTCGATTCATTCGTCTATAACCGGGGCTTCTTTGTCCTTACGCTTGTAATGGCCGTTGCTTCGCTGCTGCTCTTCCTGGCCATTGCCAAAAAGCTCGCTTTCCCAAAAGAGCTCACGTTTCTCTTTCTCTTATTCCTGCTCATCTCTCCTGCGTTCATTTTTACATTTAGCTCGCTCTCCGGAGCAGGCCTCTCCGTTTTCCTGGCAATGGGCAGCATCTTTCTCCTGCTGCAAAAGCCGCCACTACGCTACGGGGCGCTTCTGCCCATCCTGGGAGCACCGTTCATCGATCTGTTTACAAGCATCTTTCTCATCATGCTGCTCCTGTGGTTCTGGTCTTCGTACCGCAAGAAGAGAGATTCTTTTGCCCTTTTCCTTGCCGGTGTTACGGGCGTGCTCTTCTTCAGCAACTGGCTGGTACTCAAGCTGCCCTTCATGCTGGGGCCGTTTCACAGCCCAAGCCCACTTCGGGATCTCCTTGCAGACTTGGGTGGGATCAGCGGAATCAGCCTCTTCATCCTTCTCCTCACTTTTATCGGCCTCCTGGTAACTTGGAGGAAAGAAAAGCTGCTGGGCCCTTCTCTCCTCCTTATCCTGTTTTCCAGCATCTTCGTCCTGAATCCGCACACCATTTTTTACCTGGCCATCCCGCTGACATATTTTGCTGCCAAAGGCTTTCTCTGGCTGTGGCATCGCACCTGGACCATGGAAAGTGTGAAAAGCATTTCCCTCTTCCTGATCTTGCTCGGTCTGCTCTTTTCCACACTATCTTATCTGGGGCGAGTAACCGAGTTAACACCTTCGCCAGCAGAATGGGAAACGCTTACCTGGATAAAAAAGAACATTGACGAAAAAAACGCGGTATATGCGCCACCGGAAGAATTATTCAGAGCAGCATACTTTGCGCAACTGCCTCTTCCGGAAAAGCAGTTCACCAAAGACAGCCAAGAGTTCTACCGCCGGATAAGCACAGCAGGCTACATCCAGGACCTCTTTCCGCTTCTGGAAGCCAGGAACATCCGCTATCTGCTTATCACCCCACAGATAAAAACAACCCTGCCGGCGGACCAAGGGCTGCTCTTCCTCCTGAAGAATGAACACTTTCGGCTTCTCTACGCCCAAGAAAATTTTGAAGTGTGGGAATACCGCCAAGAACAAAAAGGGGAAGTGACCGAAGAAACTGCCAGAGGAACAGAAATCGGGAGAGAGAGAGCAGCTGGAGAAAGTGCCCAACCATGATAGACGTCAGCGACACTATCCTTATCGGAGCGTATTTCTTCCTGATGTTCCTCTCCATCTTTTGGCTGTTAGTCTTGTTCGCTGGAGAACCGGAAAAGCCGAAGGCCAAGCTCAAAAAATACCCCTCGTTCACGGCTATCATTCCGGCGTACAACGAAGAAGAGACCATTCAGGGCACTTTACAATCGTTGGCGGAACTGGACTATCCGGCAGAGCTGATGCAGATTATCGTCGTTAATGATGGCTCGACGGACCGCACGAAAGAAAAAGTTGAAGCCTTCATGCAAAACCATCTAGGGCTGGCCATCACGCTCGTCAATCAGCCTAATCGGGGAAAAGGAAATGCGCTCAATGCCGCACTCCAGCACACCACGGGCGAATTCTATGCCTGCTTAGATGCCGATTCGTTCGTGTACCCTCGCGCCCTGAAAGAAATGCTGCCGTATTTTGCAGACGCCGAAGTTGCGGCAGTCTGTCCCTTGCTAAAGGTCAAGAATCCTGACTCCATTTTACGGAAAGTCCAATGGCACGAATACTTGATCAATATGTTCTACAAATTCCTGAATGCCAAACTGGATTGCATCCACGTCACGCCAGGGCCATTCAGCGTGTATCGGACGAGCATCGTGAAAGCGCTGGGCGGATACGATGAAAAAACGCTCACGGAAGACCTGGAGATTGCCATCCGCCTGCAGAAGCATCAATACAAAATCATCCAGACCTTTGATGCCGTCGTTGAGACCGTAGCGCCGGATACGTGGCGAGCACTATTCTCGCAGCGCATCCGCTGGTACAAAGGCTCTATTGACAACGCCATCTCATACCGCAAGCTCATGTTCAACAAGGCGTACGGGGACTTCGGCTTCTTGCGCATGCCAACCATCATCATCACGGGAGCTGTCGCACTCATCCTTATCGTTACCATCATGCAAGACACCCTCTCCAAGCTGGGGCAAAAAATAGTCGCCTATGCGGATATCAATTTTGATATCATCACGCTGCTCCGAAACTTCCGTTTCGAGTTTAATTTCCTAAGCCTGCCGTTTTTCAAGATTTTTGTAGCTATGGTCGTCCTTTCCCTGAGCTTCTACGTCATGATAAAATCATACCACGTCGTCAAAGAAAAAATCACCCATTACGGGCGCACCTGGATCTCGCTGCTGACGTACTTGTTTATCTATTCCATTTTTATCAGTTTCGTATGGCTGTACATTGCTTTCTTATTCCTCACGGGAAAGAAAAAGACGTGGCAGTGAGAAAGGAGGAGTACACATACCGAAATCCCATACGTGTTATGCCTGTCTGCTGACCGACGAATCCTGAAGAGAGAAAAATCCCCAAAAGTCCACTCTGATTATTCTGATAACAATTCCCGCGCTTCTTCTTCAGCATCCTTGGTGAGCTTGAGTAAGCCTTTTACTGATTTTTGTATCTCTATTATGCTATTAAAAACTGTTTGTATTTCTCTATCGGCTTCAAAGACACCTTCGAGACCACTTGATTTTTTGGTGATAACATCTAAAATAACACGGGGCCACATCCGTACGTTAATAACACGATATCCTGAGATAACATTCAACTGCTGGAGGCATTGTTTCATCTTCTTAGTAAGATTAAGAGTAACCTCTAACACTACTACTTCTTTTTCCTGTAAAACATGAGCTGCATCATCCCCAATAACAGCTCTCCTAAGCTTAGTTAGTTTATCTTTAATGACTACAGAATCATTTTCTATTTTTTCTGCATAAACTATTGACCTCATTAAGAGCCTAGTAACGAGTGAAATCCATGCCCGGAAGCGAGCAGGATCTATAACAGTCCATATTGGGGTTAGGTGAGGATAGTCCCTAAGGAAGGTTAAATTATCTTCTAATATAAATACATTAAAATGAAGTTGTTTCTCTCGGTTGAAATTAGAGATTACCTCCGATATAATTCTTAAGAACTTCTCGCTTTCGGTTACTTCTTTTTCTACAGTTCTTTGAATCTCTAATCTCTTAACACCTCTTTTTTTAAAAGGCCACATGGTGATTGAGAAGCGAACTAGACTTTATAAAAATAGCGAAAAGGTGTACCTCAAAAACCCCCGATACAATTATAAATTACTTCTACACGGCAGAGCACATGGAACGAAAAATTAGTGTCAAGAAATATCTTCTCGCATTCATCTTAACCCTTCTGGTCTTTGGCGGCGGCGTGATCCTGGGCTTTGCCATCGAAAATGCCCGCCTGGAAGACACCCGCCAGATTACCTTGGAAGAGAAAGTGAGTCTCCGCAGCTTACAGCTGCAGCAGAACTATATCGAGTCGGGGCTGGCGGACTGCAAAGCTTTAAACCGGGTGCTGGAAGCGAATATCGCCGAGCTGGGCAGGAAAATCGCCATCATTATCGACTATGACAAGCGAGCAGTTTTCAGCCAGGAAGAATTTGAGCTGCAGCTGCGCGATTATTTTCTGACGGAAATTCAGTTCCTGCTCGTCTCCAACGAGATTGACCAGAAATGCTCCAAAGATAGCCTGAAAGTGATTTATTTCTACGACGAGAACGAGTTTGACACGCAAGGAGATATTCTGGACTACCTTAAAAAGCTCTTCGGCAGCAAAATCATGGTCTTTTCGTTTAATTCCGCATTTACGCAAGAGCCCATGATTGGCATCCTGCTGGAATCGTACCACCTCCAGGAATTTCCGTCCGTCGTTGTCGAACATCAGGTGTTCCAGGGGCATACGCCCGTCGAAGTGCTCCGGGAAACGATCTGCCTGCAGCTAAAGCAACTGGGAAAGGAAATGCCAGAAGCATGTTTATAAATGGCTTCTGTGGCAACTCCCATCACTCTGTTCTAGCATAGAAATGCTTTTAACAAAAATACTTCTGCAGAAAGAAACAGAAATAATTGGGGGTGTCCATTATGAAAAACTACATATGTCCGTTAGTGGCGTTAGGAACGTTGGCAATGGGTTCTCAGGCCTATGGCCAGGAAGCAGCGCCGGTGGTCTCGGGAGAGCCGCAAATGATTTGGGAAAGCCCAGTCTGCGGGCGTGCAGCAGGAACCATCACGGAAAAAGTCTATCAGGAAGGCAATACGACCACATTAGAGTTCAGCCATGACGGCGATGTGTATGGGTACACCGTACGGGTGCGGCAAGAGGATGGTGTCGTAGAACAGTACAGCCTCGCCGATTTCGATAACGATGGCCAGTACGAGAGGATTGATGCGGAAGATGTGATCTGTCCGCAACAATGATAGTTGTCGACGTTGAAACGAGTGGATTAGACCCCCAGAAAAACTCTATTCTGAGTATTGGCGCCGTTGAGTTTTGTAACCCAAAAAATCAGTTCTATACTGAAAGCCAGCTTTTTGACGGTGCAGAAGTGAGTGATAGTGCTTTACGAATAAATGGTTTTTCTAGAGAAAGCATCTTTGACCCGAGCAAGCCGACAGTAGAATCAGCAGTAAAACAGTTTTTAGAATGGGCGTCTCGTTGTCCTTATAGAACGCTTGCGGGTGAGAATCCCACGTTTGATAAAGATTTTCTTCGTGCTTCTGCTGAACGCTATAACGTCGAATGGAGACTTGGAAGAAGGTTGGTTGATCTGCACAGTATCAGCTACACTAAACATTTAGAGCTCAACAAAATTCCTCCGCTGCAAAATGGCGTTTCAGAACTCAAAGCTGATGCAACGTATTCCTTCGTCGGAATTCCAGAAGAACCAACTCCCCATAATGCGCTTAATGGAGCAAAATGGGAAGCTGAAGCATTTTCACGACTTTTATGCGGCCATTGGTTATTCGAAGAGTTTCAAACGTTTCCTGTTCCCGATTATCTTCTCAAGTAGAACTTTTGGGGAAACTCGGGAGGGGGTAGTCAAAGAACTCGGCAACCAGTGACGAAGAAATCCGTGCTTTCTACACTTTTCTCTTCACCTTCAAAAAATCACCCAGGGTCAATTCGTCTTTTGCCGCTCTTTTCTTCTCCAGAACCGCAGAAACACTTTCTTCTTTCTCGACCAAAGAAACACCCAATTTCCGCTCCAGTTTCCGCGCGACAGCAATGTCCGGCTGCAAAGCTCCCGATTCCCATTTGGCAACAGTACTGGAACGTTCCTGCAGAAAAGCGGCAAAATCATTCTGTGTCATCTGCCGGGCTTCACGAGAACGGCGCAGAAGGCATGAGAAATTCTCGACAAGGCGCTCCACAGGAGCTTCCCGCGCGATGTGCTGCTTTCGGGGTACGAAGCTTTGCGGTACTGGCGCTTTCTGCTTGCCGTGGCGCACACAGGAAGAACAAACAGAAAGCTCTACTCCCTCGATTTCAGCACGGTGCAGCTCTGCCTCCCGACCGCACAAGTCGCAGGAACTCATGACAGGATGGATAAAGTCTTCGGATATTAAAAGGTGATGGAAGAGCGCTGAACCCTCTTGCAGAATGTTTTTAAAACATATATATGAAGAAGAGGATAATGGCCCGAAAGAAGATCCGCGAATATGATACCAAACGCCTTATTGCCCAGCACTTTCCCAATCAAAAGATAGATTATAAAGCTCTTCTCGTAACTCCGGAAACAAGCTTTGAAACTCTGCCAGACCTCCACCCCTGGCTTCTTCAGAAAAAACTGGTTGTCAAGCCCGACATGCTCTTTGGGAAAAGGAAAAAGCTAAACTTGGTGCTTCTGGATGCAGACTTCCCCGCAGTAAGACAGTTCATTGAAGAGCAGCGTTCAAAAGCCATAACCATCGGCAAAGCAACTGGCTTCTTGACCCATTTCCTCATCGAGCCCTTCATCCCGCACGAAAAAGAATACTTTGTGGCTATGAGAGCAGAACGCGAGTATGATACCATCTTTTTCTCAGAACAAGGTGGTATCGACATCGAAGAAAACTGGCATGCTGTGAAACAGCTCACCGTTCCGGTACTGAGCGATCCGGCAGCTCTTGTCCTAGCCGAATTGACGAAAGAAGAAAAAATACAGACATTTGTCAAAGAGCTCTATGCTTTTTTCGTGCAGTTTGACTTTACGTATCTCGAACTTAACCCCTTTACTTTTGACGCCACGGGAAAAGTCGTTCTCCTGGATGCCGTAGCTCACCTTGATAGCTGTGCCGCATACAAAAACGAAAAGCTCTGGAATAGCCTTTCGTTTCCGCCAGACTTCGGAAAAAAAGCATTTCCCGAAGAAGAGGCCATCGCGGCTTTGGACCAGCAAAGCGGAGCTTCCCTAAAATTAACCTTACTCAATCCGCAGGGAAGGATCTGGAACATTCTTTCCGGCGGGGGAGCAAGCATCATCTACTTAGACGCCCTTGCCGACCGAGGAGAAAGAGAGGAAATTGCCAATTATGGTGAGTATGGTGGCAATCCGACGGAAGAAGAAAGCTATCAGTATGCACGAACTATTCTCGACCTCATGACCAGGACACCGCATCCGGACGGGAAAGTGCTCATTATCGGCGGCGCGATTGCCAACTTTACCGACGTAGAGAAAACGTTTATGGGTATTGTCCGGGCGCTCCGAGAATATGCCCGGCTTTTGCAGGAAGGAAAAGTAAGCATTGTCGTGAGAAGGGGTGGGCCGAACTATGAAAAAGGGCTGCAGCTCATACGACAAGCGGGGGAGGAGCTCGGCTTTTCCCTACAAGTTTACGGGCCGGAAACGCCGATGATACACTGCGTGCCTCCAGCTATGCACCTGCTGCACCACCGGGCTTAAAAAAATCTCTAAAAATAAACGCGCATGACATTCACTAAAAACACCCAAGCCTTGTTCTATAACCTGAAGCCGCATCCTCTTCAGCAAATGCTGGATTTTGATTATCTCTGCAGGAGAGCTACACCGAGCGTAGCCGGCATCATTCATCCCGGGAAGAGCAGTTTTCATAAAGCATTTTTTGGGGCACGAGAGATTATCATCCCCATCTACCCGACAATTCAAGAAGCGGCAAGAAGACAGCCGCAGGCAGAAGTGCTGATCAATTTTGCGTCATTCCGGTCCGCATACCAAGCAGCCAAAGAAGCGCTCTTTGAGCCGACTATTGCCTCCATCGTTATTGCCGCGGAAGGCGTGCCGGAACGGCAGGCGAGAGAGCTTATGGCACTTGCCAAACAACAGCAAAAACTGCTTCTTGGCCCGTCGACCGTTGGGGGCATTGCCGCGGGCGCTTTTCGTTTGGGCGGTTACGCGGGCGGCCTGCCAGAAAATCTTATTCGCGCAAAACTCTATCGCCCCGGAAGCGTTGGCTTGGTCTCCAAATCCGGAGGAATGATGAATGAACTGTTCAATATCATTGCCCGCACGACTGATGGCATCAAAGAAGGCTTGGCTATTGGCGGCGATCTTTTTCCGGGATCGACGCTCCTTGACCATCTGCTTCGCTTTGAACAAGACCCCGAGATCAAGCTGCTGGTTTGCTTAGGCGAGTTGGGGGGCAAGCAGGAGTACGATATTACAGAAGCAAAGAAAGCTGGGAAAATAACCAAGCCGCTGGTGATGCGGGTTTCCGGCACGTGCGCAGATATATTTCCGTGGGAAGTCCAATTCGGCCATGCCGGAGCAAAAGCCGGGAAAGCAGACGAGAAGGCAGTAGCAAAAAACCAGGCGCTGCGAGAAGCTGGTATCATGGTACCAGAATCATTTGAGAACCTCGAGCCGCTGCTCCACCAGCAGTATGAACAACTGGTTGCCGCTGGGCGTATTGTTCCCCGAGAAGAATTCCCCCCTCCAGCGCTGCCGAAGAATTATGAAGAAGCACTCCGCGATGGCAGCGTAAGAAAAGCCACAAGCTTCATAACCACCATCTCGTCAGAAGAAAAAGGAGAACCAGCCTATGCAGGAGTTCCCCTTACGAACGTCTTGAAAGAGGAACATGCTCTTGGCTCTGCCATAGGCTTGCTGTGGTTCAAGAAAAAACTGCCGGCATACTTTACCACGTTTTTAGAAAAGTGCATCGTCCTAACCGCAGATCACGGGCCCGCGGTTTCTGGAGCGCACAATGCCATTGTCGCGGCAAGAGCGGGAAAAGATGTCATTTCATCGTTATGCAGCGGGCTGCTCACCATTGGCCCTCGTTTTGGCGGCGCACTCGATGATGCCTGCCGGTATTTTAAAGAAGCAAAAGAAATCGGAAAAACACCTGGCCAGTTTGTCGAAGAGATGAAACAAAAAGGCATTCCTATCCCAGGCATCGGCCATCGGGTGAAATCAAAGAGAAATCCTGACCAGCGCGTCGCACTGCTAAAAGGATTTGCCTTTGCCCATCTTCCAACCCCCCACCTCGCGTATGCTTTAGAAGTAGAAAAAATAACCCTGCAGAAAGCGGAAAATCTGATCCTCAACGTGGATGGCTGTATCGCGGCCCTTTTCCTGGATGCTTTAGCATCTTGTCCGGCGTTTGGCAAAGAAGAGATTGACCAAATTGTAGACATTGGCTACCTGAATGGCCTCTTTGCCATCTCCAGAAGCATAGGGCTGGTGGGGCACATCCTGGACCAAAAGCGCCTGAAGCAAGAATTATATCGGCATCCCACAGAGGATATCCTGCATCTTCCAGAATAGTCTTTGATGAGTCTTTATAATACACTATTCTGAAGACGTAAAGCCCACCCCACAACAAATTTTATAAACGAACTATCGCTCTAGCCCACCGCATGGTGGTTTTATGACCGAAGAACCAAAGAGAAGTACTGATAAAAGAGATGACGAAGTTATTGATTTTTCTAAGATTAAAGACTCGATAACAAGGTTCTTTAAGAAAAAAAGCACACCTCTTTCCATGCAGGGCAGGTCTCCAAAAGAACAGCCCCTCTCTGAAAAAGCCCACTCCCCCCTAGCGCACCAGCAGCACGGCAAGCCCGCAGACGATACTGTCTCCGTCAACTTTTCCCAGATAAAAACGCTTGCAAAAAAGCATGCCCGATGGCTTGTTCCTCTCATTTGTATCCTTATCGCCCTGAGCGTTTCCATCTATCTACGGACGATGCCCTTGCGCATGCCCATCGCTGACGACTGGGCGGAAAATACCGTTACAAACTTCTACAAAAACCAATTGCAGAGCCAGATCGGCAATCAATATCCTAATCTTCCCCAACAAAATCGAGAGATACTCGTACAACAAGAATGGGAAAAAACCAGGCAGGAAAACAAAGAGCTGCTAGATGTGCAGATTACGCAATTGGCCAATCAGTACCGAAACAATTTCCGTAATGATGAAGGGACTACCTATCTCCTCGGAATCGACCCCTACTATTACTACCGGCAGACGGAATATGTGCTCAATAACGGCTTTCCCGGCACGAGCATCAAAGAAGGGAAGTTATGGGATGATTACCGCCTGGCGCCTATCGGCAGGGAAGCGGAATGGAACTTCCATCATTGGTTTGGTGCGCTCTGGCACCGCTTTCTGAATCTCTTTGGCACTTTTCCCCTGCTGTTTACTTTCTTCTTTGTAGGAACCATTTTTTCTGCTTTAACTGTTATTCCTGGCTTTTTCATTGGGAAACGCCTGACAAACAATAACGTCGGCGGCTTTTTTGTAGCGATGCTTTTGGCGGTTTCCGCTTTTTTTGTCTCGAGGACAACGGGAGAAAGCTCGGATACGGATGTATACTCGGTTTTTTTTCCCGTGTTAATCACGTGGCTGTTCTTAGAAGCCCTGTATGCAAAAGAAAAGAAGTGGAAATGGATTTGGATGAGCTTGGCAGGCTTTTCAACGGGGATTTTTGCCTTTGCCTGGACTGGTTGGTGGTATATTGCGACATTCATCTCCATAACGCTGTTGATCAAAATGGCTCTGGGAATCGGAGAAAACTGGAAGGCCATCCGAGCCGGTGAAAAATCTGATCTTCATTCTTCTCTCTCAATTTTAGGTATCTATGCGCTAACTACCGCATTATTTGTCAGCATTTTCACCTCCGCAACCCAATTTCTCCGTGTCCTTCTGGGGCCATTTCAGTTCATGCGCCTGAAAGCGGTCGCCGTTACGTCCTATTGGCCGAATATTCGTACCACCGTAGCTGAGCTTAATGTTGCTCCTCTTTCACGGGTTATTGAGCAGCTGGACGGAAAACTGCTTTTTTTTCTGGCCATAGCGGGGATTGTGCTTCTTGCCATTAAAAAAAACGAAGCAGGAAGGAGGACTCCTCTTAATTTTTTAATCCCCCTCTTCCTGGCAATGTGGCTCATCGCCTCGTTGTATGCAACGACTAAAGGAGTACGCTTCATCCTGCAAGTAACACCTGTTTTCTCCATTGCTTTGGGAAGCGGTTTAGGCCTGGTCTGGAATTACACTTCACGATGGGTCTCTAAAGAATTAAAGCTGAATCGCCTGGCGACGGGAGTTATCCTCTTCTTGCTGCTATCCATCGTTCTCATTCAGCCGGTTAAATCCGGCTACAGCCAAGCGTTCAACTCTCTCCCCAGCGTAAACGACGTGTGGTACAATACTCTCACCAAAATAAAAAATGAAGCCCCGGAGAACGTGATTATAACCTCCTGGTGGGACTTTGGGCATTGGTTTAAAGCTATAGCGAACCGGCCGGTTACCTTTGATGGGGGAACACAAACCAGTTGGGGGGCTTATTGGGTGGGGAAATCTCTTCTTACCCCGGATGAAAAGCTAACTGTCGGCATTGTCCGTATGCTGAATTGCGGGCAAAATACAGCTTTCGAAGAACTAGAAAAAATCATTAACGATACTCCCAGAAGCATTGCCCTTCTGAATACCATTGTTACCGTCGATAAAGAGAAAGCTTTCCAAACTCTCCTAGAGGAGGAACTTACTGCAGAGCAATCGAAAGCTGTTCTTCGCTACACGCACTGCGACAATCCCCCCGAAGACTTTTACATTACTTCCGAAGACATGGTCGGAAAAGCTGGTGTCTGGGGGCATTTTGGGAGCTGGGATTTCCGCAAAGCAGTCATGCACAAAGAGACTAGAAATCTGGAGAGGGAAGAAGCAATAGGCTATCTCACTTCGCGGTTCAATCTTTCGCCGGAAAATGCTGCTCAGACATATGCTGAGATTATCTCTACCGATGCCGACAAATGGATTTCACCCTGGCCAGGGTATCTTACGGGGCCACAAGGGTGTGAGAGAATCGCAGAGCAGGAAATACGCTGTGTGGCGTCCGTTCAGGGGGGAGGTGTTGCTGCACGCATCAGCCTAGAGAATTTTAACGTTACCCTCGAAGGCAATCCAGGAATGGTTCCAGACTCTCTGGTTTATCCCACCAGCCAAGGGGTTGCGGAGAAAGAGCTGGACGGAAAAAAAATAGGGATTTCCCTCGTGCTCATCCCTAACGGGGAAGAATATACGTTCGTTCTTGCGCACCAGCTGCAAGCAGCAAGCATGTTCACCAAGCTCTTCTATCTAGAAGGGCAGGGATTGGAGTGCTTTAGTACATTTGACCGCGTCGATCAAGGCGGATTTAAGATAATCACCTGGAGGGTAGATTATAACTGCCAGCAGAAGAATGATATCAACCCTTTTCCTCTTCCATAATTTTTATAAGGCCTAATTGCTCTGTTTTCTGTGTATGTATGGATAACGCAATAATAATCCCGGCGTGTAATGAGGAGAAGACTATCGCGGGGGTTATTACTAAAACAAAAAAATACTGCCTGAACATTATTGTTGTGGATGATGGCTCGACAGATGCTACTTCACCCATCGCCAAGCGCGCTGGAGTGGCGGTGTTACACCATAAAGTGAACCTCGGAAAAGGGGCAGCGCTCAAAACCGGCTGTGAGTATGCTCTCCAGCAAGGAGCAGAGAAGATAGTAGTCCTCGATGCAGATAGCCAGCACGACCCTGCGGAAATCCCAAAGTTTCTCGAAGCGCTGAAAGAAAATGAAATTGTCTTTGGATATCGGCAAGTGCCAGAAACCATGCCCTTCGTCCTTCGCTTTGGCAACGCCGTGATCAACCAATCGTTACGCCTCTTTTACAATGTGCGCATCCGTGACAGCCAATGCGGCTACCGAGCGTTTACTGCTGCAGCTTATCGACAACTGCAATGGGAAGCCCAGGATTATTATGTCGAAACGGAAATAATTTTAAATGCAGGGAGAGAAAAGCTTAAACACACTTCAATCCCCATTAAAACCATTTATGCAGACAAATACAAAGGAACAACGGTGCTGGATGGCATTTGTATTGTAGCAAAAATGCTTGGAGGAAAACTATGGTAGTGCTCAGTACGACATTTTGGATTCAGTTTCTGGGAATTATTTTTGGGCTGGGAATGATGTATCTTACTTTTGTTAAATTTAAGAGGCGAGAGCTTAATCGTATGGAATTCTTCTTTTGGATGAGCTGCTGGGGGTTGCTGATAGTCATTGCACTTATTCCTTACGCTTTAGACCCCCTCATCGCCCCCTTGCATTTCTACCGCCGCCTGGATTTTTTTGTGGTATTGGGGTTCTTTGTGTTACTCATGCTGAGCTTCCAGAACTTCAGCTCCGTGAAGAAAATGGAAAAAAAAATAGAAAGATACGTTCGTGAAGAAGCTCTTCGAAACCCATGAAAATTCTGTTTATATGCGAAAATTATTACCCCCACCGAGGCGGAGCAGAAGTCCTCTTTAAGAAACTTGCGGAAGGCTATGTTCAACGAGGACATCAGGTAACGATACTTACACATCGCTTAAAGAATACACCTAAAAAAGAAAATGTGAATGGCGTAGTAATCAGAAGGGTCCATTCTTTTTTTTCTCGCTACCTTTTTACTTTTTCTTCCGTAAGAGAAGCAGTTAAATTGGCAAAGAAACATGACATTATTCAAACAACAACTTTCAATGGAGCACCTCCTGCCTGGTTAGCAGGGAAAATAGCAAGGAAACCTGTCGTCCTTACAGTTCATGAAGTGTGGCTGGGAAGATGGAAAGAAATCACTGGCTTTTCTTGGCTAAAAAGTAAGCTTCACGAACTGTTGGAACGGTCAATTTATCTCTTACCCTATGAACAATACATCTGCGTTTCCGAAGCCACGAAAAAAGATTTGTTACGATTACCCGTTAAAGAAGAGCAAGTTAGGAGAGTGTACAATGGGCTCGATTATACATTCTGGGACCAGAAAATAGTTGATAAACGCCGCGTTGCTGATTTACGAAAACAACTTGGTCTTGAAAGCAAGTTTGTTTATTTCTCGTGGGGGCGTCCCGGCGAGTCGAAAGGGTTTGAGTATCTGATTAAAGCCATCCCCCTTGTCATTAAAGAAATTCCTGATGCAATCTTTCTCCTGATGTTTGGCTCAGCCGCACAATACAAAAAGAAACATCAACAGCTCTTAGACAGCATTACACTGCTCAACTTGCCGAACCATATCAAAGTCCTCCCTTCTGTTTCTGACGAGAAAAATCGGGATTATCTGGCTCTGGCGGACTGCCTTGTTGTGCCTTCTTTATCTGAAGGCTTTGGGTATAATGCCGTACAAGCTGCGGCGATGGAACGGCCAGTGGTAGTCAGTAATGCGGGGGCCTTGCCGGAAGTCGTCTGGGGACGATATCAGGTTTTTCAAAAGAAAGATAGTGTTGATCTTGCTAAGAAGATGGTTCAGATATATAACAAAACGTTTCTAAAGCAAGAAAAGAAGAGCTTTTCTTGGGAAGAGTGCATCTCCAATTATTTGCAAGTGTATCAAGAACAGCTATCTCGTCGTGGCGCCCATCCCTTGGTGAACTTGAGGCACAACGAAGTACAGCACTCGTAAAATCATAGTAAAATTAGGCTATTGATAAAGCAAACATGAAAATCCTTTTCATCTCGGAATACTACCCCCCAAAAGTTATGGGTGGCGGGGAAATTAATGTAGCTCTCATCGCTGAAGAGCTGTCCCGCCAAAAGCATGAAGTCCTGGTGTTGACCTCAAAAATTTCTGGATTTCCAAAGGAAGAAATAAGCAAAGGGGTAATAGTTTATCGCCGGGTAAAAACAGGAAGAAGCGCTTCCACTTTATGGGGCAATTTCCAACGGAGATTTTTCTTTCCCCACTCCCTTGTCAGGGAAGCAATTGCCCTCATCACAGAGAAAAGCCCGGACATAGTCCACTGTATTGGTACCAGCATCATTGCGGCACCAGAAATTAAAAAATATTGCCGCACGCTATTTGCGACTGTCGAAAGCTACCCTGCTCTCTGCCCAAAAGGTGACCGCCTGTATCACGGCACGGGGGAATGTAAAACCATCTGCACTTTGAAAAAATTTCTGCCCTGCCAGAAAGACTCAGCAGAAATCGGCAAGATGGAAAATAAATGGTACTTCAAATATAATCCGCTCTTTTTGTGGTTAGTCTACAGACAGTATCAGCAATTGAATAACGCTTTATTTTCCTGTCGCCTCGTGGCCATTAGCAGCTATGTGCAGAGCTTGCTGCAACACCACGCTTTGAAGAGTGTAGTTGTTCCAAATGCATTTGATGCTGCCCCTTTTTCTGCCACTTGCAAGACCTCCAAGAACTCTATACCAGTAGTGATATACGTCGGGGCTTTACTACGATCAAAAGGGCCGCAGGTGCTGGTGGAAGCGCTCAAAGGAATCCCTTGTCGCTGTGAATTATATGGAGAAGGAATATTAAAAGAGCAACTGCAGCGAGCGATAAAGCGGGACACTATTGATGCAGAAATTTTCCCCCCCTTGCCATATGAAAAAATGCCGGAGGTTTATACAAAAGCCGACGTAATAGTTTTCCCTTCATTGTGGCCAGAACCGTTTGGCAGGGTTCCTCTGGAAGCCATGGCTGCTAGAAAGCCGCTTATCGCCTCAGATACGGGAGCTATACCGAGCATTGTAAACAAAGAAACAATTCTGGTTCCCCCCGGGGATAGCAGAGCACTGCACAAAGCTCTTACGAAAGTATTATCAGACAGATGTTCGTACTCCGAACCATCACTTGCAAATTACCACTGTACCATTATAGCTAAAAAACTTAGCGAGGAATACAAAAAGGAAAAAGAAAAATTTTTGGAAAAATCTAATTCCATCCATTCTTGCAGCGCATCCCGTTTCGCTCATAGGAATACAAATTCAATAAACTTTTAAATGGAACGCCGATATTTCGTACTTTGCTCTTTCGCTGATGCAACCAGACCAAAAGAGAGATAATGGAACAATGGCTGAAGAACCTATGCCGCTGGTGTACTTAGGAATGTGTGCTGACCTTATTCATCATGGCCATATCAATGTTATAAAAGAAGCATCAAAACGGGGCGAGGTAATGATTGGCCTCGTTACAGACAAAGCGGTCGCCAGCTATAAGCGTCTCCCGGCTTTAACATTTGAGCAACGAAAAAATATTGTAGAGAACATCAAAGGTGTCAAGATTGTAGTCCCCCAAGAAACTTTAGATTATGTGCCCAATTTGAAAAAATATAAGCCTCGCTATGTGGTACATGGCGACGACTGGCGTACGGGAGTACAAAAACAAGTCCGAGAGCGGGTAATAGAAACCCTAAAAGAGTGGGGGGGAGAATTAGTGGAGCTTCCTTACACCGAAGGGATTTCTTCGACCAAGCTCCATGAGCATCTAAAAGACATTGGAACGACGCCAGAAGTACGGCTAAAAAGACTGCGCCGCCTCTTGGACGCCAAAACAATAGTCCGCTTCCTGGAAGCGCACAATGGCCTTAGCGCTTTAATTGTAGAGAATATGCACCTGCGAGAAAATGGGCAAGCGCGGGAGTTTGATGGCATTTTAGTGAGCAGTTTTACCGACTCAACAGCTAAAGGGAAGAGCTATACTGAACCGGTCGCTCGATTGGATACCGTCCACCATATAATTGAAGCGACTACCAAGCCGATAATCGTCGAATGTGATACGGGGGGAGTGCCAGAACATTTTTTTTTTTTAGTGAAAAATCTGGAGAGGCTGGGGATCTCTGCGGCAATTATCGAAGATAGATCCAGCATTAAGAATGGCTCTTTATTGGGTAAAGAAATCGCCTCCGAGCAGGAATCAATTAAAAATTTTTGTGAAAAAATATCGATGGGCAAAAAAGCCCAGGTAACAGAGGATTTTATGATCATTGTTAAAGTTGAAAGCCTAACGCTAAACGCCGGAATAGAAGATGCCTTAATCCGGACAAATGCTTATATCAGAGCGGGTGCCGATGGCATCATGATCCAGAGCCAAGAAAACAATACAGCAGAGGTAGTAGAATTCTGTAAAAGATATTCTTCTTTTGAAAGCAAAGTTCCCCTGCTAGTCTCCCCTGCCCCATTTAGCGGACTTACAGAGAGTGACTTCAGTCAAGCCGGTGCAAATGCCGTTGTTTATGCGAACCACCTCCTCCGGGGAGCTTACCCCGCCATGGTAAAAGTGGCAGAAACAATCCTGCGTTATGGACGGGCGCAGGAAGCTGACCGGCTCTGTGCGCCTCTCAAAGATATTACAACAGTTATGCCCGGATGAGAATAAAAGCTCACGATTAGAGACTACGACCAAAGAGAATATTTCGGCGAGGATCATTCACTTACAAATGCAAAAAGAGTATTTTGGGATAGGATGTATTGAACAGTTGGGGGAGATTTTGTCCCGAGAGAAGCCTAAAAGAATATTTTTAGTTCGAGGAAAAAAATCATATTACCAGTCTGGTGTACATGAAAAATTATCTCTCTTGTTGGAAGCATACGAAATGGTTCATTTCACATACCATGCACCTGATGTAAAAATAGAGGACGTTAAAAGAGGGAAAGAGCTGTTCCAAGCGGAGAATTGTGATTATACTATTGCAATCGGGGGGGGAAGTGCTTTGGATTTAGGAAAAGCGGTAACGCTGTTAGCAAGCCACGAAGGAAATGCAGAAGAGTACATCCAAAAAAAAATTCCACTGCATCCACGAAAGTACCCCTTAATTGCTATCCCCACCACTATCGGAACAGGAAGCGAAGCGACCCATTTTGCAACGATTTACCTCGACAAAATAAAATGGTCGCTCGCGCATCCCAGCCTTATCCCGGATCATGCTCTTATTGATCCCTCTTTAACGTTGTCTCTCTCTTCCTATCAAACTGCTTCTACAGGCATAGATGCTCTGGCTCAAGCTATTGAGTCCTACTGGAGCGTCTGCTCCACCCCAGATTCCCAGAACTATGCAAGAGAAGCGATTCGCCTCTGTTTAACGAATCTTAAAGCAGCAGTTGACGATGCCGCTAATCTGGAAGCACATGCCGCTTTAGCAAGAGCAGCAAACCTCTCTGGAAAAGCTATTAATGTCTCTTTCACTACCGCCTGCCATGCTATCTCCTACCCGATTACTGCACATTTTGGAATTCCACATGGGCATGCCGTGGCTTTGACTCTGCCAGGGATAGCTCAGTATAACGCAGGCATAACCAAAGAGGATTGTTTAGAGCCCAGAGAGACGGAGTACGTGAAGCGTGTTCTCCAGGACTTGTGCCAGTTCTTCTTTGTTTCATCTCCAGAAAGCCTAAAAGCAAAAATAGAAACACTTATGGATGAAATCGGCTTAGAGCGAAAGCTGACTGCTCTCGGGATAAAGACCGAAGAGGACCGTGACCTCATAATCAAACAGGGCTTCAACCCCGAACGCATGAAAAATAATCCTCGACTGGTAAAAGAAGAAGATTTGAGAAAGATACTTGAAGAGATCAGTTAGAGTAAATGGCACATTATATTGTTAATTGCCTTCAGTATATTTGTTAATGCATCATCCGTGGTTTCTTCTCCATAAATTGTGCTCGATAAGCAGTACTTAACTCCTCAAATTTCTTGTTCCCAGCCTCATCAAGCTTTTCGGCAAGACGGATCTCTGCCCACATCTCTTTGGGGAATTTACAATAAAGGGCAAAAGTTCGATGAAGGCCCAAGACTTCTTCACG
>DATDWF010000087.1:0-6792 GCA_035289745.1 Candidatus Nanoarchaeia archaeon
CATTTTTTTGGCCTTGTTATCGACGAAGTTCTGTTCGCCAAGCAAAACGGAGAACTTTCGGTCTATGGGGGTGGTTTGGAAGGCGCTTTGTCGAGAAGTGAAGAAGAAGGCCAACTCAGCCTCGCCGAGGGAGAAAAATGACCACTTACGAAAAGATAACTATTGAACAGCTGGTTCAACAGGCTTTTGCTCACTATGAGAAACAAGGAGAAAATTATCACGCCCTTGTTGAAATAAATGGCGTTCTCTGGGGACAGAATTACAGGAGATATTTCTTTCAAATTCCGCCTTCGATCATTGCTGAAGCACTAACAGAAAAACCTCTCGTCCAGCCACGTGAAGAGATCGAGCTTTTCTGGTCGAAGAAGAGGTTAGAGAAGCTACTGGATGGATATTTTAAAAGACGGCTACCCTGCTTGGTTCGCGGAAAATACACTTGTCAAAAAGTGGGAGTATTCACGGGGGTACAAAAAGCTGACGGTCGTGTTTTAGTGGGGGGGACTCATACACCAATACAGCATATAGACGTCCATAAAGTTCTTAGCTATGATAACAATGTTCAAGGAAGACTTTCACTCGCCGACACTCGCCGGGAAGGTGCTTTATCTCTTTATGAAGAAGGCCAACTTAGCCTCACTGAGGAAGAATAACCAAAAACCCCAAAGAACTAAACACGCACCATGACCCCAACCAACCCTAAATTCCTCCTCTCCACCAGCACCGCGCTCGAACAATACCAGAAAGCCAGAGCGCTTGCTGATGCTGTCAGCTACAGCTCCAAGACTAATCCTTTTATCACCACAATTCTCGAAGCGCATACCGATTCCCTGTTCAGCATCCATCTCCAAAATGAGCTGCAGCACGTCGCCGATAAATCCCGCGTGCTGTTCTTTGCCCAGGCCTGGACGGAAGAAGATATCGCTGAATTAATGAATAAAAGAATAACCCAATTTATCGTCGATAATGAGGCTGATTTAAACACGCTCCTCCAATTGCTCGGCAAAGATGCCCCTCAGCAGAATATGCCAAAAATAACCCTTTTCCTGCGCCTAAAGCTCCATGAGCATACGCTCAGAACGGAACGCTATTTTGTATTCGGCATGCCGGCAGCGGTCGTCAATAAACGGATTCAAGAAATAAAAGCAAACCAAAAGCTAAGTGCCAAAACCAGAGAGCTCGGCATCCATTTCCACCGCAAGACGCAGAATCTCAGCGAATGGAATTATGCCGAGGAGATTTTTTCCGTGCTCGATAAAGAAACACTCCAGTCCATCGGCATCATCAATATGGGTGGCGGCCTGCCGGCAGCATATGCAAATACGAACGTGGACGTGCTCCCGGCCATCAGCAAGAAGATTACAGCATTTCGGGAAAGACTGCGCTCTCACAACATTAAACTAATGGTAGAACCAGGCAGGTTCATCTCCGCGCCGGCCGTAAAACTCCAGACCACCATCATCGGCCTGCATGGCAACACCATCATCGTCAATGCGTCCGTCTACAACAGCAACATGGATGCCTTGATCGTGCCGGTGAAACTTCAGGTTGAAAACGAGCTCTCTGAAAAAGAAGGAAAGCCTTATGTCATCAAAGGGATAACACCGTGCTCTTTGGACTTATTCCGCTATCGGGTGTACCTGAAAGAGCCAAAAATAGGCGATACGCTGACGTTCCTCAATGCTGGCGCATATAATTTCTCGACAGAATTCTGCGATCTGGAGAAAATTGAGACGGAGGTGGGAGCATGAACTTTTCAGAGTCGTTAGAGATATATGGAACAAAAGAAGATTTCTGCACGCTCATTAATGCTAACCCGGAAACAGAAGCGGCGCTTCTTCTCAAGATAAATGCGCATCTCTCTCGTTTAGCAATAACTGGGTGCAGCAAGATGTATGAGAACTTGGCAACTCTCTTTGACAACCGCCTGCAGGAGCCAACATTTGTGAACAAAGGCTTCATATACAATGCTAGCGATAGCCTCGTTACCCGCTTGAGCCAGGATGGAGGCTACTGTGCTTGGCTTGCCGTACGGCTCTATGCTGACGAGGCCAATGTACGCTTTGAAGTCGAAGACAATGGCTTGGGAATTGACGAAGAAGTCGAAGAGCTTCTTTTTTCTGAGCGGTTACAATCAACAAAACGCTTCCCGACACCTCTGCTTTTTGTGCTGGGCGGAAGCGGCGCTCATTTGCGAAGCTCTAAACGGAAAATAGATGCTTTGCAGGGAAGAATCGGCCATATCAACAAAGGAAAAGATTTGGGGGCGCTTTTCTGGTATGAAGTCCCGCTAGAAAATCTGCTCATAAAACCATGGAAAAAATAACGTCGTGGATGAACCTACCGAAACAGTACCAAAACGGCAAATTCGTTATCCTGCCACTGCCATACGAACAGAACGTCACGTACGGAAAAGGCGCTTCTCGCGGGCCGGAAGAGATCAGCAATGCATCCTATTTTCTCGAGTATTACGACGAGCAGTTTGACTGCAAACCATACGAGAAAGGCATCACCCTGCTGCAGCCTTTGCCGCTGAAGAACTGCACGCCGGAGCAGATGATTAAAGAGGTTGCAGGAGCCGTAGCACAACAGCAGAATAAATTTGTCATCGGCTTAGGAGGAGATCATGCAGTGACGCTCGGCATGATTCAAGGGATGGAACAGCTTCAGGAGAAAGAAAAGAACAGATATTCCCCCAGCGATTTCTCTGTTATCATTCTCGATGCCCATGCCGACTTTCGGGATTCCTGGAACGGATCGATGTACAATCACGCCTGTGTTGCCCGGCAATTAGCCAAGAAACATGACCTGCTGCTGATCGGCATTCGGGCGATGGATGCTGACGAAGCAAAGATGATCCGAGAAAGGAAGCATGTGCACGTGATTAAAAGTTCAGACCTTTCGTTGCAACGAGTGAAAGCGCTTCTTCCGAAACTGAAGAAGAATATTTATCTCTCCATAGACGTCGATGTCTTCGATCTTTCTTTCATCCGCAACACCGGCACACCAGAGCCCGGCGGCTTGTTCTGGAACGAAGCTATCGAGCTTTTACAGCTCATCTTCCGAGAGAAAAACGTTATTGGGGCGGACATCGCCGAATTTGCGCCGCAAGAGAATTTCCGGGCAGAAGCGTATGCGCTGGCGAAGCTGGCGTATAAAGTGATGGCGATGAAAGAGAAAAAGTGAGCCCCTTCTCTTTTTTCTCTCCTCCAGACTCGGAAACTTTATAAACTCCCACTCTGCTTATCCCCCATTAAAACAGCAGGTGAGTAACCATGACTATTGTAAAAATAAATTTGCATAAATTGCATGCAGAAAGAAACCTGGAAAATAAAGGCGGCCAGGTGAACATTAACAATAATGTTTCCATCAAAGACGTGGAAGACCTGAGTTTCAGCGCCGACGGCAAGAAAGGCGTCAAATTTACCTTCGCTTTTAACTGCGCCTACGAACCGGCGCTCGGCAAGATCGACGTCGAAGGGCAGGTGCTGTACGTGAATGATGAAAAAGTCATCGATGAGATCAAAGCCAACTGGGAGAAAGAGAAACGCCTACCCATGAACGTCATGGAAGAAGTAGTCAATGCTGCACTCCACAAAGGCAACATTCAGGCCATCAAGATAAGCGAAGAAGTCAATCTGCCCAGCCCGCTGCCTCTGCCAAGAATGCGCTCCGCGGAGCAAAAGCCCGACGAGAAAAAGGCAGAGAAGAAAGCGGTGGCGAAGTAAAAGACCAAATCATCGCAAGCAGTTGGTATCATAACAAATGAAAACAGAACAGATTTACCGGGTTTGGGGCGCTCGCATGAACTATGGTGGGGAGAAACTGGTCGAAGAGTTGGGCTGTGCACAAGGAAATTTAAAAGACATTGAAGCATATTTTGAAGAAAAATGCAATGTGCTCTCCCGCGCTGGCTATTCTATTCACTTTGATATGGCAACTCTCTTTTACATCACCCCGGAAAGCTTGGACGAAAGAAAAACACTTCTGGAAAAAAAAGCCGCTCTGCAAAGAGAATTAAGTGAACTGGAACAGAAACTCTAAGGTCCAAAAAAACGTCGAAACCATACGGAAACTTACCGTTTCTGGGATTTTAAAAAGGTAGCAAAATCTTTAGAAACCTTTAAAAAATATCCCTTGTTCTCAACAAACAGAACGTTATTTCTCCCCCCCCCTCAATATTTATAAACATACTATGAGGTTTACCGGCAATGGAAGAAAATAATCCCGAAACACCCAAGAAGCCCAGCAATCAGCCTTTCGTGAAGCTGAAAGTCATGGAAGCCGTGCAAGATGATGTAAATCGGGGCATCGTCAAAACAGATTCATCATTCTTAAAGCAAATAGGCGTTAACGCCGGCGATATTATAGAAATCCGCGGCGAGCGCAGCACCGCAGCCATCGTCGAACGGGCGTACCCGGGAGACATCGGCCTAAACATCATCCGCATGGACGGCAATATGCGCAGGAATGCCAAGACGTCCATCGGCGAATTTGTGACGATTAAAAAAGCCGACGTGAAGCCGGCCAAGAAACTCTCCGTTGCCCCTGCCCAGAAAGGAGTCATGATCCGCGCCAGCCCGCAGCTCTTTAAGCAGGGGCTTTTGGGAAAAGCCCTCGTCAAAGGCGATCTGGTCTCTCTCGGCCGGCCCAGAAGCAGAAGGGACAATTTCAGCCAGGATTTCCAGAGCATTTTCTCCATGATGGAATCGCAATTTGCGGGCTTCGGCTTTGGCGACTTGAAATTCATGATCGTCGATACGTTTCCGAGAAAAGAGATTATCGTCGTGACAGAAGACACGGAAATCGAGTTCAATCCCCAAGCGGTTGAAGTGAAAGAAGAGGAAAGCTTGCGCTTGGGTATCAACTACGAGGACATCGGCGGCCTGAGCGACGAAATCAAGAAAGTCCGGGAGATGGTTGAGCTGCCGTTAAAGCATCCGGAAATTTTTGAGCGCTTGGGCATCGAAGCACCCAAAGGCGTTTTGCTGCACGGCCCGCCAGGAACGGGAAAAACGCTCTTAGCCAAAGCGGTCGCTTCAGAAACGAATTCCCATTTTATCCTCATCAATGGCCCGGAGATTATGTCCAAGTGGTACGGCCAGAGTGAGGAAAACTTGCGCAAGAAGTTTGAAGAAGCAGAGAAGAATGCTCCGGCAATTATTTTCTTCGACGAAATTGATGCCATCGCTACCAAGAGGGAAGAGACCCGCGGCGATGTTGAAAAAAGGGTAGTCGCCCAATTGCTGGGCTTGATGGACGGCATGAAGAGTCGGGGCAAAGTCATTGTTATTGCTGCCACGAACATACCGAACATGCTCGATCCAGCCTTACGGCGCCCCGGCAGATTTGATAGGGAAATAGAAATTGGCGTTCCGGATAAAAATGGCCGCTTGGACGTCTTGAAAATTCACACGAGAAATATGCCGCTCTCCAAGAGTGTGAACCTGCGGGACATTGCCCGAGTAACCCACGGCTTTGTCGGGGCAGACTTAAGTGCACTTGCCAAAGAAGCGGCGATGATTGTGCTGCGCAGAATTCTTCCCGACTTAAAGCTTGAAGGCGCAGAAGATGGCGAGCCAATTCCCAAAGAAATCCTGCAGAAGCTGATGATCACCCAGCGGGACTTCATTGAAGCGCTGAAAGTTGTCCGCCCCTCAGCGATGCGTGAAGTGCTGGTGGAAACCCCGGATGTTACGTGGGATGATATCGGCGGCCTGGAAGATGTCAAAGAGCAGCTCAAAGAAGCCGTCGAGTGGCCGTTAAAACGGCCGGAAGTCTTCAAACGCATGGGCATACGCCCGCCTCGGGGAATTTTACTGTATGGCCCGCCGGGAACGGGAAAGACACTGCTAGCCAAAGCAGTAGCGAAAGAAAGCGAAGCGAATTTCATTCTGGTCAATGGGCCTAGCCTGATCAGTAAATGGGTTGGCGAGAGCGAAAAAGCCGTGCGGGAAATCTTCCGGAAAGCGCGGTTGACGGCTCCAACAATCCTGTTCTTTGACGAGATTGATGCGCTCGTGCCGAGAAGAAGCTCCGGCAGCGATAGCCATGCACAGGAGCGCATTGTCAATCAAATGCTGACGGAACTTGATGGCCTGGAAGTCCTGAACGATGTGGTTATCATTGCTGCCACCAACCGGCCGGACATTGTCGATCCGGCTTTGTTGCGGCAAGGCAGATTTGATCGCCTGATGCTGATCCCCATTCCGGATGAAGGTGCCCGCAAGAAAATTTTTGACCTGTACCTGCAGAAAATGCCGCTGGCGAAAGACGTGAGCGCCGCAGAATTAGCCCAGAAAACTGCCGGATACGTCGGAGCAGATATTGACGGCGTGTGCCGGGAAGCAGCGATGATTGCGTTACGGGAAGACCTCAAAACGGCAAAAGTTGCCAAAGAGCATTTTGAAAAATCCCTGGAAGCGGTACGGCCTTCGGTCTCCAAGGAAGTCGAAGAAGCGTACCAGCAGCTGAAAGACTATTTTAGTTCAGCCCGGGCGAAGCAAATCCAAGAAGAGAAAGTGCCGTATGTGGGATGAACGAAATGGACGAACTAAAAATCGGAGTGGTCAGGTATTCGTGGCAGAAATTTGATGAAGAGGAAGCAAGAAAGCTGCTCAGAGAAGCCTATGATACGCTTGAGCGCCAACATCCCTTAGGGCTTACCGCAAAATAAAATAGTAAATTTTAAATAGTCACTCTTCTTTCTAACTTTATGGAAAAAGAGGATTTAGTGAGGAAAAAATTAGATTATTTGTCTGGTCTTAATGAGGTTGATGCTCGACATTACGTTGG
>DATDWF010000088.1:0-5700 GCA_035289745.1 Candidatus Nanoarchaeia archaeon
TAATTTTGGCCATATGCCAAACTACGAAATGGTTTTGATTGATCCTAAGGATGCCAACCATTTAATTGTTGGCCATCATGCAGAAAATGTAGTAGAAACAAATGATGGCGGAACTACGTGGAAAAAATCCGGAGCAAATGAGATGGTGCCTGAGGGTATTCACAATTATGCTTATTGCTTAGGTGCATCGTCAAGTTTCAAAAAATTCTATGCCTGCACTTGTGGACGGGGCTTGTTTCGAGGCTTAATGAACGAAAAAGGTTATATTTCATTGAGCCTCACGGGTAACACGGTTTATACCGGCGAAACGGACCAGCATCCACAGCCTCGCAACGCTGCGGAAGCCAGGGAATTCATTCTATCTGGAGAATACAATCATCAGCATTAACGAAGAGCCTATCCCGCTAGACGAGCAAAAGCGAGATTTATGGCAGAGCCTTTTTGAGACCCTAAACTTAAGGCATAGTAACCTTCTTAGGGATGTATCTTCTAAGAAGGTCTTGGGTGATATCTATGCCACTAAAAGAGGGGATACTAGCCCACATAAAAACGTTGTTCTTTCGAGAACGAATCCCGCACGTTTTCAAGGGACTTGCTCTTGTTGCTTATCATAGTGGGCTAGGGTATGGATTAGTAACAAGAGTTCTTGAAGCAATAGGGATTATCGTTTCTGCAACGAGCGTTAGAAACTAGGTGCTTCGCTGCGAAGATATCCAGTCAAAGCCCGAAAAGATATGCAGAAAACGAATTGCCGTCGATGAAACCATCGTTGTCATCAACAAGATGAAGTGGTATGTCTGGATTGCTGTCAATGTGAAAACAGAAGAAATCTTAGCTTTCATTTATTGAGAGGAGCGACTATTTTTGATGCAGTTCTAGTGATTAAAGAAGCAAGAAAGTTTTGCATAGGGAAGCCACGAGTGTTTACGGACGATGCGGCGTTTTATAAAGAGGAAATACGAATCTGCAATCTGAACCAAACCATTGTTCATTGGGGACCAAAGAGCGCAGTAGAAAGAGCATTTTCACGATTAGGACCGAGATTGGAGATTATAGGAAAAGCATACAGAAATACGAGACAGGAAAAGATACAGGGAAGGCTTAAGCTTTGGCTTTTGGCGTTTTTACAGTTAACGAGAGTGATTAAAAAATGCTTAAGTTAGGGGTCTCAGCCTTTTTCACCAAAAACCATAAAAAGTACCCCCTATTCTAAGCCCGTGCATGAAGCGCACGCTGATCAAAGACCTGAAAAAGTACGTACATAAAGAAGTTCTGTTGCAGGGCTGGGTGGAAGAACTGCGTAATCTCAGCAAGATCAAATTCCTAATTCTGCGTGATAGAACAGGCAATATGCAGACTATCGCTCTGGAAAAAGAAACCGAGCCGAAGAGCTTCATGGCGTTGAATGACCTGACGAAGGAATCGGTAGTGGAAATAGTTGGAACGCCAAAAGAAAGCAAAGAATCCCGCTGGGGAATGGAAGTGGTCATCAAGAAAATAACCCTGCTATCCAAAGCCGCCACCCCTCTGCCCATCGACAATACGGATAAAAGCCAGACACATATCGATAAGCGTATCGACCATCGTTTCCTGGATACGAGGAACCTGAAAGTGCAAGCCATATTCAAGATCCGCAGCAAGATTGCGAAGATTCTCGTAGAATTTTTTGACCAGAACGGCTTTACGAACATCAACAGCCCAAAATTAACGACCATTGGCGTGGAATCCGGTGCAGAATTGTTTATTGTCGATTATTTTGGCAAGCCCGCTTACTTAGCACAGTCCCCGCAGATCTACAAGCAGATGTTCGTCACCGGCGGCTTTGAACGGGTGTATGAGCTCGGCCCCGTCTTCCGGGCGGAGCATTCGCACACCACGCGCCATTTGACCGAATTCACGGGCATTGATTTTGAGATGGGATTTATCAACGATTATACCGACGTGATGGACATGATCGAGAACATGTTCATAACGCTGCTGAAGCAGCTGCCGAAAGAAGCAGCCGATGAGCTCCAGCTGCTGGGAGTGCAGCCGGTTCCGCCGAAGACTATTCCGCGATTGACGATGAAAGAAGCCCAAGCGCTGGTCTTGGAAAAAACGGGAAAAACTTATCCAGAGCATGAAGATCTTGATGCCGAAGGCGAGCGGCTTCTCGGCGAGATTGTCAAAGAAAAATATGGCTCGGAATTTGTGTTCGTGACTTTATTTCCCGAGCAGAAAAGGCCGTTCTACCACATGAAGCCGGAGAACGACCACTCCGTCACCAAATCGTTTGATCTGCTCTTTAACGGCGTAGAGATCTGCACCGGCGCGCAGCGGGAGCATCGCTATGAGATTCTCAAAAAACAGGCCAAAGCCAAGGGGCTGGATCTCGATAAGATGCCCGAGTATGCGGAAATTTTCCAGTATGGCGTGCCGCCGCATGGCGGCGTGGGCTTCGGTCTGGATAGAATTACGCAGCGGCTGTTGAAGCTTGAAAATGTGCGCGAGGCCGTGCTTCTGCCCAGAGATACGGAACGGCTGCGGCCGTAGAGATTTTCTTTTTGGTAGCAATGCTTCTTATGAGCATCTCTTTATGGAACCTCAAAAAACTGAAAGCCTACTTCCCTTTTGCTTCTCCTTTCCCTCTCCAATCCAAGAACGTCTCTTTCTTCTTGTTGATGAAATAGAGCACGGCAAAGAACGTGACGACTAAGATGCTAAAGCCCACGCGGCTATTGGTGTTAAAGTACGTAATCGTAGACGAAAATGTGGCGATAACGCTGCCTACAAAGAGCCCCATCAGGACACTTTCCCGCAGCTGTGGCAGGAAGAGTGCCAGTAGCAATACAGCGAGATTAAAGCCGGCGATGAACACATATTTCCAGGACTCGTAGTGGCGCTTTTCACTGTTCCACACGGCTTCTTTCTGGCGGTTTTCCTGTTCGCAGGCCGAGATCTGCTCATCACGCGCCACTGTTTCTTCCTTTGTCAGGGTTTCTGGCGCTGCTACAGGGCCTTTCCGCCAGCATTCCTCATATCCCCGGAAGTACGTATCGTCCCCGCTGTATTTTGGCAGGAAGACATTGGCTCCCAGAAAGACCATCGGAACGTAGAGGAGGGCAATGATGGCCACGTATAAGAGTTTGGTCCAGTTCATGGGGGGAAAGGAGGAGAGCGCCATTATTTAAAGTCTCCTTTTTTCTCTCACATCGAACCATAATTATTTAAATCATATAGCCTTCCTTTCTATCCGAGGTGCGTAGATGAAAGAAGTCCTGTGTGTTGGCTCCGCCACTGTAGATCATTTTCTCACTATTGGGCCCCCTTTTTCTGCCGTAAAGCCCGGTGATAAAGTGCTGGCACAGGATTTTGTGCTGCATACGGGTGGGGGTGCGACAAATGCAGCAGTAGCGCTAAAGAAGCTTGGCGTGCAGTCCGCTTTGCTGACGAAGCTCGGCCGGGATCACAATGCCTCTTTTGTGCAGAAAGAATTGCAGCAGTATCATCTCACCAATGCCTGCCGTACGCGGAGCCGGAAGAATACGGATGTGGCGTTCATCGTTTCTTCTGCAAAGGAGCATAATCGCATCATCTATGTGCATAAAGGAGCGTCCGAAGATCTCTCTCTGGCGGATATTCCTCGCTCCCTCAAAGTTCCCTGGGTTTATTTAGCAAGCGTGACGGGGCATGCGTTTCCTGTTGCTTTACATCTTGCTCAGCAGTGCCAGAAAAAAGGGATCAATCTCCTCTTCAATCCGTCGCTATACCTCGCGGAGCAGGGAAAGCGCAAACTCGACCCAATTTTGCAATCTACAACACTTCTCGTGCTCAACAAAGAAGAAGCGCAGGCAGTGCTGCAGCGGAAAAATGAGAAAGCTGTTGCACTTCTCCACAAATTGCAGCAGTTAGGCCCTGAAACCGTGGTCATTACCGATGGCCCGAGAACTTTGTTCGCACTTCATGCGGGGGCAGTTTATACACTCACCCCGCCGCACGTGCCCGTCGTGGAAACCACGGGTGCGGGCGATGCTTTTACCGCAGGCTTGCTGGCTGGGTTTATCAAAAAATTTTCATTCGACGATGCCCTGCGCTTAGGGGCAGCCAGTGCTGCATCCACTCTGCAAAAAATTGGCGCGAAAGAAGGGCTCCTCTCTTTGGCAGGGGCGCAGCGGTTCCTGAAAAGACATAACATGCTGGTGAAAACGTATGTTCGCTGATACGAAAAAGCTGTTGGAGAAAGCGTCTGCCGGAAAGTATGCCATCGGGCATTTTAACTTCAGCAATCTGGAAGTGCTGCAGGGCATTGTACAGGCTGCGGAAAAATTGAAATCGCCGGTGATTTTAGCGACGACGGAAAGCGCTGTCCACTATGCGGGCATACCGTATCTGGTGGCTTTGGCAAAGACCGCAGTACAATCAGCTAAAGTTCCGCTGGCGCTGCATCTGGACCATGGAACGGATATCAAGATTATCAAACAGGCTATCCAAGCGGGGTATTCATCGGTCATGATTGATGCTTCGCATGAACCATTTGAGAAGAATGTGCAGCTCACGAAGAGGGTGGTGCAGCTCGCTTATCGGAAAGGTATTTCTGTCGAAGCAGAGCTCGGCACGATCGGCGGAGCGGAAGATGCCGTGCGCGCGAGGAAGATTCTGTATACCGACCCAGAGAAAGCGCAAGAGTTTGTGGAGCGCACCAGCTGCGATTTTTTGGCCGTTGCAATCGGCACCAGCCATGGGGCGTACAAGTTTTCTGGTGCTGGGAAAGCGAAACTTCATATGGACTTATTGCAGGAGATCAGAAAAAAAACGAAGGTCCCGCTCGTCCTGCATGGGAGTTCGCAAGTTTCCCCCGCTCTGGTGCAGGAAGCCCGAAAGTATGGGGCGCGGCTGCGGGATGCGCGAGGCGTGCCTGATGCCCAGCTGAAGCGGGCTATCAATTTTGGTGTTGCTAAGGTAAATACCGACACCGATATTCGGATTGCTTTTGATGCGGCAGTGCGGAAAACTTTGCATGATCAGCCCAAAGACATTGATCCTCGGCATATCCTTGGCCCGGCACGCGATGCGGTGCAGCGAGTGGTCGAGCAGCGGCTGCGGGTGCTGGGAAGTCGGGGGAAGAGATAAATAGGCAAAGAGAATACAAAAAACCAAAAAGAAAATGAAAAAACTAAAGAAACCAACCATCTACCTAGCTTCTGACCATGCCGGCTTTGCGTTGAAAGAGCAGCTGAAGCAGTATCTTATTCATTTAGGATACAACTGCAAAGACTGCGGCCCTTTCACCCCTGAACCTCTCGACGATTATCCCGATTACATGATTCCGGCTGCACAGGAGGTCGCTCGCCATCCTGGAAGCAGAGGGATTTTTATGGGCGGCTCTGGCCAAGGGGAAAGTATTGTTGCAAATAAAGTCAAAGGCGTCCGCGCTGCCGTCTATTACGGCGGAAATTTGGAAGTAGTGCGGCTGTCCCGCGACCATAATGATGCCAATGTGCTCTGCCTGGGTGCGCGCTTTGTGTCAGAAGCTGAAGCCAAGAAAGCCGTGAAGCTGTGGCTGGAAACGTCGTTCTCAGGAGCTATTCGTCATAAAAGAAGGCTGCAGAAAATCCGGAAGTTTGAACAAGCATGTTAATCCTCTTACTATGGTCTCTCTGATTCATCCTGCGATTATTGCTAAAAGCCAGTCGGAACTTCTCGTCGAAACCAGAAAGGTGC
>DATDWF010000089.1:0-8125 GCA_035289745.1 Candidatus Nanoarchaeia archaeon
GGATTATCACTAGTAAACACTAAAAGCGTGGAGGTTTGAAAATGGAACAAAACAGTAAGAATGGTTATCTAGCTCCGAGTGAGGATTATGTTGCTTTGCGAGCGCTGTATAATGAGTTGGGTTCCCGATATGTAAGGAACAGAGTTGACTTTCCTAACGCTTTCTTAGATGTGGGTGGCAGATTAGTATCGGGGAACATTACTCCAGAGACCCTTGACTCTTTGCTCGACTTACTTATTAGCGCAGAGAAAGAATTGGGAACAAAGATTGAGAACCATGATGCCAGACAGTATGATGATCCTCTGTGGGATGACGACCCACGGCATGAAAGCTGTAAGCTGTAGTAGTATAGCTGCGGCAAGTAGGCTGCGACTGCGGCATAGGGGGCTTAGAAATAAAAATGACCAAAAATTTTGATCCATATGACCTCTCGGGAATACTCATTAATGAATGTGCCCCCTATCTTCGACAGAATAATCTTGAATCTATTTTTATCGAAAAAAAGTTCGCTTTGACTGGCTCAGTGAACAGTGGGCAAAACCACGCCATCCTCTACAAGATTAACTATGGGGAGGAATCATTGAATCTCACACCAGAGGAGTTAGTGGGTTTTACACAACAATTCGCAAGAGAAGTACCTACTCCAAAACACCATGCTCCAGAATACTTTACAGAACAAGCGAAGCGACTGGCAAGAAAGCCAAATCCGGGATTAGCCGATGCTTTAGCTGAATTCCAAGCAGGAAGTGTTGATAGACAATTTGGAGTAGACTACTTAAGAAATTTCGTGAAGCAAGATGCAGCTATCTCTGATGCAGAACTTGGCAGCTATGCTTTGGAGCTTGACATTCGATCACCAGACAGCCATTATGGACGTCACTTTAAAAACAGATATTTTGATGCTCAGTTTAACTTCTGCTTAACGTACGATAGCCAGAACATTGCCTGTGTTGGCTTTGATGTCGTTGAAGGGCGGATGTTCATCCGGCAAATTCAGGGCGAAAGGGAGAGAAAGAACCAGTTAAAACCAGTAAAGTGGGAACGAGCTCTCGTTCAGTATGCAGTAAAATGGGCTGAAAGATATGCCGTTCCTGAAGTGGCAATTCTTTCCGTCGATAATAACAAATGGGCAGCTGTTAATAGAGGTCTTAATCGCACACAAGGAAAAATGCTCTATGATGTCACGGCCCGAAGATGCGGGTTTAGCGAAAGAGATCCTGATGGAAATTATGTGAAGCGATTAGACACTCGAGAACCTATTAAAGTAGGAGAAATGGAAGCAGTGAGCTCCATTGCAGCGTAGGATGACTGAGAGAGCAGAAAAAATGGAAGACGATACACGAAAAGAAGTCGTACAGCAGGAGCCGGGCATACTCCAAGCCCTCGATGATTATCTGAAAATTACCGTCGAGTTTCCCTACGGTTTTCTGGGCAGGCAAGCCAAGAAAAACGCTCGCATTTTTTTACGGCAATTAGACCGGACGAAAACCGGCTTCCAGCTCGAAGAGCTTATCGAAGGGATGAGCATTCTTTATGCAGGCCATGTTTTCCAGTCCGATGTCGTCAAGAAGAACAGCCCTCTGGGAAGCGTCGGCGAGCTTACCGTTCTGGTTTCCGGTTCTCCTGCGTATCTAGAAGCCTGCAAAGCTGCTACCCTTTCCACGGAAGCGGAGACTCTGGCTTCTTCGTTTGAGAGGGTCAATTCAATGCAATATGATATTGAAGTAGAGACCCCCCTTTATGCTAGTAGGAAGTTTTGTGAAAGACTAATAGATCAAGTAACAAATTTTGCACGAGAGGAAGGCTGTATTTCTCGTATTAGTGAAATTACGCGATGGCACTATGATGATAAAGAGGATGTTTCTTTATCTGTTACCGCTTCCATTAATGGCCCTCCCCTTTCTGCTTTGCGCTGTCAAGAACGGATTATGGCACTTCAAGCAAATACCACGAAGCTTAACCAGTTTTTCTTCTATGATCCACTGGCTGCTGCGCAGAACGTTGGGCAAAAAGCTGCTGCTCAGGAAGCAAAAACTGTTTACAGTGATGCCAGGTCCTCGCGCTTAAATACGCTTCAGGAAAAAAAGTACTTTTCAAAATAATTTTGCATTGCTCACCCATTTTTAGGTAAAACAATACCAAAAAGTAGGTAACATGCTTTATTCTGTTCTAAGAACATAAGATCCCCCGGTAAGAATCCCCCTAATTAGAGGATGATACCCTTATCACCTCTAAACCAAGCTCAGTTATGGCTTAGGATTTTTTCTTTATCTCACCAAAATTTCTTTGGTCTGATCTAGAATGCTTTTTGCCAACTGTAACAATTCCTGATATTCTTTGTTTTCCAGTGATACTTTAGTACTGTATTGGTACTCTTCTCTCAGGCTTATGGCAGTGTCTGGTGCTTCTCGTGCCTCCATGAGATTCAACGTGCTTACTTTCTCAAGAACGTTCCGTTCCAAGGTAATCCTCTTGTCGTCTATTAAACTGGCGATAACGGCAAAAGTGCATTCCTGGTTTCGGCTTTCATATCCAAACTTTGCTAAAATAGCCAGAAAACAATGATAAATCGTATAGAAGAGACTGCTGGAGCACCAGTCGGTAAAACCTCCTTTTTGTAGATAGAGCGTTACTTTGAGATTATGTTCCGCTTTGGCTATATGTTCTCTTGCTCTCTCCGAATCTGGCATGACTTCAATAAGCCCACGGTGCTTTCTTCCTTCTTGCAATTCTTTCTTGGCTTTCTGCAAACACCAGCGGAGCTTATTCTTTGCGTGACTCATTATACATATCCAGGAACTTTTCTTCTCCTTTTACGACGACACCTTTTATGGCGTTCAGAAGCGGTTTGTCCCTCTTTTTAATGTTTTTGATCATGTCTTCCTCTGTTTGATAGAGGGGGTGGATTTTTTTAATATTGAGTTCGTTAAGTTCCTCTATCTCTTTTTGCAGTTGGGAAAATATCGTTTTATTCGTTATCAGAAGAAGATCAATATCGTTAGGATTTTGCTTCTGTAAGATTGAACCGAAAAGGACAATAATCTCTGCGTTCTTTATTTTCTTCACTTCGGTAATCCATCTTTTAATTTGAGGGCTTGCAGAGTGCGCTTCCCGCGCTAAGATGAAGGAAACGTATTTACGGGCGTACAGTTCTTCACTAGCAATACGATAAGTAATGGCATTGCCGATTCTTTTGGATTTGACAACTGCCTCTTCTTCGAGCCTTTTGAGTATTTTCAACGTCCCCATGGGGGTTATTCCTACCACTTTTGAAAGGCTATTCGCATTGTAGATTACTTCTGGGCTTTTAACTAAGAGGAGTACAATGTCCATTTCGGCTTTGGTGATTCCTTTCATATAAACTCCAAGTTTAACAATATAAACTGGAGGTATATAAACTTTCCGCCCATTATCACCAGAATACTCGTAATTACTTTGCGAGATAGTTACGCTATCAGGTCTTCGTGTTCCCCCCATAAAACGCCATCTCTTCCGTCTTCTCGTCGACAAAGATGTGCGTTCGTTTCCGGAAGCGCTCTTTCACTTCCTGCTGATGCTCGGCTGTCTTTTTGCCGCTCAACCCCACCTGCGGCGTTCTCGTGCAGTAGTCCAAAGCCGTGAATTCCTTCTCGCTGAGCGCCCGTTCCTGAAATGCCGGAAAGTCGATCCAGGTCTTCCACACACCGTCAATCTTGAACTTCTGTTTGGCAAACATGACGACGCGAGAGGGCACGTGGTCAGAAACAATCTCATAGTCCGGCAGGTGCTTCGCGAGTTCCTGGGAGAAAGCCACCACTTCTTCATGCAGCGGCATGTTCTCCATGCTGAGCCGCTGCTGCGACGGCCCGACGAACATGTAGGCCTTGGCTTCAATGAAGTCCGGGCTGCCTCGATGAATAAGTTCTGCATACTTCTCCAGCAGCAGGTCGTTAATCCCTTTGATGATCGTCAAGCGCACACAAGTCCGCTGCTTTTTCTGTGCCAGGTACTCAAGAGACTGGTTCAGCCGTTCCCAGTAATCTTTGAACAGCGGCAGATCGACGTCCTTAAGCAATTCTTTTGTCGGCGCATCCACGCTCACATACAGCTGGGTTATCGGATGTAAGTCGCGGATCTGTTCCGGATATTGGGCATTCGTGACGAGAAAGGTGGAAATGCCCTGCGCATGGAATTGGTCAATGAGCTCGTTTATGCGTGGATAAAAAATCGGTTCACCCGTCAGCGAAAGCGCCACATGCTTGACGGTTCGAGAAAGCGCATACGCCCGCTTGCTGGCTTTTTCATTGCCTTTGAAGCCGATCAAGAGCTTATGGTGGGCTTCCAGGCTTCCTTTGAGGATAGCTTCTGGCTCATCCACGCCCCACTTCCAGTCGGTGCTTACGGGCGCTTTATACCCCCGCCAGCAGAAGGTGCAGCGGTTCGCACAACTTATCGATGTCGTTATCTGCATGCACTGGTTGCTCATGATGCCATAGAACTTCAGCTTATAGCAGCCGCCTTCGCCTTTGATCATGTTTTTGGTCCAGCCGCAGGTCTTGACGGCGGAATGGCTGCCGATGATACGATACTGCTGCTTTTCCAGTTCGGCTTTGGCTTCGGGGGTTAACATCTGAAAAGCTGAAAGAGCTTGCTTTAAAAAGGTTCTGACGTGAACATTTAAAAACCTCTCTCTGTTCCCTGTTTCTATGTTAACACTAAAACAAGTCGCCCTGCTTCGCAATGAACTCAAAACCGCTCAGCGCCCCTTGTTTTTCTATGATGACGATCCGGATGGCCTGACGTCTTTCCTGCTGCTTTACAAAGTATATCGCGAAGGCCGGGGAGTGATCGTAAAGTCCTCATCCAAGCTGGAGAAGCCCATGCTGGGAAAAGTCGAAGAGCAGAAGCCGGACAAAATCTTTGTGCTGGATGTCCCCGTGATCGAGCAGGAGTTTGCTGACGGTGCCCACGTCCCCATTTTCTGGATTGACCATCATCAGCCCCTGCAGGTGAAGAACGTCCAGTACTTTAATCCCCGTGTAAAAGACCCGGATATTTACATCCCCACGTCGCGCATGGCCTACCAGATCAGCACTCGTCACGAAGACCTGTGGATCGCTGCCGTTGGCTGCTTTGGAGATTATTATTTGCCAGACTTTCTTCGGGAGTTCTTAGAGCGCTATCCTGCCCTTCTTCCCAAAGCCTTGCCTTTGCCAGAAATCTTATACCAAACGCCCGTCGGCAAACTGGTGCGCATTTTTTCTTTCCTGCTGAAAGGGAAAACGACGGAAGTGTATAAGTGCATCAAGATCCTGACGCGGATTGCTTCTCCGGACGAGATCCTGCAGCAGAGCACTCCTGCCGGCAAATATCTCTTCCAGCGCTTTGAGCAGATTAACCAGCGCTACGAGCCGTTGATCGAGAGAGCCCGGCAGCAGGCCACCAAAAGCAAAGTGCTGCTGTTCCACTATCAGGAAGATGAATGGTCTTTTACGGCAGACTTGGCGAACGAATTGGCTGCGGCCTACCAAAAGAAAGTGATCATCATCGCCCGCGAGAAAGGCGGTGAGATGAAATGCAGCTTGCGGGCGCAATTTCCCATCCTACCCGCTCTGGAGAAAGCTCTAGTGGGCATCGACGGCTTTGGTGGCGGGCATCCGAATGCCTGTGGGATGGTCATCAAAAAGCCGGATTGGGAACGATTCCTGCAGCGTTTCAAAGATGAGGTAGCGTGAAGGAGCATGAGCTTCATTACTCCGATTATTCTGGCTGTGCTGGCGGGTTCTGGCGTTCTATTTGGCATCCTGCTCTCCTTCCTGGCTCCGGATGAACGGCTGCGGGGCGGAAAGTATCTTGCCTTTCTCAAAACTGTTCTCTTCCTAGCAACAATTGTTGTACTCGGCATAGCGCTGTTGCAGCAGCAAGGAGCAGTCTTGGTTTCTGTAGCTCTCATTCCTGTTGCTTTTTTCCTGCTGGGGCAGGCAAAAAAGGAAACACTTTGGAAGATCATGTTTACGAATGCCACCGTGCTTTCGATGGGAGCAGCCCTCTTTTTGCTTGATGGCAGTTGGCAGCTTTTCGTTGCCAGCCTGCTCTTCCTGTACGGCCTGCCTGCCGGAACGCTGCTGCGCCCGATCCCACAGCCCTAGAAATTGTATAAAAGCATCACCCCCCTCATGACCACAGAGAAAAAATTAGAGGAAAAAAAGAATCTCGAAGCCACGCTGAAAGAGAAAGTGCTTCCCCTTGTTGAGGAGCAGCTGGCCAAGCATTGGGGTGTGACCATTCCACAGCTGGAAGCTGACATCACCGACCAGCTGAAGCAGGAAGATACTCTTTTTTACATCTCTCCGCATACACCGTTTCGAGAAGCCCGCAAGCAATTCAAGGCGGCTTTTCTGCGCCGTGAGCTGCGTTCCCATCAGGGCAACATTTCGCAGCTTGCCCGGGCGTTGGAGATTGATAGGAGAAGCCTGCATCGGGTCATAAAAGACCTCGAGCTCGATATCCATGAGCTTCGCCAGAAAGAGATGGAAGACGAGCAGCAGGTGCGCATCGACCAGCGCTTGCGCACGGCTTTTGACCAGTACAAAGAGCTCATTCAGCCACAGAAGCTGGAGAAGATGTATGAGGAAATTCCGGCTCTTTCCCGGAACATCGCTAAAATGCTGCCGCAGCAGCATCTGACCTGGGACGAAGCGGAGCGGGAATTTGAACAGCAATTCTTTGAGCAGGCGCTGAAAGAGCATCATGGAAGCATTGCGCAGGCAGCGCGATGCACCAAGCTACGCGCTGAGACGGTGCATCGGAAAATACGAAAACTGCAGGTAGTGAGAACAGAGAACTGCTGAAGTCTCAGCAACAGCCTCTTTTATTTCTTGGTTCCCCTAGCCTTTGCATGTGCTTTTCCCCATATTCTTCTTCATGCCCGCAATCTAAACAAGAGATGTACTTCTTACCTTGATACTCGTAAACATCCATATGGCAGCTCTGGCACTTTGTGCAGCAGAATTTGTCTTCCGGGCCGGCGAGATGCACCATGCTTTGAAAAGAGAAAGAAGAAGTATATAAAAATGGCGGCACCGTGATTTGAACACGGGATCTCCACGTCACCCAGTCACAGAGTTTTTCATCGAGCAAATGCTCTCAGTGCTCAACTCCTATGAGCGTGGCGCTATGAGCCAGGCTGAGCTATGCCGCCCTACTGCAGAAATGAGGGGGAGGTTATAAAAAGCTTTTCTCCGATTATTTGAAGGCGATGATCTGGAAGCCGTATTTCTCAACTTCCTCTTTAGGCCAGAAAGGCTGGCTTTTTGTTTTTCCTACGTATGTTACTTGTTTCTCAAGAACTCTGCCCGTGTATTGCTGCGTTTGCGGATTCCACTCTTTTAAAGCTAAAGTATCCCCCGGACGACATTCAAAATCGGCCAGACGCAACTCGTACGTTTTTACGCCTTCAACAATTTTCTGAAAATATTCCGGCCAGACTTTCTTTTCAATTTTCATTTTTAATTGAACACCATCATCATTTGAACAAAGCGGCCACTTCTTCAACGCTCCTCGTTCCCGGACTCGTGATAATGCTATGCATGCTGCCGCCGCCATCATTCCGATACCGCGGGAAAATATGCACGTGCAGATGCGGCACGACTTGCCCGGCTGCAGCATTCTGGTTCCATCCAACGTTAAAGCCGTCTGGCTGCAACACGTTTTGGATACGTTCCATGGTCCTCTTCACGCCGAGAAAGAAAGCGTTGATTTTCCCTTCCGGCAGGTCAAAGAGCGTTTCCGCATGGGTTTTGGGAATGACGACCGTATGCCCTTTGGCATGGGGCTTGATGTCCAGAAAAGCAAGCGTGTCTTTATCTTCAAAGACTTTTTCGCAGGGGATTTCTCCTTTGCCAATTCGGCAGAAGATGCAGGCTGTACTCATGGCTCCAAAGAAAAAGTCTCTGTTTATGTATTTTGTTCTTCTCCACCAGCAGAAAGCTTAAATATCATAAATATAATAATTAATGTCATGGTAACCGTTAGAACACAGGTTAAAGAGCTTTTGGTGCAGAGTGGTCTGGGTGTTGAGACTGTTGCAGGGGACTTCATGGACAAGCTTGATGAGAAAGTACGGCAACTCGTTCTCGATGCTGCC
>DATDWF010000090.1:0-6359 GCA_035289745.1 Candidatus Nanoarchaeia archaeon
CTTCCAGCCCATCATCCAGAAAATTGAGCTGCTCAGCAAGAAGAAGTATGCGCACGAGCAGCGCACCATGCGCATCATTGCCGATCATATTCGTGCTGCCACATTTATTCTGGGCGATGAGCAGGCAGTGCTTCCGTCGAACATGGATCGCGGCTACGTGCTGCGCCGGCTTATCCGTAGAGTTGTTCGCTACGGGAAATTGCTGGGCATTAGTCAGCTTTTAACGAGAGCCTTGGCAGAGATAGTCGTGCAGCAGTATGGCAATCTCTATCCCGAGTTAGCGAAAAATAAAGCGAGGATATACGCCGAGCTGCAGAAAGAAGAAGAAAAGTTCGAGCAGACGCTGGACCGAGGATTGCGGGAGTTTGAGAAAATGGCTGCACAGGGCAATCTCGGTGGCAAAGATGCCTTCTTGCTCTTCCAGTCGTATGGCTTTCCTTTGGAAATGACTGAAGAATTAGCTGCAGAGAGAAAGATAACCATCGATGTCAAGAGCTTCCTGCAGGAATATGAAAAGCACCAGCAGCTTTCTCGCGTGGGAGCAGAGCAGAAGTTCAAAGGGGGCCTGGCGGATACTTCTGAAGTGGTGGTGCGCATGCACACCGCGACGCATCTGCTGAATGAAGCCTTGCGCCGGGTGCTTTCCAAAGACATCCACCAGCGCGGCAGCAATATCACGGCAGAACGGCTGCGCTTCGACTTTAATTTCTCCAGAAAGCTGACGTCCGAAGAAGTGAAACGAGTAGAAGATGAAGTCAATCGCGTTATAACGCTAAATCTTCCCGTCGTGCGGAAAGAGATGCCCTATAAAGAAGCGATGAAACTCGGCGCCCAAGCCGAATTCGGGCAGAAATACCCGGAGCGCGTTTCCGTCTATATTGTTGGCGATTACTCCAAAGAACTCTGTGGCGGGCCGCATGTGCAGCACACCAAAGAAATCGGGCATTTCAAGATAGTAAAAGAAGAAGCGTGTGCTGCCGGCGTGCGAAGGATTAAGGCGGTTGTTAAATGAAAAGTGTGAGGATGTATGTCTAATAAAAGTGTAAAACTATTTTTGGTAATCTTGGTAGTCACACTACTAATTGTTGGAATAATTGTCTGGAAAGAGAAAGTATTCAATACCAATTCTCTTGGAGAAGCATATTATCAGTTTTTTGCTCCCAATAAATTAGTGCTCACAAACATAACACCTAAACCTCTAATACTCCAAAAGTATAATAACAGAATTGCCATAGTATTTGCTTACATAAATGAACCTATGCCCTCATTTTTAAAAGAAAGATTAACGGGGAAAAACTGGTATTCGAGCACTGAATTTAGGAACAATTTTACTGGTTGCACGGAAAAAAACCATTGCTTTTTGAACAACTTTTATTATCTAAATGATTGGGGGCAACGAGAAGCTGCAAAGTACAATCAAGCTTTTGGATTTTATAAGATAGATATGTTTCGTGGGGATAATGAGATATTTGATAGTGAAATAGGAATACCGGAAGACAATCCCGGTTCATTTAACTTTGTGTATCCTTCTGAATTCTACAAGAGGGTTTTTATAAGATATCCAGCTTTGAAACAGTATAAATATTTGAGTGTCATTATTTATAACTCTGATTTTATGGTTAGTACTAACAATTTGCTCACATTCGAACATTGGGATGAAGGAACTTGGGGTGAGGGGGATGAGGAAGCTTGGACGTGGGTAAAACCGGAATGGGGCAAGTTTCATTCCATTCAAGCAAATGTATTCCGAATTTCTCTTTCTCCAGAAGAATATGAACCCCTTCGCGAACAGGAAAGACAAGCTTTCTTAAGGAGTTGGATGCACGAGTTTTTTCACATTTTTGGAGCTACGGACAAATATGAAACGACACCAGACAGGGCTTGTCTAATCGACCAAGCAACTGGCCAGGAATATGACTCGCATGATATAATGTGCCACAGAATTCCTACGGAAGGAGGCGGCTTTTCTTTTCAAACTTATCGTCAAATTGATGAGATTAATGATCTTATCATAAGTGAACCAACTGCTCGAGAGATTGGTTGGCGTTAAAGATCTTTTGCCCACTTCGAAAGAATTTTTTCAAAACTTCTCCAAAAAGTTTATATAATAATCTGTACATCTGTACATAAAAATATACAGTTGTATAAAATGATAGTCAAGAAAGAAAAACTCCTCAGAACCCTGTTTACGAAGCCGGAATATTGGTTTCATATGCGGGAGCTGGCGCGAGCCACCGGCATTCATCCGAATATTGTCAGTACCCTTACCAATCAACTCGAGAAAGAGAAGCTTATTCTTAAGCGGAAGCACAAGCATCTTGTTGAAGTGGCTTGTAATCGGGATGACCTTACATATAAACGGAAGAAACAATTGGTAAACTTTGCCATTTTGCACGAGTCCGGGCTTATTGACTATTTAGTAGACTTTTACAATCATCCTTCAGCCATTGTCGTTTTTGGGAGCTTTGCCAGAGGGGAAGACTGGTCGGAAAGCGACATCGACCTTGCCGTTATTTCTTCCTCAAAAAAAGTGCCGGATCTGGGCTCATTTGAAAAAAAACTATCCCGGAACATCCATCTACTCCCCTTGGAATACAAAGACCTCTCTCCCGAGCTCTACAATAATTTAATAAATGGCTTTGTGTTGTATGGCTATTTCAAAGATGAGAGAGTTTCAAAGCTATCTGGCAAACCAAAAGGTGCATAAAGCCTCGCCCGATCCAGAATTAGCGCGAGCGTTGCAGAAAAATGTTGAAGAGAGAGAAAAAAGTACGCTAAAATTGAAGAGTGGGGAATTTCCGCTCCTCGTCTTTGAAAATTTGTACGACTGTCTTCGGGAACTCTTGGATGCTCTTCTGGCCCTGGAAGGATATAAGTCTTATTCGCATGAAGCATCCATCGCCTATCTAAGAAATTTTCCGGAAGTCTCAGAAGAGAAACTCAGGCAATTGGACCGCTATCGGGTCAAACGAAATAATTCCAAATATTATGGAAAATCGCCTTCGACAGAAGATGCTGACGAAATTAAAAAATTTTATGGTGAGAACAAAGATCTCTTCAAAAAAATAATCCGGAGCAAATTAAAATGACCTACACCTTCCTCGACCATACCGCGGACGTGCTCTTCCAGGCAGAAGGGAGAACGTTGGAAGAGCTCTTTGCGCAATGCGCTTTAGCGGTAGAAGATACGCAGGTCAATATCCAAAAAATTAAGCCGAAGAAAACGGTAAAAATTGCCCTGGAAAATAAGACACTCGAAAAGCTGCTCTTTGATTTCCTTGACGAGCTGCTGTTCTACAAAGACGCGGAGCAGCTGCTGTTTAGCGCATTTGCTATTAAAATTCAGGGAAATGAAGGGAAATATCTGCTGTCGTGCACTGCTTCTGGAGAAAAGCTGGATGTCAAGAAGCACGAGTCGAAAGTTGACATCAAAGCGATCACCATGCATCTTTTCGAGATAAAGAAGACCAAGAAAGGCTGGTGGGCGCAGGTGCTGGTGGATGTGTGAATAACAGAGCTTCTCCGTAATCCTTTTATACTTCTGCTCTTTCTTCTTCCCCATGCAAAAAAGAGGGCTGTTTGTTCTTCTTCTCGTAGCATTGACCCTCTTTATCCTAGCTTGCACCGAAAGATCCTTATACGGCGAAGCGCTGAAAGTGCCCACCACTTCTTTAGGGAACCAACAGGAGCAAGTCCAGCGGGAAGCCATCCAACGCTTCGGCTTTGGGACCCAGGTCACGCTCGATAGCCAGGGAAAGCCCGCTCTGGTGCTGGGAAAGCTGGCGATAAAGACAAAGAAGGTTGCCACCATCACAGAAAAGACCCTCCCGAGCGCTACTGCCGATTTCCTGGCGAAGAACAAGCGATTCCTGCGCATAAGTCCACAGGATCTCAAGCTTGTTCGCCAGTGGTGCGACAAGCCTTTTTATCCAGGAAAGAAGGAAGGCATCTGCAGCATCTTCTACCAGCAGTACTACAGAGGAATCCTGGTCTATCAAAGCCTGGTGGGCATAACCACAAATGACGGAAACGCCGTGCTTGTCCAGAATAAATATTACTCCGGCATTTCCGTTCCGATTACGCCTACGCTACGGCAGGCAAAAGCCATAGAAATCGCCCAGCAGCATCTTGAAGTAACGACGCAGCCGCAGCACGTTTCTCTCGTGATTTATCCGGAAGAACAAGAAGAGAAAATACGCTTTTACCTTGCGTATCAGATTGATCTGCCTCCCGTCTGGAAAGGGTTGGTCAATATCACGGAGCCCGATCAGAATGTTCCGGCCGCACTAACATATTTCATCGATGCGCACACGGGAAATGTCATTGCCTATCATAACAGGATTCGTGCTGAGGTCGAAGGGACGGTCCAGGGCATGATCTTTCCCAACCATCGCTTACAAGAAAAAGAAAGCAGGCTTTTCGCACACGAGATGGTGATCGCGGGAACAGTGGAAGCGGTCACTGATGATACGGGCACCTATTCCGCTGCAACGGCCCCGGATACCGCAGTAGGCATAACGACCCAGGCGACCGGGCCTTTTGCGAGCGTCGTAAACCGCTATCAGGAATTGTCCCGCTACACCGCCCAAGGCTGGTCTCCGAGCATCCACAATATTGATTGGCGCAACCATGATCTCTCTTACGAGCAGGAAGAATCCAATGCGTTTTATCATGCGAACATCATCCATGATTTTTTCACGAAAGGCGATCCGTTCGATATACGGGAGATGGATTATCCTATTGAAGTAGCGGTTGAACAAGGGCGTGCCCATGGGGCGCAGTGCAATGCGTATTCCTGGTGCGATCCTTGGTCGCAGGGAACCGGCAGATCGGGCATCGCTTTCTTTGGTCCTGGAGACAAATGCGACAGCATTGCCCTTTCTGCTGATGTGGTCTACCATGAATATACGCATAGCGTCGTCTGCAACATGTATCCGGGAGGGCTGTTTCCGTATTGGGATGAATCTGGCGGCCTGAATGAAGGGCTGGCGGATTATTTTGGCGCCACCATTCCAGGAGATTCCTGCATGTCCGACTACTTTTTCCGAGAAGAGTTCATCGAAGAGATCCGCGCTTCCTGGCCGGACGATCCGTTAGTAAAGCTCTGGCCTTGTTTGAGAAATCTGGATAACGACAAGACGTACCCGAATGATTATAATCCGGAGCCCCATGATGCCAGCGAAGTCTTCTCTGCTTCCCTCTGGGACTTGCGGGAAAGCCTTGGCGCTCCGCTGGCGGATGAGCTGGTCATTCGTACCATGAAACTACTGCCTTTCCGTTTCAAGGAATTCCTCGACGGGATGCTCGTTATTGATGATGACAACGCCAACCTGAATGACGGCACGCCCCACAGCGGAGAGATCTGCCAGGCTTTTGCCCAGCATGGCTTATCGACAAGAAGCTGTTCCGGGCAGCTGGCAGAGCCGCTCATCCAATTGGTAAAGCCGGAAGAAGGCAGCGTGACGCTGGGAAAGAATCGCCTGACCATTTATGGAACGGCCCTTGCAGAGAGGGGAACAGCTTTCCAGAGCTATGCGGTCGAGTATGCGCCATATGGAACAGAAGACTGGTCTTCGGCAGGGATTACGCTCACACTTTCTGGAGCGCACCCGGCTGCGTACAATGAGCCCATTGCAACGATAAATCTTGATGCAGCAGGATTTCAAGGGAAGTATGTTCTTCGCCTGCGGGCCACGGACAGCAATGGAATAACTGAAGAAGTACGGCAGAACGTCCTCATCTTCAAGAATGGCTGGCCGTCGTTCCAGGATCGTTGGATTAATGGTAACCAGATTCTTGTAACTGATTTGGAGGGTGATGGCTCTTCAGAGACTATCATCACGGATCATAGCGCGATATGGCCTACTGCTTTTAACCTGCAGGTTGCATATAACGCAGAGGGAGAAGCAGTTATCGGCTTTATCAGCTCGCAGTACGAACAGCAGCACCTTAGTGCCGCGGACATAGACAATGACGGCATCGTCGAATTTGTTTCCCAAGCATGGGAATGGACTTTTGGACAGAACAAGCTCCTGATTTTTGATCCGTACGAAGAATACTGGCGCGATGAAGGGGGGATTCCTTTCTTCATTTTTAGGACGCGCGTAGAGTTGGAAGATGCAGGGAAAGAGGGCTGTCGGCCTACCCTTGCGGATCTCGATGGCGACGGCATGATGGAAATCGCGATGCGGACGAGGAACAAAATCTGGCTGTTCCGGCAGGACGGCTCTTTGGTAGATGGCTGGCCGAAAGGCACTCTGCCATCCAGTTCTTACTGCATCGATGGCAATTCCCTGATGGCGGTTGCGGATCTGGATGCTGATGGGGTTGAGGATCTGATCGTAGCGGAAGAAATGGTT
>DATDWF010000091.1:0-17076 GCA_035289745.1 Candidatus Nanoarchaeia archaeon
GAAAAGAGATAGTTATTTTTTCTCAAAATGCGGAAGAATATATCTCTTTAACAGATATTTCCCGGTATAAAAATCCTGATGAGCCAAAAGACGTTGTTAAAAATTGGCTTCGAAGCAAGAGTACGATTGAATTTTTTGGCTTATGGGAGGAAATAAACAACCCCGATTTTAAAGGGGTCGAATTCGACTCCTTTCTAAGACAGGCAGGCTCAAATGCGTTTGTATTATCTCCTCAGAAATGGATTGAAAAGACCAATGCTGCTGGTTTAATCTCTCGGTCAGGCAAGGGAGGAGGGAGGTTTGGTTAGTAAATGACTCCTAAAGAAACCCTGCGCAGCGTCCTTGCCGCTTTCGAGCAAGAAAACATCCGCTACTGCCTGCTGCGAAATTATGAGTTTCTGCTCGATGAAAACCTGCCCCCGGAAAGCCTCGATACGGCCATAGCGAAAGACGATCTGCCCAAAGCAGACCGTATTCTCCGCCACTACGGCTTCGAACAGCGCACCCAGCAGTTCTCGCTCGTGCACAAAGCGTATTTCAAAGTTCTGGGGCTGCAGAAAGCCAGCTTTGATATGCAGGTCGGCGGAGTCCACTGGAATGACATGCAATATCTTGGCGAGGAGATTTTTTCCCGGCGGAAAAAAATGGCGTTCTTTTCGACGCTCTCGGACAACGATTATTATGTCATGCTTATCGCTCATTCTATCCTTGGAAAACGCTTCTTCAAGCCGAAATACCAGCAGATTTTGAAAACGCTGCACGCCGATACAGAAAAAGTCTCCGCTGAATTGAGCAAGATTTTTACCCAGAACATGGCCCGCCAGCTTGTAGAGAAAGCGGCAGCAGGAAACTTCATGATGATAAAGCCCTTCCTTCCCCTCAGCACTTTTGTCTGCAAGAAGCCAAAGCGCATGGGGACACTTGCGGCGCTCTCGTGGCGCTGGCTGCTGCAAAAAAAGAATCCATTTCGGATAGCGCCACTCATCAGCATTGTGGGACCGGACGGCGCCGGAAAGAGCACGCTCGTACAGGTGCTGCAGGAAGCATTGGAGAAAACTGGAAGGAAAGCCGCCATCATCTACGTCGGCCGCGGAAGGCAGAACATCCTTCCGTTCAGCAGCATCGGCAGAGCCTACAAGCGGGCGGAAAAGCGCCGGGATGGACAGACAGAAAAAAGAGGAGAAAGCAGGAAAAAAAAGCGCCCTCTCCTCCGCTCTCTGCTGTACAATCTCATGGCGCCGGTTTTTGCCCTCGACTTATATCTCCGCTCTCTCTTCACCATCCTCCCTTTGCGGCTGAAGAAGACAATCGTCATCACGGACCGCTACTGTTCCGACATTTTGCTCATGAAGCACGTGCCGCTGGCTGTCAAGAAGCTGCTCGTCAAAATCTTTCCAAAGCCAACGCTCTCCATCCTTCTCTGGAACACGCCGGAAGCCCTGCACGCCCGGCGGGAAGAAGAATCAGTCGCAGAATTGCAGCGGCAGATGGAAATCTTTAACACACAGCAGTATTCGTTGCGGGTACGAACCCAACAGGGGAAAGCGGATACAGAAAGAGTAACTACTTTCGTGCTGACGGAATTGATGAAAAGATGGTGGTGAGAGAAGCGATTGACAAAAGAAGAAGCGCCACTTTTCTTTGAACGGCATTGCATAATGCTATTAAATAAACTCTAACTCCCGATTCCCATGGGTGAAGAGAAGACGCTTTACATAACCCCCAGCATCCAACAGTTTCTCTGGGCAAATTACTTTCCCCGAGAAGTGCCACCCAGAAAAGGCCTTTTGCTTGCCGGAAAAGGCGACGACGAATACTGGTATGCGAACACGGGAATCGCCGAAGGCTGGTTCTTTGCATACGAACAGCAGGGAAATATCAGCGGTTCTCTGCTTGAAGGCTATTTACAGCGGCAGAGAACAGAAGTGAAGATTGTTCCTTGGATGCATCACTTGAATAAAGAGTATGATGTGGGCTTTGAAGAATTCCTCCAGAACTCGGGGGTTAGCACGGCTAAGGACCTTATCCTCCTGAAGCCGACTGCAGAGAAAGGAAAAAAGCATTTTGTGATAGACTATTTCCGGAGGAGAGAGCAGTCATTTGAGCCAGCATCTTTAGTGGTAGTTCCTCGCATTAATACAGTTGCAGAAAGGAACATACAGCAAGGGATACATGATATCACTAAAATAATAGAATCTGCTGAAAAGAGTTTGAAAATAAAGAACTAGTGGATTCTCCGTTCACCAAACGAAATTGATGAACGTGTTCTAGCCGAAAAAGATCAGTAAGGAGTGATATCTTCAGGATTCTCTACTGTCGTAGAACCTTGCGCATAACACGACTTGGGGAAAACCAAACGCTGGCCTTTCAACGCTTCTATGGGTTCCCGTTCTCTATAGACTGTAAAACAAAAGTCTGCCGTTGCTCCATACTGCTGCAAAACCCCTGCTATGGCTTTTGAAATGTCTTGTTCCAGCTGGGATTCCAGGGTGACTATCCGGCGTAGGGTCATATCATCTAAACTTCTCAACCACACCATCCTTTCACCGGCTCTCTTTAATTCTTCCTGATACTCTTGGTCTATAAGGACTGCCATGGAAAATAACCCCAAAAACATTTTTCAGTTCTCTTATTTTTAAGAATTTAGATGCCGAAAGACACAGGTAGCACAAAAGTGCGGACTCACCAAAACGCCATCCTAAAAACTTTCTTCTTACCATACGTCTCCACCAGAATTTCATAAATAGCCTTGTACGGCAGATGTAAAGAAGTCTTATGCGCCTCTGCACCCCGGCCGCCGACGGAGATGTCAACCAGCTTATCGTCCAGAGATGGCTCGTCATGGATAAAAACTGCCCGAATGCCGCCATAGTTGTCATTTATTTTCCCGCGCTCTAGCGGATTTGAATATATCTCTGCAAAGCTGACAAATGGTGTGCAGGTACCGGATTCCATACTTGATGGAATGCATTCGTTTTTGTCATAAACCGCTTCGTATCCTTCCGGGATGACTTCTATGACAGAATTATCAGACCGCATACGAGGCACCCGCGGCGCAAAAAATGGCCGATAGTCCTGAGACTGCAATCCGGCTTCGGTAAAAAGCTTCTCGACGACACTTTCATTGACGATGCCAAAACTTTTCCCCCAGCGATTGAGCGTCCGGCGCTTGCGCAAGCTTCCCCCATTATGGGGCTTTTTTTTTGGAGCATGCCCCTCCATCCGCAGCTCCGGCAGCACGAACACGTACGGTTCAGATCCGACGACGCCATACAAAGCTTTGATAACGCGGTTTGGTGACCAATGCTCTTCTGGCAAAGTTTGCTGCAGCAACGCAGCTTTCTCATGGCAGGTATTTGTAGTGCCAGAATGGCGATAGGCCCGAAGATCACTACGGATATCGTAGCCCAGCTCGACTGCCTGGCCTAAGATGTAATGCCGCTCTCGGGAAAGTGCTTCGACCAAGGGAATTCTCTGAGAAGAAAGCAACTCAGAAGAGAACTGTTTAGGCTCCTGTTTTGGCAGTATCATGATTGTTTCCTACGCAATATGCTTGGGCCCGGGAGAGGCTCTTCTTCTGATCTCTTCTTCCTGCAGCTCAATTTTCTCTTCCACCATCTCCCGCAAGACACGCTCAATAACTCTGGACGTATGACTGCCTTCCGTATAATCAGCAGGGCCGAAAGCCAGCACGCGGCTATCTCGCTGTAAGGCGTACGCCTGCCGGAAAGCCTCTTCTGACGCCGGATTATAGACCGCCAAGCTCTTGCCGCCGCGCTTATTCAGGGTTTCAAAACTCGGCACATCACTTGCCCCATCACCGATATACAGCATATTCTCAAAAGGCACCCGCCGCAAGTCCCGGGGCAGCATGCCATTCAGGTCAATATCCGGATTGACGTTCCCCCCTTTGTTGATCAGATGAATGAACTCCGGCTTTTTGGCATGGCCGATAACCCGGGCAATTTCAGCGATCGTGCCATGCTCATCTTCCAGGAATTCCGCGCCAAAAACTCCCGTGAGGTAGGGTCCGAGCGCACTCCCAATAACCATCTCTTTCAGGCCGGAACTGATGACATAGAACTCGAGCTGCACATTGTACGGCGCATACGCCGGATCAGCAGTTATCTGTTCTTTGAGGCGGGGAAGAAACTCCGGCAGGCCGGCATGCAGCTGCACCTCTTTTCCGAGTTCGCGAAGCTCGGCATTGGAGAGTTTGGGAAAATCGCTTTTGCGGACATACCGCAGCATAAGGTTCAGGTACGCACACTCATCATCGAGATTGACGCCATCTTTTTTTGCCGCAGCAACCATCTGGTCTTTCTCCTGCCAGAACGCTTTTCCTTCTATTTTGTACTTGCGAAAGAGTGCGGCCTGCATATATTCTGCAGAAAGCGTCAAATCAAAATCGAAAAGAACAGCAAGGATGTTTTCCAGGGCCATGAGATGCTCGGGCAAGGGTTATTATATAAACTTTTAGCAGCTGAAAAAGCGGAACAAAGAACTGTCCAAAACTACTTACTTTTTTTCTTTACCATAGAACAGGTCTTCCTGAGCAACCAGCGTGCTTTCATCTGCCGGAGAACAGTGTACGCCGAACGTGCTATTTTGAATTTGGCGATAGAGCACCGGGCTGACGTACACGGTGCTAGGCTCTCCCACCGGGCGGGGATTTACAGAGTAAGGACCGTCATCTTCGGCTATGCATTTCTCAGCATCCAGAAAAGCATGATAATTAGCAAGAGTCTGATGCAGCGAACAGCCTTGGGGCTCTCGGCCGGTTTCATCAACATATTCCCAGCTGACGTACACCACTTCTTCCAGGCCTCGAGGCGTGCCTGATGCTTGCTTTTTCTTCGATGGTATTTTCGCCATTTTTATCCTCCTTGCTTTTCAACAACTTTTTTTAGAGTTTAGCACTTATTTAATCACTTTGTCAATCTTCTCTTTCAGCTGCGCTTTCTGCTGGAAGCCGATGATACGCTCAATTTCTTTTCCCCGCGAGAAGACAATCAGGCAGGGGATGCCACTGATGTCATATTCCTGTGCAATAGTTGGGTAATCATCGACAGAAATCTTGGCAAAAGTGAGCTTGCCGGCGTATTCTTTGCTCAATTCTTCAAAAACCGGCGCCAGCATCCGGCAGGGCCCGCACCAGGCTGCCCAGAAGTCCACGATGACTGGAAGAGGCGATGCTAAAACATCCTTTTGGAACGTTTCCGCTGTCAATTCCTGGACCATGCCGGGGGGAGAGCGGGGCAAAAGTTTATAAAAGCTATGAATCTTTATTTAAAGAAAAAAAGAAAGAAAAAGTGGTGCATAGCATGAAACAGCAGCAGCGAGCCTTTTCAAAATTTTTTTTGATACTTCTGTTATTGAGCCTCCTGCTTAGCGCCATTCCCTTGGCCTCCGCCGCAGAGAATGATTGCGTGTATTTTTTTACCGGAAAAGAATGCACGTCCTGCCAAGATATTGAGACACTCTTACAGGAACTGGAGACTGCTTACCCCGAGCTGCAGGTGAAGCGCTTTGATGCCTATCATGAAGAGCGGGATGCACTCTTGTTCCGGCAGTTCTTAGAGGGGCACAGCATTCCCGAAGCATCCCAAGGCGTTCCCGCAGTTTTCCTGGGAAAAAGCTATCTGGTTGGAAAAGAGCCGATCAGTGAATTCCTGGTCCAGCAAGTCCGGGAAGAAGATAACAGCGACTGCCCGATAACGATGCTTGAAGACAGCGTCGGCATCGTCGGCGAGAAAGAGCCCCGGCACATTCTGGAAACCATCACGTTCGGCGTGGTAACCACGGCAGCGCTGCGGGATGCCTTCCTGCCCGCAGGATTGGCGTTACTCCTTTTCCTCTTTGGGATCAGCATACTGTTCCCGCCCACTCAGGTGGTAAAACACGGGCTCAGCCTTGCTGCGGGCATGGGAGTTGCTTTATTCCTGCTGGGCTTTCTGCTCCTCCCGCAGTTGGGCATCGGAGAGGGATTTCGAACAATTGTTGCTGTCTTAGCAGTTCTCGGGGGGCTTCTCCAGCTGTCCAGTTTCCTGCGAAAGAAAAAGATAACACTTTCCGAGCAGCTCCAGAAACGCTGGGCACACGTTGAGAAAGTGCTTTCATCCCCGCTGACGTTATTTAGCATCGGCTTCCTGGCGGCTTTCTTGGGTGCTGCTTCTCCGGGAAAGATCTTTGCGCTTCTGGGAGAATTTTCCCGAACTTCGTTTACCAGCGCGGTAGCATTGCCGCTGTTTCTCTATTTCTTCGGTATCTTCCTACTGCCGCTGCTGCTCTTGACATGGGGCATGCGCCAGCTCTGGAAGCGCTTGCACCAGACTGCACAGCAAAAAGGAACTTCTGATATGAAGCGGGAACGCTGGACGGCACATATGGAAAAAGTTTTCAAAGCGATACTGGCAGCCGCTTTGCTTCTGGTGGCGATTATCGTGCTTCTGGCAGCATAAGAAACAGGTGCAAATAGCTTTTGGAAGAACAGATTATTTTTATAGGGACCTTAAGAAAAGAAGAAAAACTATGATAACACCACTGGAAATCAAAAGAGTGTTTTCTCTGCTAGAAAAAGAGCATCAGCCGACGATGCTGGAAACGCTCAAGAACTATACGCCGTTCCAGAAAGTCGTCATGACCTTGCTGAGTTCCCGCACCAAAGATACGAAGACTATTCCGCTCGTCAAGAAACTATTTTCCAGATATAAATTACCCGAAGATTTTATCAGAGCTTCCATCTCAGAACTTGAGAAAGCGTTGTATGGCATCGGCTTTTATCGGGTGAAAGCACGGAATGTGCAGAAGCTGAGCCGGATTATCGTCGACAAATATAATGGTTCCGTTCCCTCTACTTTTGGGGAATTGACCAGCCTGCCCGGCGTCGGCAGGAAAACGGCCAATTGTGTTCTGGCGTATACGTTCAACCAGCCAGCCATTGCGGTCGATACGCACGTGCATCGGATTGCGAACCGCCTGGGATGGGTGAAGACGAAAAATCCCGAAAAGACGGAAGCTGCTTTACAGGAGATAGTGCCACAAGCGCTCTGGAAAGAGGTCAATAAGCTCTTGGTGGATCACGGGCAGCGGATTTGTGTGCCAATCATTCCGAAATGCCACCGATGTGTGATTCGAGAGTTCTGCTTGTATGGAAGGGCGCAGGGGCCGTAAGAAAAAGGAGTGTTAAAGTGCACGAAGAAATGAGCAATATCTATTCTTCAAAAACGCAGGTGTATTTGTTATCCGCCACCGCCACTTGCCCTCCTGCCCCTAAGCAGCAATTAGAAATTTCCCGGAGTTTGCTGCAGAAAGCTTCGCCACCTCTGTCGCATTTCTTTTGAACGCACTTCTCATACCCTGCAAAGTTCTTATCTTTCATGGCCAGCAGCGAAAAAACGACCATCAGCGCAACCAGGCCGTAGAGAAGGAAAAGGAGGAGGCGTTGGCCGATGGTTAGTTTTTCAGATTCCACAGAATTGCAGCGAGGGACGGAGTTATATAAGCTTTCTGATGGGGAGTGATGAGCACTTAAAAGTAGTTCTAAGAAGAAAGTTTTATAAAAAAGCTATCTTAGGGGGGCTCTATGGCCGAAACATTGCTGTACTCCGCAGGCATTGAAGCCTATGTTGGCGAAGATACTAATGGAAAGTATTTCCGGAAGGTGTTAGGAAATAGCTTTACATTCCCGGACGCAGACCAGATTGAGAGAGAAATTGCCGTTCTACAAAATCTTTCCCACCCGGGAATACCCCGCCTTCTTGAAGCTTCTACCAATGGGCACGTAGAACTCAAGCGAGAGTACAAAGACGGCAAATCCTTGCGGCAGCTGCTGGACGAAGGAAGAACGTTCGGACGGGAAGATGTTCTGGATCTTGCTTTACAAGTCTTAGGCGTCCTGCACTATGCGCATGGCAAAGGGATTCTTCATCAGGACGTCAAACCAAGCAATCTGATTTACGATGAAAATACCGATACACTGGCTGTCGTTGATTGGGGCATTGCCAAGCTGCGATATTTCAGCGGAACAACGGCTTCAACTATTAATGGAAGCCTGTCGTACATGGCGCCGGAACAGCTGAAAGGTAAATCTTTTCCCTCTTCTGATTTGTATTCGTTAGGGGCGACGCTTGTCGAGCTCTTGACGGGAAAGCCGCTCGATACGTATGTTGAAGGAGAAAGCATCTTCGAACAACGAGTAAAATTGCCGGAGACTATTGATTTAGGATTACGGAATGTTCTGGAACGCCTGCTGGAAACGGACTGCCGGAGGCGATATCAGAGCTGTGCAGAAGTAGTGCATGTTTTCGAAGAGCTGCAGAGGCAGCCCTTGGCGTATGCGCCCAGAAACACCGGAAACGGAAGTTTTCCTCCCGCAGTTCATCGCGGAGAATCTTCTGCCGAACCCTCGGTGGATAGTGTTGTGGAGCAGGCAATTAAAATTTTAGAAGACCGCAGTAATGGATTTAGCCGCCCCAGATTGATAGAAACCATCATCCCAAAAGTGGAAAGCGCGTTGGGGTACGAATTTGTGGAAGAACACGATGGCTTCCGGTTTTTAACCGCGGAAACGGATGAAGGGGGGTTAAGCGTCCTCGTGAACCAGGGTTATAATTTTTATTTTGCCCAGCTTAAAGATCGGAGGCTGTTTGACAAATTTACTGAGCATATTGAAACATACATTGGAATTTTTCCACGCTTTGATCACCTGCCGAAAAAAGCTGAAGAAATCGCCCAAGAACAACAGCGAGAATTCCCCACACCAGAGGCTCTGGGGATATCGAACAACTGGAATAATGAAAACCATAGGGGTGAAGTCAAAAAAGATAATCTCATTCTGGGGCCTCTTATAGGAACTCTTCTTGGACTCGCCTGCGGCGGTATTGCTGGACTGGTTGGAGGACCAGGGGAATATGATTTTACTGCGGCAATCGCTACCGGATCGGCCGTTGAAGCGGCTTTCTGCTCATGGGGCTTTTTCAGCTATCGCTCTGGAAAAAAAGAACAACAGAAACTCCTCGACAAAATTCAGCCTTTCCCTCCCGAACAAATCGAAGCCTGGAAGCCGTATCATGGAAAAATTCTGAAAGATGCCGACGCCATCCGGGCTGCGGCATATGGAACGGACTTTGCGCTGAGCACCAAAGAAACAGCCGAACAAAGCCAGCCGCTGGAAGAACGCGTTAGATAAAACTTCTTCTTATCGTCGTAAAATAGCCTATCGTCGTACCAGAGCAATCCCCCTGATCAATGCCGCCACTGCCCACACCCCGTTCAGCATCAGAAACGGCCAGGCACGCAGAGAAAAAGCATAGGCCCCCAGCAACACTGCTCCGAGAAAGTTCAGGGCATTATACCCAAGATTATTCCTATTGAACTGTTTGGTGAACTCATCGAGCAGAAACCCCGCTAAGATGCAGGCCATGCCTACCAATCCGACGATAAGAGCGATTACCATTGCAGTTCAGGGCGATTTTTTTTATTCGCGGATTGCATGAGCAGAACAAATTGATTGCCAAGCGCCGTGCAAAGCTTTTCTTTTTTCAAGAGCTGCTGCTTGAGCAACGACAGCTCCCGACGATGAGGCAGGTCAAGAAAATGCAAGCGCTCTTCCAGCGGCAGATGGCGGGAGAGAAACGCATGCATCTTTGCATAGGAAGCTGCCACCGTGCGGAACTCTTTTTTTGCAGCCCGTATGTCCTGAATGGTTTTTTGGAGAGAGAAATAATCGTCTGTTGCGAGTTTCCGGGCAACCACTGAAATCTGTTCCCGGTCTTGGCGAAGGGCTGCAAGCTTCAATTCAATCAGGTGCCGGGCATGGGTGCGCAGCCGTTCCCGAATCGCATCCGCTTGGTGCAGCTGCTTGAGTGCTGCTTGCGCGACCGCTAATTCTTTTCTCGCTTGATTTTCCTGTTCAACGGAAAGCGCATACAGCAGCGCGGGACGCCTCTTTGTGCCTTTGCGCAGCGGCAGGAGCCAGGAACGCTGGAAATTCTGCACCAGAGGAACGACCGCATCCAAAATGTCAACCTCTTTTTTCAAAGAACGAAGCTCCATCCCTGAAGAAAGGCTGGTTTGTTATATAAACATTCTTTTCTGCACACTGAAAAAAGAGCCATTTTGCCAGAAATCATGATTTTTCTCTCCATAAAAAGCAAAACGCTTTTAAATGCAGAAATTTTCCTATCCCCTAAAAGAGGTGATAATTATGGCAAAGCTAAGAGGAAAAGCCGCCAATCTCATCGGGAGCTGGTCGTTCCTGGTTGGGTTGATTTTAGCGGTACTTCTGGGAGTAGGGTTTACTGGCAGCTATGCTGCGACGATGGTCTGGCTTGTTTTCTTGCTGGGCGTTGTGGTGGGATTGCTGAACATAACGGTAGGGGAAGCATCAGCGTTCCTGACCAGTGGAACGGTATTAGTGCTGGTGTCTTTCTTGGGCGTACAGGAAGGCGTCTTTGATGGCGTCGCACCCCTGCTTGCGAATGTGCTGCGGTCCATTCTGACCCTGTTCGTGCCGGCGACCATTATAGTAGCGTTGCGGGCAGTGTTTGGCTTGGCGCGGCGCTAAGCTAAGCATTTTTTTTCTTTTTTTTTCTTATTCTTGGAAATGTTGTGTTAAGATCAAATTTCATTCTTAGTTTGCGCACGCCACGAGTGGCGCAGGGGCTACGACACGAAAAAGCAAATTCGCGTGTCTCTTTCAAAAAGCTTTTTAAGTAGCTTTCTTTTTTGCAGTCGTGTGCGGCAGTGGTGTAGTGGCTATCATACTGCCTTGCCAAGGGCAAGCGCAATGAGGCTGTGACCCGGGTTCGAAGGCAAGCAATCTGCAAAAAAGGATGATTCTTGCGTGAAAGTCCCGGCTGCCGCAGTTTACTGAAGATATAAAGAGGTGAAACGATAAAAACAATTCTTTTCGTGGCATTGATCAGCACGTTTCTGTTTGTAACTGCTTGTGAAGAGATAGCATCATTTCAACAAGAGAACAGAGCACAGAAGCAAATCCCACCGGCACCAGAACTTCCTCAAGAGACTGCTCCAGCACTAACAACAGCAGAAGGCGAGAGAGCCATCATAGAAACGGAAACCGCAGAGCAAAAACAGGCTTGTGTACGTACAGAAGATTGTTCTGAGGGGTTAGAATGCATCGATAATTCCTGTCAAACGCTCACTTCTCTGTATGAAATCGATGACGAAAATTGTCCAGTAACGTGCACTCTGCAGAGTGTCCAGCTCCGTACCAGCGATGGGGAGGATTATTCTCTGTGGCGAGGGCAGGGCAGCTATACGGCAGCGGGCGCTGTAGCCTGGAAAGTTATGGGCACGCCAGTGTATTGCCAAATGGAAACGCCGCTCGTGCCGATAAAATTCATCAAGAAAACAACGGGAAAAGTTATTGAAGAGGAGATTGTAACTCTCAAAGAAAGGGAAACCACGCCAGTTATAACCCATCCGCTTATTCCGCGGATAAAGTTTACGATAACCCTTGAAAAAGTGGAAGAGGAATGTACGGAATAAGAAAATAATGACCTCAAACTAAAAAGCAGAAAAGAGCTTTTAAATAGCCGCATCCCTTTTTCTGAGAGATGAACAAAATTCTCACGTATCTTTCTCTTCCGATACTCGTCGGCCTGGCTGCCATCGGCATACGAAATCTGGTGACTGATGAACAGCCCGCTCCTGCCGAGACACCAGCTTTGCAAGCCTGGGTCGAGCAGCATCGAAATGATTTTCTGCAAGACGGCAGCATTCACTTTGGCATCGTCAGTGATATCGAAGGGCACCTTGCCGGTGCAGAAATTGCTGTAGAATATTTGAGACGAGAAGAAAGCGCCAGCGGGAACGCCCTTGATGCCATCATCGTCGCTGGAGACGTGTACGAGAATGAAGCAATTCGGAGAAATCCTCTGTACCCCCATTCCACTGATAACATCCAAGAAATGGTCGTGGGGCTGCAGCCTTTTGCCGAGCTGGGCGTTCCGGTGTTCATCATCCGGGGAAACCATGAAGAAGAGCGCGTGTATCAGGAAGGGCTCCGTCAACTGCAGCAGATGAATCCGGAAATCTTTGACATAAGCGATGCAACTCTCGATTTCGCTGGCATGAATATCGTCGGCAGGGGCGGCTATCACGATGCCCGCTTCCTGGCAGAGGCCGGAAGACTGCTGATAGAAGAAGATTATGCATCGGCACGGCGGGAATTAGAACGGCTCCAAGAACAAAACGAGCCCATCTTCTTCGTCACGCATGGGCCACCCAGAGCCACGACGGTGATTGATTATGTGCCGGGCTTCGGCCACGTGGGCGATCAGAATCTGACACGCATATTGAACGACAGCACGCTGAGGAATATAGTGCATCTGCACGGCCATATCCATGAAGGTGGCGGTAATGAAGAACAGTTCCCGGCAGGAACCTCCATGAATGTTGCATCCATTACACAGTATCAGAACCCGAACGGGCCGAGGGTTTTTCGGTGTTCGGGGGAGCCAGAAAGAGAATCTGTGGTGCGCTGCAGGCAAGTGATGGCACGATATGACTAGAGGCCACGAGATAATCTTATAAAAAAAAAAAAAAAAGTTCATTTTTGATGGTGTACAGGCTCATCTGCTTTGATATGGACGGCGTCATTTTCCGTGACGTGAATTTCTGGATGGCGCTACATGAGAAGTTTGGAACGCTGGAAGAGGGAAAAAAGCTCACCAAGAAATATCTTCACGCCAACTACGCAAAACTCGTTGAAGAAGTCGTTGGAAAACTCTGGAAAGGGAAAGATGCCAGACCGTACTTTGAGCTGGTAAACTCGCTAGAATATTTTCACGGTGTTACGGACGTTTTTGCTTACGTCAAAAAGCAAGACTGGATTACCGCAATCATCTCCTCTTCCAGCCTCGACGTCGCAAGGCGGGTGCAGCACGATTTTGGCGTCGATCATGTTTTCGCCAATGAATTAGTGATCAAAGAGGGAAAAGTTTCCGGTGACTTCGTCTGGCCGATTGGTGCGGGAAAGCACAAAAAGGCAGAAATTCTCCTGCATCTCTGTTCTGATCTTGGCCTTCGCTCCCAAGAAACCATTTTTATAGGCGATAGTGAAACCGACATTGAAGCTTGTCGGGAAGCGGGCTTGTCCGTCGCTTTTAACTCAAAGTCGGAAGAGCTGAAGAAAGCAGTTAATGTGGTCATAGACAGTGAAAATCTGCTGGATATTCTCCCTGTTCTGAAAAAAGCAACAAAAATAGTGTGATACTCATGCCCTCCCTAATCCTCCTCATCCTCCGTTCTCAAAATCTAGAAGCGCTCCTGGACTTCTATACATCACTTCTTGCCATCTCCTTCGAAGAACACACCGACCATGGCCCGCAGCATTATGGGGCGCAGGTGGGAGAAGTGTATCTGGAACTTTATCCAACAAAGCAGGAGCAAAGGCCGTTAGATGGCCTCGGCTTTAGCGTAAGCAATTTGGAGGCAGCGCTCGCTAACATCGACCAAAAGTATATCCGCCGCCAAGGGGAAGATACGCCGTTCGGCAAACGGGCGACGCTTACGGATCCAGACGGACGATTCTTGTACGTCAAGGAAATGAGCCAAGAACCAGAAAAATAACTGGCCCTGCCGAGAATTTCTCCGAACAAGCTACGCTGTTCTGCTCGTGGTGGGCTACGCGAACGAAGTGAGCGTATGCCCGCCTAACTTGCATAGATTGCTTGCGCTTTGAACTCGGGACTTCCGGCTAGCTTCGCACAACTGGCGTTTACCGTGCACGCCAGCGGCCATATAAGACCGGCGCTCTATTGCCTTCCTTGCTAGGAATGCTCGCAAAAGTCCAGGCTAAGCTACAGGGCCAAGAACCACTGGAAGAGCTGCCTTTAAAAGATTTTCTGACGCAGAAAAGTACTTCTGGATGGCAAGTATTTATAAATAAACCTAAAATTTAATAAAACTCACTTGTTAATGACAACAAAGATATATAAACCTCAAGGCCAGGTGAAGCTGTTTATAAAATATATTTAAACAAATGGCAGAAAATTAATCGAAGAGAGAACGAAAGGCATGAACCTCCAGCAAGTCAAAAAAATCATGGAACGGAAGAAGACCACCCACAAAGGAGAGAGCGGGAGAGTTCTCATTATTGGCGGCTCTGAAGAATACGTCGGCGCAGTTGTTTTAGCAGGCTTGGCAGCGCTGCGGGCGGGCTGTGACGTGGTAACCGTTGCCGCACCGGAAAAAGTCGCTTGGATGATCCATCGCTATGCTCCAGACCTCATAACGCATAAGATCAAAGGCAAAACGTTCAGCATCAAGAATGCCAAAGAGATGGTCAAGTTCGCAGAGCGCTTTGACGCCGTGCTGCTGGGCAATGGCATCACCAAGAAAGCAGATACGTTCTGCCAATATTTCATAAAAAAATCGCCTAAGATAAAAGTCATCGACGCAGATCCGCTCAAATCCATAACGCTCAAGGACTTCAGCAATGCCTTAATAACGCCGCATGCGACGGAGATGGAGATGCTTCTTGTCCATAGCGGCAAGGAATTCCTGCTGCCCAAGCTCAAGCAGTCAAACATCCGTGAAAAAGCAGAAATTCTGCAGGGCAACCTTCGCTATTTTCTGCAAAATAATAATGTTCTCTTATTGAAAGGGCCGACAGACATCATTTTATCGCAAAACAAGATTGCGTATAACCGCACGGGAAATCCGGGCATGGCTAAAGCCGGCACTGGCGATATCCTCGCTGGCTTGTGCGTGGGCTTTTTGGCAAAAACACAAGACCTCTTCAAGAGCGCCATCGCCGCATCGTATATTAATGGGTTCATGGGTGACCTCCTACTGAAAAAAAGAGGCGGCTATGCATTCATTGCTTCCGATATTCTGGAAGATTTGAATCGGGTGCAGCAGATTGCTGCAAAAGAAAAGAGGAGAAGGAGATAGAGAGAAAGAACCCGGTTTACAGGCATCTTTCTCCGTCGGGTGGAAATCGTTTTTAGGTTTCTTTTTTGATTCAAAAATCGTAAAGCATAAATAAGCCAAAGCCTTTCCTTGAGAACAATAAGTGCTCATGGCTTTCCTCTATCCGCTCTACCAGCAGCCTGCGACCGTGCTTTTGGGACTTCTTTTTGTAACGCTCTGGACTCTACTCTGGAACGGCTGGGGGCTGTGGACAGCAGCACGGCAGAAACAGAAAGGCTGGTTTATCGCCATTCTTTTACTGAATACTTTGGGGCTCTTGCCGATTATCTATCTTCTTTGGTTCAGAAAAAGAACAGAGCCGGCAGAAGCAACCTGGGTCCGAGTAACCGGCTCAGAAAAAAGTTCATTGAAAAAGCCTACCAAGAGAAAGAAAGCTGCAGGATAAGAGAGAGAACAGGAAAGAAATTGATCAGATTTCTTCAATTTCTACTTTGCCTTTTTGAGCCCGGATCACATATTCTTTGCCATCGCTCAATCTTGCCATCTTGGTGATCAGCTCGGGAAGAATAACCTTTTCTCCCCGAAATTGCAGTGTGGTAATGATTTCTTGACCAAGAGTGTTTTCTTCATTAACGGTCAGCACTTTCATCACTTGTGCAGCCGCTTCATGACTCTGCTGCCCCAGCCGTTCTTCCGTTTTCCGTGCCAAGAAGCGTGCCAGCTCGTCAGCAACATCAAGTGTCGAAACCTTGCTGAGCTCCTGCAGGCCGGGAGAAACGTTGGCTTCAATAACCAACGGGCCCACAGCCCCCTCGAGGATATCCACACCGCAGATGTCGGCCTGCAAAGCTTTCGCGGTAGCAACGGCAATCTTCATCACTTCCCGAGTCAGCTGCACAGGCTCGCCTATGCCACCGACATGGATATTCGCCCGTTTCTCCTCTTTTTGTGCACGCCGCCGCATGGCTGCTACCACTTTCTCGCCAGCAACCAAAGCACGAATATCAGTGCCTTCCGTCTCCACATATTCCTGAATGAGGAACGGCTGGTTCAGCGCACCCAAAGCGTCCAGCAAAGACAAAGCTGACCCCAAAGAATCCGCAAACATGACACCTTTTCCTTGTGTCCCTTCGGGGAACTTCATAACGATCGGAAAAGAAACCCGCTGCAGCAGGGCTTTGGCAGCATCAACCGTTGAAGAGAGGTAAGTCCTTGGCATGGGGATATTGTGCTGCTGGAGCAGGAGATGGGTAAGCAGCTTGTTATGCGTCAGGGTAAAAGCCGTGCCGGAAAGGGGCATGTAGGCAGTGTTTTTTTCCAGAAGCGTTGCCAAAGAACGCAACAGGTTGGCATACCGGAAAGAGCCTTTAACATACACACAATCATACTGCCCAAAGGGCTGCCCTTCGTAAAAAATGCCCGCTTCTTTGCCAAAGCGGATTTCCACGTTCTTGAGCTGCAGCTGGTCAACCTGCGCAAAATATTTTTTCATCGCGGCAGCAGTGAGGATGGAGCTGGTGCTTCCCAGGGAAATGAGTGCGGCTTTCATAAAGTCAGATTATATTCTCTTTTTTCTGTGGGTCCACCAAAAAGTTTCCTTTCCGAAGAACGTTCTGGCCGATAAGCACCGGATAGGTCATATGGCTGCGGTCAGCAAGAGTAAACTCCTCTTCCAGAGAAGAGTTCTGGAGCAAAAGCTTCACAGTAATAACCGGGCGCTTTTTGACACCAGAGGCTGATTTGACTATTTTTGAACGGTCGCCCGGCGTTAAGCCCAGCCGCTCTGCCAGCTGCACATCAAGGGAGGAGGACGTGGCACCGGTATCGATGCGGGCGCGAACCTGCTCTTCTGTTCTCCCCAGAAGGGTAACCTGTTCAGTCAAGCTAAGAACAACCCGCCCCATAAATGAGGAAGTACAAAGCGTCTTTTATAAGATTTCTGCTTGAGCAGACAAAATCTTTTTAAAGAAGGTTCAGTGTATGGGGGAAGCAGGCCCCGGTGGTGTAGTCCGGTAACCTTTTTGGCAAGCAAAAAGTTTAATCAAAATCCTGTCAAGTGGGGCATAAAGCCCCACGACCAATTGCAAAATGCCAAAGAGGTTGGGCAAACTATCATACTGCCCTTTCGCAAACCTTTGCGCTCGCTTCGCTCGGCAAAGCTTTGAAGCCAAA
>DATDWF010000092.1:0-16065 GCA_035289745.1 Candidatus Nanoarchaeia archaeon
AGCTGCTTTCCGGCCAGGGCAAAAGCCAGCTGATAGAGGGTAACGAGCTGTGCCGTGAATGCTTTTGTGGACGCCACACCAATTTCCGGGCCGGCTTTGGTATAGAGCACGTCATGCACTTCGCGGGTGATGGTGCTATCAACGACATTAATGATGCCCAGCGTTCTGGCGCCTTTTTCTTTGGCCAAGCGCACGGCTGCCAGCGTATCGGCTGTTTCCCCGCTCTGCGAAATGGCAATGGCTAAAGAGTTGTTTTCCAGCAGCGGGTTTCGATAGCGGAATTCGGATGCAATTTCGTTCATGACAGGAATTCCAGAAATTCTTTCAATGAGATATTTGCCCAGCAGCCCGGCATGGCTAGCGGTGCCGCAGGCGACGATCGTGATGTGCTTATAGCGCCGTGCAGATTGGGTGGCGAACGTCGATGGTTCGGAAGCAAAAGAAAGGGGAACAAACGGAGCAAAAGCGCTGGGCGGCGTGCGCAGGCTTTCCGCAATCACTTCTGGCTGCTCAAAGATTTCCTTGAGCATGAAATGCTTGTAGCCTTGCTTCTGGGCCTGCTCGAGGTCCCATTTGATCTCTTTGACCTGCAGCGGGCGCTTTTCACCATGAAACGAAAAGAGCTCTACGGCATCGTTCGTCACACGGGCCAGCTCGAAGTCATTCACGTAGATGACGCGCTTGGTGTGCTGGATGAGTGCGGAAACATCGGAAGCCAGAAAGTTTTCCCGTTCTCCCAAGCCGATGACGAGGGGGCTGCCATTTCTGACGGCAATGATCTCCTGCGACGCCTGATGGAGGACACAGAACGCATAGGCGCCTTGGAGTTGCTGGAGGGTTTGCAGGACGGCTTCTTTCAAATTCCCCTGCCCTGATCCTTTGGTTCGGTAGTGCTTGGCAATCAGATGGACAATGACTTCAGAATCGGTTTCCGAAGAGAATGATACGCCTTCTTTGCGCAGGCTTTCTTTGAGCTCCAGATAATTTTCAATAATGCCATTATGCACCAGCGCAAACTCTTTTTTTTCGTCAAGGAACGGATGGGCATTTTCCTGGCAGGGCTTGCCATGGGTGCTCCAGCGGGTATGGGAAATGCCGATGGTGCCGAGCATATCTGAGAAGCGCAAGGCAGCATTGACATCGCTGACTTTGCCGACGCCTTTGCGGACGTGCAGCATTTTCTCATGCACGGTAGCGATGCCTACGGAATCATAGCCGCGGTATTCCAGCTGCCTGATAGCATTGAGCAGCAGTGCTCCGGCGGGCTGTTCTCCGATATAGCCGGCGATGCCACACATGGCTATTCTATTTAAAAACCATTTTAAGAAGCTTGTGAATCCTCAGACGGGGTGGGAGAATCAGAATGCGACGGAAGTTTTTTTTCTCACCCTAGGTTTCTCCCCCGCACGAGTTCACCAAAGTAGCAGATTTGCCCATCCTATATACTCCCTTCTCAGAAAGTTTATATAGGAAAACACCTTTTCTTTGAATTAAGAAAGATGGTGATTCTGAACGGGGGGGCGGAAGATGCATCTTGGCTGCGGTAAGCCTTGTTCTACATTGTTTCTCCTCTCTCATCTGCTGATGTTCACGCCTTTTTTTAGGTTTTCTATTATAGAGTTCACAATACTTTTTTTCAAGCGGGATTTTCAGAACAAGAGCGTTGAGGTGAGCCGATGGTACTCGTAGAAAATGTCAACAAGTCTTTGCTGCAGATTTTTCGGGAGTTGACAGGCTATGAAGGGACTGCTACAACACGCCTCTATTTAGGCGAGCTGGCTTTTGGGACTCGGCTCTATGATGAGCGGATTGCGGAAGGGCTGAATACCTATTTGCGGCAAAATGGCTATGAAGCGGAAATAGATTCTTTGGTGATCGGTGGGGGGCTGTTTCCGGAATTTCCGCCGCTGTATAGTGTTACCAATGCCGAGCGGATGCGCATGCTGGGGACGGACTCGAAGAAAGAAGGCACCCCGGCGACCGCACGCATTGAGCAGATTCTTGAGCACGTGTTAGGAGAGAAAGAAGCGGCCCGTTTTTCCGAATATCGGCAGAAGTGGCTGGAGCAGAAAATTAATACCTGGGATGATTGCAAGCAGTTTTCCCGCCATCAGCTCGAAACCCTTCTGGATGGTCTGGAGATAGGCCACATTGATTACTGCATGGGCGAGGAAGATAAATTCAATCAGCGCTATGAAGAAGAGCTGAAAGTCAATCGCCTGGCAAAAGAAGCCCGGAAATACCTGAAAGGGCGAAAAGAAACTTTAGAAGAAGAGGAAAAGAAAGAGGAGCAGTATGCCAAGCAGGCACGTTCCCTGGAAGAGCACAACAATCGCAGCCAGCAGGAGTATAAAGTATTGACTGCTCTTAATCCCCGGGTACGGTCCCATTTGAAATCACAGAGTCCCAATATTGCCCAGTTTTTGCAGGGAATTCTTCAGGAAGAGGCGGATACATTATTGCAAAGCCTTGACACAAAAGGGCAGCGTGAAGAGCTGCTCCGCCGCTTGCGGGACGCACGTGATGAGGTTTCTTTTACCCGGCTTTATGACGATAAGAGACAGGCAGCCGATCGTTCCAGTGAAGAATTAAAGGCCCTCCGAAAAGAAGCCGCGAAGCTTAAGAAACACATCACTTCGTTAGAAGAAGATGTTGATTCTCTGGAACGCCAGATCGAGCAGGGGGATGCCATTACCATATTTACGAAACGGTCTCACATCAGCCCCATCGAAGCCGAGTGGATTTACAAAGATGTCAAAGACAAATACACAGAGGATATCCTTGGTGCTTTTCCGGCAGCGCTGCGGGAAAAAATAACCACGCACATCAGCGGCTCGGCAAAAGTGCAGAGCTTGGCCTTTGGCGATGGCAAAGACGATGTGATGGAAGAAGCTGAAGTGGTGCAGTATGGTGATATTCTTGTTATTCACAATACCCGCTTCCGGAGCACGGCTACGACGCTGTACGGCCTGAGCGATGCCCAGAGAGAAATCCTCTGGCGGAAAGTGCTGGAAAAAGTGACGTATGAAACAGAGCATTTAGTGCCCAAGACCATCGTTGCGGTTCATGGGTCCGGCGGCTTCGCCGTTACCCGGATGAATAGTGCTCCTGAGTTTAAGTTGCTGGATGGCTCGTACCGCCAGGATCCGGAAGTAACTACGGTGATGACCTTGCCGGTTTTCCAATCGACGGATAATCTGGTGCGCTTCTACGATAAGCATATGAACAAAACGTGGGGAACAAAGCGCTTTGCCCAGCACGTGCATGGCGCAGGCGCAGTCTTGCAGACGGTCTTGGAAGATGGTTCAGAGCTATATGAATTCATCGACACGGCTTCTTTGCTGCGTATTGCGGACCAGAAACGGGAAGTGGCGAAAGCAGAGAAAGGCAGCGCTGCGTATACTGCTGCAGAAGAACAGCTCCGGCTGCTGTGCTCGAAAACCCTGAAGCTCCGTGCCACCCTAGGTGATGCCCATTTTGGTGCGGCGAATTTTCCGGGGACGCCGACGAACTATGAACGAACGGCAAGAACGCTGAATTACCTGGAAGAACGCTATGCCGGCAAGCTTGATGACATTATCCTTACTGAACTGCCCGATGGCGTTCTGCCACACACGGGAACGGACCGAAAGTTCTTTGGCAAGCCTTTGCCGCAGCTCCGGAGAGAGGCAGCTGAATATTTGCGGGCTCAGAACCTAAAAGCGGCAGTTCCACCGGAGGAGCTGGCAAAGATTATTGACCATATTGTTGGCGAATTTTCTGCTGCGCTGGCGCAGAATGCCGTGCCCAACTTGGAGCGGCAGTATGAGATCATCCGCCCGTATATTGAAGAACTCGTCGCAAAGATTGCGCCGCAGCGGGCCATCTTGATCTCCGGAAATCATCCTCGTTCCCAGGAAGGAGCGGATGAATCCAGCCGCCTGGCAGATATTGTCCGTGCTGCCGATAGGGAACGGAAAGTTACGCTCCTGCTTTCCGATGGCATCGGCCATAAGTTTGGCGGACAAGGCGGCATTGCCGATGAAGAAGTTATTTTTGCCGGCGAAAAGCGCCGGACGGGAAAAAGCCTGGGCTTCTATCATGAGCCGCAAGGAGGAAAGAATGCCATGCCGCGGACCTTGGACCAGCTGCTGGCGAAAGGCGTCGGCTTCGACGAATATTTCGCGGGGCACATCCACCAAGGCTATGCTGCCTATGCCAATGGTACGGCGATAACCATCAATCCACCGCTGCAGGGGCCGAACGATTATTCGGAGCATTTACTCGTAAAGCCGTCGCTATATGGACCCATTGTGAAGCTTTCCAACGTTGCTCCGGAAGGGCATCCGGCTAATGATATTATCTGGCATGCCTGGCACTTTATCAACGATAATACTTTAGAGCGGCCGGATTTCCGCTATGATCGGCTGGAGCAGGTGCTGCAAACGCTTGGTGCGGATGGGCGGCAGGGCAAATTGCTGGAACAATGGAAGACGCTTGACAAAGCCGGGCAGAGTGCCAGACTTGAAGAGATGCTGAAAGGAGCGGGAGGCAATGTTACTCGAGCTGCCCAGCAGCAGGGCATCGGAAAAAACTTTCTCTATGAGCGGATGGCTGAGCTGGGGATTGATCCAAAGAGTTTCCGTTCGCAGACTAGTCCTCTCGAACGTGGGGAAATCGAAGAGGCACTGCAAAAGACCAAGGGAAACGTTACACAAGCGGCAGCTTTACTTAATGTTAAACGGACCAAGCTCTACCGGTCGCTGAAACGGCTGGGGATGGCTGTGGGGGAAGGACAGAAAGAGGCAGCTGCAGCCCCAGAGGAAGCGATAAAAGAAGAAGCTTCTGGGAAGGAAGGTTCGCCGTAGTATCATTTTTCTTCAAAGAATTCTTTGCTGGTGGAGATTATCTTGAAAGGTGAATTGCTGTTTAATTAATCTTAAAAATAAGTTCTTTATATATCTCCATTATTATGGTGAAAAAAGCTGCTGATTTCTCTAGCCGGCACGTTTCTTATTACGATCTCTTGGAAGTGAGCCCTCGGGCACGGCCTGAAGTGATTGAGGCGGCATATAAAGCGTTAATAAAACAGTATCATCCCGATAAAAGTGATGGTGATGAACGGCGTGCCAAAGCCCTGAATGAAGCTCGCGATGTTTTACTAGATCCGAAAGAGAGGGCCCGATACGACCAAGAGCAAGTAAGAGGAAAATCTCCTCGGGACCACTTTTCCGGTGGCCATTCTGAAGATTATAGTAATCTGGTGGGAAAAATGGTGGGCAGTTTTCAGGCGTTAGAGTTGATTGCAGAGGGCGGATTCGGAAAAACCTATCGGGGGGAACATAGTAAAGATCATTTCCCGGTTTGTATAAAGCGCGGGGATAATATTTCACCACAAGATCAGGAAATTCTTCTTCAAGAAGCAGATGCCATTTGGGAATTGCGTCATTATGGCATCCCTGCGATGAGGGACGTTGTTCATCTTGATGATGGGAGCGTCGCATTGGTGATGAGTTACGTCCCCGGGCCGACGCTCGAGCAAATTGTCGAAAAACATGGCGGTTTAGACCCGGAGCATGTTGCCTGGATTGCTGAACGCACGTTGAATGTTTTATGGTACCTTCATCTCCACGGGGTTGTCCATGGCGACGTGAAGCCGCAAAATATTATCATTCAGCCGAAGGATCATCAAGTCGTCTTGGTTGATTATGGGCTTTCTCTCATCAGGCCTTCAACGACCACGAACAATAAAGGGTATACCCCTTATTTTGCGCCTCCCGAGCAAGAAAAAGGCACGGGCACGTTGCTTCCGGAATCCGACTTTTATAGCTTGGGCATGGTGATGATTTATGCGCTTGGCGGCGATGTCGAAAGCCGAAGAGTTCCCTCAGCAGTTCCCGATCCGCTTTGCAATTTTATTCAACGCTGCATTGTCTATAATGTGCTCTCCCGGCCGAATTGGCAAAAAGAAAATCTGCTGGAGACCATGCAACAGTTGCGGGTGCAGGTTTTCGGGAGAAAGCACTCAAATATGAAGCCCTTACCGGGCGTAGACGGAGGTTGAGACTATGTCAGAAGCAGGAGACTATGATCCGGGGCCGTGGCGTGGCTATGATTTTAAGAGCGCTCGGAAAGCGTACGATGTCCATGTGGGAAGAAGTTACAATGATGCCGTTTCGAGGGGCCAAACGAAAAAAGACCTTCTTGAACCGTCTTTAGCAACAGAAAGCACCGCTCCTTTGGTGGTGGCTTGTGATGTGACGGGATCCATGGGTGAATGGTCAGCTGTTATCTTCTCAAAGCTTCCCTATCTTGATCTCGAAGGGAAAGAGTATCTCGGGGATGATATGGAGATCAGTTTTGCAGCGGTAGGCGATGCCTACTCGGACAACTATCCGCTTCAGGTAAGAAAGTTTTCTTCAGGAACTGACCTTGAAAAGCGGCTCAAAGAGTTGGTCATTGAAGGCAATGGTGGCGGGCAGACGCAGGAAAGTTACGATCTTGCGGCGCTCTATTACTCGAGAAATGTACAGATGCCGAAAGCCATAAAGCCCATCTTTGTCTTTATTGGAGACGAAGGGCTGTATGATTTTGTCTCTCCTGACCAGGCGAGAGATGTCGTGGGTGTTTCTCTAGAAGGGCGGGTCTCTTCTCACGATGTTGTTGAAGAGCTCAAGCGAAAATATGCCGTCTATTTGGTGAGAAAGCCCTATCAAGACACGGGTTCTGACACCCCGAGTGCCGTCGATCAAAGAATTCAGGCGCAGTGGGAGTCTTACTTGGGTGCGGATCATGTCGCCATGCTTCCCCAAGCCGGCCGCGTCGTTGATGTGATCTTTGGGATCCTTGCTAAAGAAACGTCGCGAATAGATTACTTTAGAACAGAGTTAACCGGGCGGCAAACGCCGGAGCAGGTAAAACAAGTGCTGAAGACGTTGCACACCATCCATGAGCTTCCCCCCCCAAAATCAATGAAAAAGCTGGGAGGCGGCAAATCGGTGTTGCGGCGGCCATGATTGAGGATCTCGAGCTCTCGGTAACGTTATGGCCATCTTTTCCTCACTTTCAGCGCTTCGCGCGGGACGGCAGGCTTAGCGCTATCCGTCTTAATAGTGCGATGGTGAAAGGGGGAGCTCTTGTCGAAGAGTTAGAAAAGGCCAAAGCGATTCCGGACTCGGTTCCTTTGTACTTTGACATAAAAGGACGACAACTTCGCGTCAAAGAAGTGATTCCAAATGCACAGAATTTGGAGCTTATCCTGAACCATCCGATTTCGGTGGAAACTCCTGTTGTGGTCCTTTTCAAAGAAGCGAAAGATCCTGCATTGTTAGAAACGGTTGCTGATGGAACGCACCTGACGTTTCGGGGCGGCCCTCACTACGCGGTTTATGAAGGAGAATCCCTTCATATTCGCCATCCTTCCTTTCAGGTTCTGGGGTCTCTATTTACCGAGCAGGAAAAAGAGAAAATAGCACGAGCCAAAGAGTATGGACTTACGCATTTTTTTCTGTCTTATGTGGAGTCACAACGGGATATTGATGAATTTCGCGAGTATGTGGGGGATGGTGAGATTGTAGCAAAGATTGAAAATCAGAGGGGATTAGAGTATGTGGCACAGGAATTTACGCCGAAAGAAAATCTGTCGCTCATGGCGGCGCGGGGTGACTTATATGTTGAAATTGATAAGCCGCATCAAATCCCTCGTGCTTTACGATTGATCATAGAGAAAGACCCCACGGCGTGGGTAGGTTCTCGGTTATTATTATCTTTAGTTGAAAATTCAGTGCCTGACTGCGCCGATATTTTGGAGCTCTCCTGGTTGTACGATATTGGCTATAAAAAAATGATGCTCTGCGATGGGCTGTGTTTGAAAGAAGAGCCTCTGGCTCGGGCCGTCAATGTTTTTGATGCTTTTCGCCGTGATTATGAGACCCCCGAAGAGAAGCCCACACGAAAATTCTCTCTCCTCAACTTTCTCCGGATATAATTTTATAAGCACGTACTCTTTCTCCCGCCTTTTATGTGTGCCATTTATCTCGCTGACGACAACCTACTTGAAGAGGAGTCTTTGGAAGCCCTTCTGGTTCTCGCTCGAGAGCATGGCTTTCGCCTTGTCGATCTTGATAGCGAAGACACGGTTAACACGTACGGCGGGGAACCGCAGGTTCTTCCACTCATCTATCTCGAAAGAAAGCAGCGGCACGAGCAGGCGGTTATCTTTAAGAACGGGAACGGAAAGTTTGTGGTGAGGCGGTACGATCTGCCGATGTAGAACTTCTTCTTATTGGTCTTTTTCCTGCTGTGTTGCATAATTCCTAAGACTTTTTTTCTTAATCACAACATCCATCACTTTAATCCTTTTAATTTTTAGAGAAACCAGTTGTTTAATTATTTTGTCAGCATCTTTTGTACTAATCATAAAAACTCCTTTTCCTAATTTCTCATGTTGAATATCAGTAAGTATTCCCTTTCTTTCATAAATATACTGCCCTCGATTAGATGCATCTTTAAACCCATAAATTTTACGTGTAATCTCTAAAGCATCTTTTCTTCCTCCAAGGGAATACGATATTATTGTTTTTCCGTCCATCATGCTAGGAAATACCAGCAAGTATATAAACTTTACGTATATCTTATACGTAAAGAGGTGTTTTTAATGGTCAAAAAGAAAAGATGGGGGAAGAAATACATTGATAATCGGGATTTCAAAAAATGCACAGAGCAGCTTGTAAAGAGGGGTGAGTACTTATTAGACCTCGATTTTGTTGAAAGGTGGAATCGGGAACTTGCAGAGATGAATAGAAATAAAGTTGGTGCTCTTTTTAAATTTCCAAACTCATTAATACAGCTGCAAGCCGTATGGCATGGAAAGAGCATACCATACCGTATGATTGAAGGCATGACTGTACGATTAGTGGAGATGTCTGAACTGCCCGATTATAATGATTATACAACTGTTGACCGCAGGGTCAATAGAATGTCGACAAAAATAGCAGTTCCGCAAAGTAACAATTTAACTCTCTTTTCAGATGGCACCTCTTTACAAGTTGTGGAAGGGGGAGAGTATCTCCGAGAAAAATATGGCAAGAAAAATAGGCGGTGGGTACAAGTTGTAATCTGGGGTGACCCGGTTACAAAAGAATTAGTCAGTTTTGAAGTTAACATTGTCCAATCATCTGAGATTGCTTCAGCAAAGAAGCAAATTGAAGAACTACTCGATAAAGGAGTTGATATTAGAGCGGCAGGTGGTGATGGTGCATTTGACGAGATAGATTTCTGGAATTGGTTAGAGTGGAAAAATATTTATTCTCTTATTAAACCAGATAAAAATGCTCGTGAAGACTCTGAGAGTGTCTTACGAAATCTGGCAGTGAAATGGCGTAATAAAAATGGATATGATAAATGGAGAAAAAAAACAGGATATGGATGTAGGTGGCCAGCAACAGAGGGTATTTTTAGTGCCGTAAAGCGGATATTTGGAGAGCAGATTCATGCCCGCTCAGAAATTGGCATCTTACAGGAAGCTGCGGTAAAGTTTTGGGCCTACAAAACACTAAAACAATATGGGGAATCATAAAAGCAGAGAGCTAATAGAACTATGAATTATTTATGCAACACAGCATCTTTTTCCCGTCTTCACTCATACCGCAGCGCTTCCACCGGCTTCAGTTTTGATGCCTGCCACGCCGGCAGGATGCCGGAAAGCACCCCCAAAATAAACGCAAAAGCCAGCCCGAAGAGCAGCACTGATACTTCTATGTTTATAATCAATAAAAATCCCGCGTGTTTCGAGAGCGGGCCGATGGCCAGCGCAATGCCCGTCCCCAAGGCTGTGCCCAGGACCCCGCCGACCAAGCCAATTAACCCGGATTCCACCAGAAAAATCTCGAGGATGTCCCGGTTTCGTGCTCCGATCGCTTTCATGATGCCAATGTCTTTAGTCCGTTCTAAGACGCTCGTGTAAAGCGAGTTCATGATGCCGATGGCGCCGACAAGCAATGAGATGGCTCCAATGCCCACTAACACCACTTGCAGCACTCCCAATACCTGATTTATTTGCTCTAGTATCTGGTTGGCTGTGAGCACCTGAAAATTCGTATCTCCCCTCTGGCGTTCCAGTTCCCGCTCAACTTTCTCCTGTAACGCGGGGATATTGGCACTTGATTTTACTTGCGCAATGATAGTGTCCACCCGTTCCGGCTCCTGAAAAATATCCCGTGCTGCTTCCAAAGGAATGGCGATTTGGTTGTCATCCTGCGCATTGCCGATCTCTTCGATGATACCCAGGACTCTGAACTCTTTTTTGTTTATCATGATTTTGCTTCCCACACCAATCTCTTTTGAGAACATCTCCGTCGCGACTCGTGACCCGATAAGTGCCACATACTTCTCGCCATCTTTGACCATTCTTCCTTCTTGGAGATTAACACCCATATCTTCATAAAAAGCTTTAAACTGTTCTGCCGGCAAGGCGCTGAGGAGCGTAAAGCCCGTCTCCTGGCGATACACAATTTCTGTGCTGCGGAACAAAGCAGGCAAAACGTATGCGAAGCCCGAGATTTTTTCTATCGTCTTTACGTCGTCAGTCGTCAGCCCTTGCGATGCCGTTCCTGGCCCCTGGAACCCTTTGGCAGAGATAAGAATCCGGTTTGCTCCAAATTGTTCGAATTGCTCACCGATAGTGCTTTCCAGGCTGCGCGAGAGTGTCAGCAGAGAAATGATGGCTGCTACTCCGATGACGATGCCGATGACAGTCAGCCAGGAGCGCAGCTTGCGGTGGCGGATGCTGTTCACGGTCAGCCAGAAAGAATCATGGAGCATGGGGGGGTCAATCTCCAGAATTACTCCCGCTTTGCCTCTTTTCTTTTTCGCCGCTTTTTGTACACCAGCACTGCTCCAACAAGTATGATGATAACTATAATCGCCGGCAGCAAAGTGTTCTTTTTGACGAGACCGAGATGCTGTGCTTCTTCCGCAGAATAGACGGGCACTTCCAGCAAAGCTGCTGTGGTAAAGCGCTGGTTCTGCGCATCGCGGTACTCGAGCTCAAATGCTAAGATTGGATTCTCAGCCTTTGCCCGCAGCGCGAATTCTTCTGTTTCAAAATCGCCTACATCGACCTCGCCGATGTAGCGCTGTGCCGGCGATAGGATCTGGTAAGCGGGGCTCTCCAAAAGCGTGACTTTCAGAAATGTTACTGGGCTTAACCCGCTGTTGACAATTTTGATAGTTACGTCTCCCGCTTCGTTTATCATCTGCAATTCAGATTTTTCCAGAAAGGCTTCCAGGCGTGCTGGCGCTTTTACCTCGACACCCAGCAGAGAAGTCTTGCTGCTTTCATTGTGGGCAATGGTAATGGGAATTTTGTACGTTCCCGGTTCTGCATTTGGCAGCGCTTTTATTGTAAAAGAGAGTGTTTCCCGGCCATTTTCATCAATCTCAGCGATGTTTTTTTCCGTCGAGGAATCAACGGGCGCAAAGGGGACTTCAGTAAGATCTAAAGCCACGGCTACATTTTCGATATCTTCATCGCCCCCATTTTCTAAAGTCAGCCTCAAAACAACTTCATTTCCCGGCAGGACGGTTCTGGGAGTTGCCGCAAAGGACTCGATGGCGATTTGCGCAGTAACCGCTGGCAGCATCGTTGCCAGCAGCGCCAGGAGAAATAGCACTCTCAGCACTTTTGCTTGTAAATTACGGCTGGTGTTCTTGGTTATTGTTTTCATGGTGTCTTCCAACATCCTCAGCCACCCACCACTTTTCCATCTTTGAGCGTTATGACTTTGTCCGCCATTTTCGTGAGCTCCGGATTATGCGTCACGACGATGAGCGTCTTGCCTTGCCTGTTCAAATCCCGCAGCAGTTTCATGATTTCTTCTCCAGTTTTGGTGTCTAAATTCCCCGTAGGCTCATCAGCTAAGATAATCTCCGGATCATTAGCCAAAGCCCGGGCAATTGCTACTCGTTGCCGCTGCCCGCCGGAGAGCTGGTTCGGCAAGTGATGCAGCCGGTTGCCTAAGCCCACCTGCTCCAAGAGCTGCCGGGCTTTTTGCTTGCGCTTTTTCTTTGGCACCTTTTGGAAGAGCATCGGCAAAGCGACGTTCTCCAGCGCATCCAGCGTGGGAATAAGATTGAACGTCTGGAACACGAAGCCGATTTTCCGGCCGCGAATGTTTGCAAGAGCGCTTTCTGAAAGCTGCTGGATGTTCTGCTTTTCGAGGAGGATGCGGCCTGTGGTGGCGGTATCTAAGCAGCCGATAAGGTTCATGGCGGTGCTCTTTCCGGAGCCGCTGGGGCCGATGACGGCGATAAATTCACCGGTGTTGATGGTGAGGGAGATGCCGTTGATCGCTGGTACCTCTGCTCCGTCGAGCGGATAGGTCTTGTGGACGCCTTCGAGGGTGAGGAGGGGGACCATTCTCGGGCAGTACCATGAATTCATTATAAACATTTTGTCTTCATTTTACGCAGAGGCATAAACACCAAGCCGCTGCTCTGGTTTTTGCCAAACCCCACCACAATCTTTATAAAACACTTTCATTTCTGGACAACAACGCCCATGAGTTGACGATCATTACTTCGTCGATGAGGTAACTTCTGGTTACCGGGTTAAAAAATAATATCGTGGAGGTCCAAAATGGCTGATGATGCAAAAGTATTAGAACTTGTTGAGATTGCAAGAACGAGCGGAAAGATCCGCAAAGGAGCGAACGAAGCGACGAAAGCTGCAGAAAAAGGGCAGGCGAAGCTCGTCGTGTATGCTGCTGATGTCAATCCGAAAGAGATAGTCCTCCATTTGCCGCTGCTCTGCAAGGAGAAAAATATTCCCTGTGTTTCCGTAGCAAAGAAAGATGATCTTGGCGCAGCTGCGGGCTTGGCGGTAGGAACTGCCGCCGTGGCCGTCGTTAATCCCGGCACGGCCAAAGGCATGCTGGAGGATCTCGTTAAATAGGGGGAGTAAAAAATAATAATCTATCAAAGCAAATCAGATACAATCAACTGAAACATGTCACTGAACAAAAAAGCTGATCCGAAAACAGTTCCGGGCAAGCCCCAGGAAGAAGAGCGGATGGAAGGCGAGATTCGCTTTCCGGAAGGCATCCCTGCGGAAGTCCGCGAGATCGTCGGCCGTGGCGGGAGCAGAGGAGAAATAACGCAAGTCATGTGCCAGATTCTCGATGGGCGGGACAAGAACAAAGCGATCCGCAGAAACGTGAAAGGCCCCGTACGCCCCGGTGATATGCTGATGCTCCTGGAAACGGAAATTGATGCGCAACGCCTAGGCGGCGGAAAGCGCGGGGGGAAGAGGAAATAAGCCATGCCCCGCTGCGCGTTTTGTGGAACGGAACTTCGGCCGGGCACGGGCACGATGTTTATCTATGCCACCGGAAAAGTATCCTATTTCTGCTCGAGCAAATGCCGGAAAAATACGCTCAAGCTGAAGCGCAAGCCGCTCCGGACGCGTTGGACGGAAGAGTTTCGGAAAGAGCATAAGAAAGGGGCTGCTGCACAAGCAGGAAAGAAAGGAGCTTCTTAGACGATGATCGAGCGCACGCTTGTCTTGTTGAAGCCGGACGCCGTAAAGCGGGGGCTGATGGGGCGCATCCTCTCCCGGTTTGAAGATGCTGGCTTCAAAGTGGTGGGGGCCAAGATGGCCTGGGCTGATGAGAAGTTGGCTCGGAAACATTATGATGATATTGGTGGAGTCGGCAAGCGTCGCGGCGAGAAGGTGTTGCTGCACATGATCAAAATCATTACTTCCGGGCCGGTGTTGGCATTGTGTCTGGAAGGCATCCAGGCGGTCGATACGGTCCGGAAAATGGTTGGCAGCACCGAGCCCAAGAGTGCAGCGCCCGGCACGATACGGGGGGATTTTACTCACATGAGCTTTTCGTATGCGGATGCGCAGAATAAAGGCGTCGAAAATGTAATTCACGCATCAGGCAATGGCGAGGAAGCCCAGAAAGAAATAAGCTTATGGTTCGCAGCGAAAGAACTGCATAGTTACAAGACGGTGCATGAGGCCCATACGTTTTAGGTGAAAGAACATGAGACACTGGTATATAGCTGATAAACACCCCGAAAGTGACGATGCTCAAAGGATTACGTTAGAAAAACAGCTTGGAATCCTAACCCCCAAAGAAGAAGCATTTGAACGACATTGGGAAAGTCGCCTTGATGCCAAGAGTGATGAAGAGACAGAGAGAATCTTGGATGAAACAACTAGAGCAGTCTGGGGGTGGTCTCGGCCGTTGGATAGATTCCCCGGTAATGTGGCAGAATATAATACCGCCCGGGGAGAGGAGTATGAACTGATGTCTTTCGAGGGGAGAGTCCCCACTGTCTACCTAGACTCTATGGACCTAAGTTGGTATTGGCTTGATCGTCTTATGAAAAGTGGGGAGTGTGTGGGGTTTGTTCATTATGCCCCGCCCCAAATAATTAGTCTCTCTCCGGTCACCGTTATTGGCGGATACGGCTTACCCATAAGAAAAAAACAGAAGAAGTGAGACTTTACCCATGGCAGAAAAAATGGTCGACCGGGTGATGCGGATCACCAAAACGCCGCAGCAGATCCGCAATATTTGCACGTCTGCCCATATCCATCATGGGAAATGTGTTGCGCCCGCTACCCGATTACTTCTTACTGACGGCCTGGCCATTAGCGCTGAGCAGTTGTATTTAAGAGCAGAACAACAAGGAGTAAAAGTTCGTGATGACGAGAATGAAACAGTGTATGACCTTTCTGCTTCTCCATTTGAAGTTTTTTCTTTAAATAAAGAAACGGGCCAGATAGAAAAAAAAAATGTCAGCCATGCGTGGAGGTTACAAGGGGGGGCGGCCATTGGGGTAAAGCTGAGAAACGGCTCAGAAATCACGACTACTCCCGAGCATAAGTATATCATCTTGGAAGAGATGCAATTTGTTGAAAAAGAAGCGCAGGATTTAAAATTGGGCGACAGAGTTGTCTGCGCAAGAAAATTAGAAGTTGCTGTTGCTAAAAACCGATCTCTTCACGATGAAGTTCTTACAAAGTTGGCAGCATATCCTTGTTATGTTAGATTACATGCCGCTTTTGGTGAAAAACTCAAAGAACTGGTGTTGCAGAACGGCCTGAAAAATGTCGCTGCTGCTTTCGGCCAGAAGAATGCAAAATCTTTCTATCATGGGATATGGCAGTATCGGTACCGCTTGTCTATTCTCTTACAGCTTGCTCAACAGTTTGACTTCTCTCTGTCGGAGCTCTACGACCAGATAGATATACTCTCCTTTCGCTTTACCAGCAAGAGTACCAGTGAGATGAAGCTTCCTCGTGATTTTAGCCAGCTTTTCTATTTGGCAGGGCTTTTTTTTGGTGATGGGAGTGGAAAAAAGTTTGTCGTTGGGAAACCGGAGTTGAAAGAGAGGTGTATGGCTTTCTGTGAAGAAATGGGGGTACATGCTACCTTTGTGCAGCCTAAAAATAGAACTCCGGAAGTACTGACTAATAATTCATTTGTATCTCTGCTCCAAGCTCTGTTTGGATATCCTATCCGGAAAAAAAGCCATTCCATACAACTAAACGATTTTGTTTTTAGAGCGCCACAACCTTACATTGCCTCTTTTCTTAAAGCGTATTTCGATTGTGATGGAACCGTTGAAGAGTCTCGGCGGGCCATCTCCATAACTTCTGTTAGCAAGCAGATGCTGAAGGATGTACAGTTGCTCCTGCTTCGCTTTGGCTGTACGAGTATAATTAACGATGATACCCTCTATGTTTCGGGAATTTCTGCTCAGAATTATCTGCGGGATATTGGTTTTGCCGTTGAGACCAAGAAAAAAAAGGCACAGGACCTCGTACGGAGGGTGCATGGTAACCAGGTAACGGACAGAGTTCCTCTTTCGCAGAAGCAATTATATACCCTGCGGAAAGTACCTATGGCTTCAATAGATCATCATTATTATAAATATGAAAAAGAGATACTTACTCCCACTCTGGGAACTGCTCTTCAGCTGCAACAAAGATTTGCAGATTTGGAGTTAGAAACAAATCTTCTCGAAAAACTGACAACTGGCGATCTGGCGTTCATCGAAATTTTGAGAATA
>DATDWF010000093.1:0-9265 GCA_035289745.1 Candidatus Nanoarchaeia archaeon
GTGTTTTTCTGTTCGCCGAGAAAGAAAGCTCAGGAATCCCATGAGATATAAAAAAAGAAAAGCTCTATTTTAATGTTTGTGCCATAATCGCTTGTTTTATATATTCAAAACTCTTCTCTTTATTCATGGTTAAAAGAGGCGAGCGTGCGCAGCCAGTCCTTTCTCCTGCTTCATTAAAGCATTATCCGCGGCATACCGCTGCCCGCCGGGCCATTACAGAAGTTCCTTTGGCGCAGAAAAATGAAACGGTGAAATCCGTCCTCCATCGATTGCGCTCTCCTGCTGAGGAATTGAAAATGACAGATTATGTGTATGTGGTTAATCATAAAATGGTGTTAGAAGGAGTTGTTTCCCTGAGAGATTTGCTGCGGCATTCCGAAGATACAAAATTAGGGATGCTGATGAAGAAAAACATCGTTGCGGTTTCCCCCGAAACGCATCAGGAAAAAGCGGCGGATCTGGCGGTAAAGCATAACATTAAAGCCATTCCCGTCGTGAAGCGGGGCAAGCTGCTCGGCGTGGTGCCGATGCGGCAGATTCTGCTGATTCTGAATCGCGCCTTGCGGGAAGATGTCTTAACTTTTGCCGGCATTCACAAAGCGCACCTCCAGTATGAGAATACGCTGGCCGTTCCTCTTTTCAAAGGCATCCTGCACCGCCTGCCCTGGCTGCTGGTCGGTTTAGTGGGCATCAGCATGGCTGCCGGATTCATTAGCCTCTTTGAGGCAGTCCTCGAACAGTACATTATTTTGGCTTTTTTCATTCCTGCAATATTGTACATGGCTGCGGCCCTCGGCATCCAACATCAAACGCTCTTTGTCCGCGATTTGGCCATCATGGGAAAAGAATTGCGCTTACGAAGCTATGTTCTCAAGCAGATGCTTATCGGCAGCCTCTTGGCGGTAGTCGTGGGCTTGACCATGCTGCTGATTGTTAATCTTTTCTGGAAAGAATCTTTCATTGCTTTGGTTATCGCTTTAGCCATGTTTTTGGCCCTGCTGGCGAGCAGTTTTACATCTCTCGCCGTTACGTTTATTATCAATAAGCTGCATCTCGATCCGGCTTTGGGCAGCGGCCCTTTAGCGACGATCATCTCCGACGTGACGTCAATTGTGATATATTTTGCCGTGTCGTTTGCGCTGTTGGGGGGAGGGTGAAAACTTTGGGAAGAGTCTGCTTTTCGCCTCTTCAATCACTTCACGTAGATAAGAAATTCTTCTCGTGTTATGCCTAAATCTTTTTTGATAATCTTCATTAGAAGACCGGGGCCAATTTCTTCTCCGGCATGGTGCGGTATGGTGGTTCGCCGCCCATCCGAATGCTTATAGACCATATGGCTTCCTGTCGCGTGGCTGTACACGAAGCCGAGTTTTTCTACGACTTTTGCAACTTCTTTTCCCGTTAATTTTGGCAGCTTGGCCACGCCGACTCACTCCCCTTTGTAGCTTTTCTTTTTCACCAAGAATTAGACCTCTACCGTTTGGATGCCCACAAATTCCTGAACGAATTCCGGCATTTTCTCTTCTTCGCCGAGGTAGGCTTGGATGGCTTCTTTCGTTCTCTTCAGAAGCTGGTCCATGGTTTTTGCTTGGGTATGGCAACCAGGCAATTCAATGACTTCAGAGACAAGCCAATGGTCTTCGTCTCTTTCGATAAGTAAAGTGTATTTGACCATCTTCAATTCTAAAAGTGAAAATAGTTTATATATCTTCCGTTGAGAAAAAAGTTATCTACTGATACGATGTGCTTGACTCATAACTTATCGAATCATACAGCTGCTTTTCTTTCTTCTGCGGATGCACTGCCCCACAAGAACTGCCAAAAGAACACATGGTTATTTCTGCTCCTCGTTTTTCTCAGCGGCTTCGGCTTTTTCTTCTTTCGCCGCGGCAGTTTCTGATGCCACGCTAGCAACAGTTCCTTTCTTCCCTTCTTTCTTTGCCGCTTTGCTTTTCTTGCTTTCCTGCGGCGCTTCTTTCTGCACGCCAAAGAGTTCTGCAGTAACGATACCTTCTGCATCTTTTCTAGCAACGAGCTTTATTTTATGCGGCGGATGCTTGATGCCCCGCACCCAGAGCGCTTCATTGAGCTCTTTGCCGATGCGCACATTGTCTGATTTCATGTGCTTGACCAGAAATTCCCGCAAAGCGATAACCGCTTTCTTGGTGCGCTTCCAGCGCGGCGATTTGCGGAATTCTTTGCGCAAAGGGACCGTATAGGTTCTTTCCAGCGTTGCAGTGGGTTGTTTGGCCATGTTCTTTATGCTTTGGTTTTCGTTCTTCTCCAATTTCTCTTCACTGCCGTGTGGCGGGAGGGATGCACTTTTCGGCCTTTACCGTAGATCTTAAAGACGGTCCAGAAGGGCGCCCAGCGGGTCTGCGTACTCTTCTTAATGAGCCGTTTCTTTTTGGCGGGATGTTTGTAGTGGGACATGGGATTATGCTTCTTTCTTCTTCGCCTCTTTTGCCACCTGAATGGCAATCTTGTCCAGGAAAGACGTTCCTTTGGGCGTTAATATTCTTCCTTTGTGAACGCCTTTCTGCACCTGCTTGATAAGCGCAGATTTTTCCAACTGCTGCAGGATTTTCCGGAGAATGGAGCCCGCGGCTTTATAGAAGCGCTCGGGCTTGTGACCACGGTTTTTCTTGCCGCCATATTTGGTGCGAAGCTTTTGGGTTCCTATCGGGCCCAGCTTGGCGACACTGCGCAGGACGGCCGCCGAACGCATATACCACCAGTCAGCATCTTCCGGCAGGCGGTCTTTATGATGGCCGGTTTTCACGAATAAACTCCAGGAAGCGGGCTGCACCAGCTTTTCTTTCTTCAGCGCTGCGGCAGTTTTCAGGAGCAGTTCGGTGGGATCGACTTTCAGGATATTGGTCATGGTCTTTGGTTATTTACGAGATTGTGCTATACTTTAAGTTATTTGGTCTTTGGAACGAGGGGTATTTATAAAGTTTATTGTGGGGTTTGGGGGATTTGGAGCATTGGGAAAAGAAATGCTTAAATAAGGTTAAGATTTAGTGGTGCTTACAAATATTGGTGATACCATGCAGCTAAAAAAGAGTTTTCCGCTTCTTTTGGTGTTCCTTCTGGCCATGCCGTTGGTTTTGGCGGACATTGGGGATGTGTTTGCCACGGGCAGCGAACTTATCGACTACATGATTCGGTATTCGCAGTTCACCAGCTTCATTATTCTCTTTGCCATCCTTACGGCTCTCTTTGTCATCGGCGTAAGAAAAATTACTGTGGCCCTGGGATGGACGGGAAATGCGCCAACAGTTTTAGCGGTTACTTTATCGTTAGCTGCGACTTTTGCTTCCTGGCTGGCGATGGATCGGGGTGCTTTGCTTTTTAGTGAAGCTTTTGGGCGTTTTTTTGCACTCATCGTGATCGCCGCTTTTATGGCAATTCTGGGCTATGTTTTCCATAAGTCTGGAGCAACGCTCACGGGTTACAAGTTTTTGTTTGTGCCGTTGGCAATCTTAGTGTTTTACTATATCCTCGACGCGCTTCTTCCTGATTTTAGGAGTAGTTTTGGGAGTCAGTTAGCAACAATCATTGATATCGTCATCATCCTTTCCTGGATATCTCTCCTCATCGGCGGGGGTATCTGGTCGTGGAATACGTTTATTGCTCCGCTTACCGGGCTCAAAGCAAAAACACCGCTAACGGCTCAACAACTTACAGATACGAAAGAAGCCATTAAACAGAAGAGGGAAATTGCTGCAGAAGAAGCTGCTTCTAAGGCGAGGAAAGAGGAACGGAAAGTTCGCCGGGATTTACGGCAGATCAGCCGGAAAGTCAAGAGTGCGAAAGAAATTTTGGGTGAATTACACCAGGCTGCGGCACAGAAGAGACAGGACCTCATTAGAGGGGGTTGGAAAAAATGGAGAGGAGAGCTGAAAAAACTGGAACAATTAAAAGTTGAGGTTGGGGCGTATGCCGCTCTCGTTTCTAAAGTTTTGGGAGAGACCACCAGCTTACCAATTTTAGCGGCTGATAAAACGCAGTTGGAGGTCTATAAAGCAGATCTCCTCGCGGAAGTAGAACAACTGGAACATCGTGTTGAAGCCTTGACAACTAATCTGCAACTCATTGACAAATCAACTCTTGCCGGAGACCCGTTATGGAGGCAAACCATTGTTGCCATTGCAGGAGCTAGCACTTCATTTAGTAAAATATTAACCGACGGGGAAGCTGCCTTAGCACTCGAACAAAAAGTCCGTGAAGATCTGGGAAGAGCATAAGCAAAAAAAGGAGGCACAACCATGTTACACTTGTTGATTTGGCCGTTTTCTACGGCGAAAAAAGGAAAGAAAGCCTTGACGGGAGAAGAGTTTGAAGATCGGATTTCCGTCATACAGCAAAAGAGGAAACTTACCGCCGTAAAAGCGTCTTCCAAAGCGAGAAAAGAGGAAAGGAATGTCCGGAGAGATTTGCGAAAAATCAGCCGCAAAGTAAAGCAGGCTGCGGAAATACTCGGTAGATTGCAACAGGCTGCTGCCCAGAGAAATGCCAAGCTGATTAAAGACAGCTGGCGCAGAGGAAAAGCCGAGATTGCCAAGATTGAGGCGCTGAAAGTTGAAGTTGGGGCCTATGCGGCGTTAGTCGCCAAAGTGCTTGCGGAAACCGCAGACTTGAATCCACCAGAAAAACTGAAAGAAGAGTTGAAGCTGTATAAAGGAAATCTGCTGCGGGACGTAGAAACCTTAGAAACCCATGTTGCGTCAGTAACCAAGAATGTGCAAATGCTCAGCAATAAACTATCGGTCCCCGACTATTTATGGGGTTCCATCGCTTCCGCTGTCGAGAACGCCAGCAAGACCTTCCAGAAAATCTTAACCGACGGAGAAGCTGGTTTAGCAGTTGAGCAGCGGGTGCGGGAATGGCTGGGGAGGGAATAGATTGCCGTTCTTAAAATGGAATTTTCATTCTGGGATTGGCCTTTCTTTTACTCGAATAAAGAGAGCTTTACGCATCAAAATATGAATTATGCAAAGTCCTCTATATATTGCTGAAATCGCCAGAAACGTTCGTCTGATCATGAGAGACACTCCAGCTACCGACAAGGTCTGGGACACAGTTATAACTGCCGTAAAGAACGCCAGCCAAGCGTTTAATAAAATCCATCAGAGTGGCTTAGGAGCTTTGGCACTCGAGCAAGATATTCGTGCACGATTAGAAAAAGGATAGCCCTAATTTTTATTTGTTTGTTGGGTCTAAAACCCCACTGCTTGCAGTGGAAAAATTAACTTCCCAACAAACATTAAAAAACCCCGCAGCTTGCTGCGGTTGGGTTTTTTATTTCTCGCTAGGTTTTGCAGGACTGTCCAAGTGCCTCCGTAACTCTACTTTATGAGCCCCGGGATTTGCTTACATGTAAGTAACATTTATATACTAGTTACATAACTTACATCCCATGCGTGGGCTTAAGCGAGAAAGAATACTGCGAGTATTATTGACAGAGCCAAAACCCTTAAGCAAGAATGAACTTTCTAAGAGGGCTACCTGCACCCGGCAGTGGGTTATTCTCTTCTTGCGAGCATTAGAAAAAAAGAAACTGGTCAAAAAAACAACAGTTGTCGATCCTGCTGAATTAATAAAATACTGGATAACCATCCACAAAAAGCCCAGAAAATATCGAGAATATATGGTCAAAGACCCCCTCACCATACTGAGAAAAACAAAGCTCACCTATGCCCTTACTACCTACCAAGCTGAAAATCTGGTACAGCAGCATCTTTTCCCTTCCAGAATTGACGTGTACATAGAAGAAGCAGATGTGCCTGCTTGGCATTCCTTGTTCTTAAAAGAAGGGCTGTATGGAAAAGGCAATGTTCGCATTATAGTGACAGAAGAACCCACTTTTTATGGAAAACGAAAATTAAATAATCTTTTTGTAGTTTCACTTCCGCAACTGATTATAGACTTATTCGCAGAAGGAGGACCAGCAGTGGAAGCCGCCGAAATGCTTCTCTCCAGGATAAAAAAACATGTATCTCGAATTTGAAACAAAAACTTCGTACAACTATCTCAAACACGTAATCTCTGCATTAGAAGAACCGATTTGTATTCTCGGTGGATGGGCAGTTTTTCTCCACGTGAACAAGAACTTCCGAAAGGCACAGGGTAGGCCTTATCTGGGAAGTAGAGATATTGACGTTGGGTTCCATTTGGATAAAAGCGCAACGGTAGAGCACCTAAGAAACTCTGCTTTAGCAAAGTCGCTGGATATTCTTCAAAACAAACTAAAATTCCAATCTGTATCTTTCCGATTACTCAAAGAAATTCACACGGAAACCAAAGAAGAGATTGGAGAAGGAAAAATTATTCCAGCACATTTTATCTTCCCTTTATACATTGACATTCTTGTTGATGCTATCCCTCCAAAATTCAGAGAGGTTTTTCACTTTCAGCCGGCCGATGAGCCTTTGCTCAGGTTTGTTTTTGAGGGCAAAAAACATCGAGAAGAACTCCGGGAGTTTAATAAGAAGCTTTGGCTGCCCAAACCAGAATTATTGCTTGCCACAAAATTGAAAGCTTTAAAGAACCGGGATAAAGAGCATAAGAAAATAAAAGATATTTGTGATATTTTTGCACTGCTGTGGTACTCTGGAGAGAAATCGCTGGATTTACAAAAGAAAGTTGCTCAATTTCTCCCTTCCAAAAATATACTTAAAACCATCTCTGCTCTTGATGAAGCCGACTACCAGAAAGCAAGTGTTCAATTAAACCACACTCCATCAGAAATAGAAAGAATTATCGGATTATTGAGATAAGTCCTGAGACTCTATTATAACCGCAGTGAAGAACGCCAGCCAAGCATTCAATAAAATCCATCAGAGTGGCTTAGGAGCTTTGGCACTCGAGCAAGATATTCGTGCACGACTCGAAAAAGAATAGAACCGCCTGCAGACATTACGGTTTTGATTTTTTCTCTCTCGCCTGTTTTTCCACTATCTCGAAGAGCTTGTCTAATGCCTCCGAAGGAATATCGACCCCTATTTTCTGGAGGTCTTCCAGGAAGCAGCCCAAATCAAATGCTGCCCTTTCTTTTCCGAGCTCGATTTGCTTCTTGGCTTCCTCGATAATAATATCCCAATTCATTTTTGTTGCCGTAATGATGGTGCGGGCGTCATCTTTGTCTTTTAACCGGTCGGTAGCGCATTTCATGAGGATAATGTCGTGGGGATCAGCAATCTTGAGAATCAAATTATCAACAAATTGATGGACGGGCTCGGCTCTTTTTCTCATGGTTTCGGAAAAAATGAAGTCTATTACCTCGACGACAAAAAGGTCAAAGCGCTCATCCTGTAACCGAAACATTTCTGGAATGTTTCTCTTGGTGCCATACACGGTGCGGGCTTCCATCTTTTCATAGCCCAGGGATTGTATGGCTTCTGCGAAGACGGCACGGCCTTTTTCATTCTCGAAGACCAGGTCGATATCCAATGTTGCATTTTTAAAGCCGAGAAACATCATAGCAGTTCCCCCGATCGCGTACACCGTTATCTTTCTCGTAAGCCTTCTGGCAGCACTTACTAATAACCGCTGTTGCTGGTCTATGGTAATCATTGGTAGTCCTCCAAGTCCTTTTTATTAAATGGTAGATACATCTTCCATCTGCTCTCTACGTCGGTAAAATCTTTTGACTGCAGCCCCGGAACAACATATGCATAATGAGACCATTTTTTTGGTAAGGCACTCTTTCTAAACGTACGAGTCATTCTTCTTACTTTCATAATTTTCTGGGCGAGGTCGTATAACGCCCCCACCTGGCGTTCGATATGATTGGCTTTGGCGAGATGGTATAATGCTACCCAATCTTTTATTTTTTTGAAGAGCGCTAAGGATGCAAGAATGGTTCTCAGGCTTTCCGTTTTGATAGCATACACTATCGTTTCTTCCCGGCTGGGCTCTTTCCCATAAATCCTATACGTGGTGGGCGTGGAAATTTTTAGGGGTGACAATTCGTTGATGACCTCGTAATAGCTTTTGCCCCCCAATTTATTATCAACAGATATGGTGTAGACACGGCGGTTATTGCTCTGTCTTCTGGTTTTCACATAGCCCTCTTTTCTGAGGCGATGGAGATAATAGATTGCCATCTTCTTATCCACGTTGAGCGCATCCATTACCGTTTCGGCCGTTTGGATTCCAGCCAATTTTTGCAGGAGTTCTTTAATATCCATAGTTTATTCTAGCTATAACTAATATATAAATATTTCTACATTTTGTGAAAATAATCTTATTCTATGGCTTCAACCGTCTAGAACGCCAGCTTCCTCTCTTATAAAACCCCCATAAATATTAAATAATAGTACACCGTAACCATACTAAAATGCATGCTAAAGAAACCATTAAAGAACTGTTCTTCAATGAGCCGACAAAACAGTGGCATTTTGAGCAGGTAAGAAAAACATCCGGCTTGAGCCGAGCCCAAACCAATGCCTGGCTAAAAAAGCTTCAGAAAGAACAGCTCATCACGCGCCTAAAACCCAGAAAAAAAATGCCGTACTTTATAGCCAACCATGCTTCCGCTCATTTTCGGAACGCCAAAAAGCTGTTTGCCCTGACGAAGCTCTATGAGTCCGGCCTGCTTGATTACCTCACCTCTTTAGAAAATGCTAAAACCGTCATTCTCTTCGGGAGCTTTAGCCGCGGGGACTGGTACAGAGAGAGTGATGTTGATCTTTTTCTCTACGGCGATATTGACCAGCTGGGTTTAGGCCCATACCTCTCTAAGCTGCAGAGAGAGATACAGATTTTTTCTGGAAAACAGGAAGAGGACTTGCGGCATTTAGGAGCCTCGTTGTTACGGAACATTTTAAAAGGCATGGTGCTCAAAGGCGATATTCCTCTTGAGGTTCTCAAGCATGCGGCAGTTTAAGACGGAAAAAGAAGCCTGCGACTGGTGCATCCGAGAAGGGAATATTCTCACCGACCAAGAAGTTGACCGAGAAAGAATTTCTGCTAATCTGACCATTGCGAAAGAGGATTTTCAAAGTGCCAAAGATGCTGCTGAGAAAAAACGCTGGAACTCTGCTTATAAAATACATTACGATGTTCTTCACCAATTAGCGGAAGCCTATTTGCGGGTTGATAAAATAAAGTCAAGAAACCACCATTGCTTGTTTGCTTACCTCTGTGCAAAATGCCCGGAGCTCGAATTTGACTGGGGTTTTCTGGAAAAAGTGCGAACCAAAAGGAATGGCGTCAACTATTATGGAATTCTCATCCAAGAAAAAGATTGGAAAGAGAC
>DATDWF010000094.1:0-6071 GCA_035289745.1 Candidatus Nanoarchaeia archaeon
CGACGTAAACGTCATGGAATTCACGTGCAGTTTATCAGAAGTCTCATTCATGAGGCGCTCGACAATGATGCGATAGCCTTCGACAAAAGCCTCGCTGATAAGATAGGTGGTGTCATTCGTGACCACCAGCACATCAATATCGCTCTTTTCCGTGGCCTCTCTCCGGACCGTAGAGCCGAAAACAACCACACCCATGACGAAATCCTGCAGCTCTTTGCGCAGCTTTTCGCCGAATTTCCTGGCGATGGCCAGATCTTCTGAGGGATATTTGTGGAGATTCTCGTCCTCTTTCCGCTGGATGCGAAATTCCATAATATTTTAGGCTAAATCTCTGGGACATTATTAAGCTTTTTAACTATTCTGGAGTAGAGCTTTGGCATTTTTGGCTTTTCATAGCATCACCTTTTGCCATTTGGCCCAGCAGCCGCCCCCTCTTACTTTACCATCTTAAACATTTATTCCCCAACCAACACACTAAGATGTAACTGTTTAACCCGCTAAATGTTTATAAGATTCTGTTCAACAGACGAACAAAGAGGGGGATGGATTATTACACGCATCGCTTAAAGCAGGTGATGCTTCAAATCAGTAAAGAGGGGTGGTTTTTGTGGAACAAAAGCAGCTTGATGATATGGAACAATCATTTTTAGACGAGGAGTTCATCAGTGAGGAGGATCTCGTTGAAGAGGCTCTGCCTAAGAAAAATGGGGCGAAGAGCGCTTCGGGGACTTCTTCGGTAGTGTCTGGATATTCCGATGCTTCTTTAGAAAAGAAAAGCAGCATGAAAAAAAGTGCTGAAAAAAGCGCGATAAAGATTACTCCGGTGAAGGTCGAGAAAATGGAAAAGAAAGAGGAGAAAAAAGAGCCGAGAGCGGAAAAGAGAGTCCAGGTGCATGAAATCCGGCAGGAGCCCAATCCCAAAGCAGCGCCCAAGCTGGATCAAAAACAGGAATCATCTTTCTCGGTGGTGAAAGAATCTTTGCCGAAAAAAGAGCCGGTGCTGAAAGAAGCGGCAAAAGAATCAGGAAAAGCAACCGCCTCTTCAGCTATTTCCGCAGCACCCGTCAATCCCTGGGCCACGGAGAATGGCAGCGGCACGCTGAAGTCCGTCTCGACGTGGAAGGCCATGACGGGGATCGTGCTCATCCTTTTGTTATTCTCCGTCGTAACGGACGGCTTCCAGTTTGGCGGCGAAGAAACGTCGCCTGAGAAAGTAGTGCTTGCTGAAGAAGAAGCCACGCAGAAAGTGCTGAGCTTTGTGAATACGAAACTCTTACAGCCACCTTTTGTTGCTGAAGTGCGTGATTCGGCAGAAGTGGGCGATCTCTATAAAGTAACCTTGGCGGTCGCCGGGCAAGAGGTAGACTCTTATGTTACAAAAGATGGGGAATTGTTCTTCCCGCAGGGCATTGTGCTGAGTGCTCCGGCTTTTAGCGATACTGCTGACGAGCCAGCAAGTGCCGATGCTGTTGGAGATGCGTCGAATGATGATGCTGAAGTAGCTTCTTCAAACGGAGAAGAGCCAGCAACAGGCAGTTCTGATGCGGGCGAGGAGCTAACCGGCGCAGCAGTGACAAGCGGTGAAACAGCCGCTGCTGAGGAGCGTGGGGTGGATTTGGAAGGTGAGCCGTTCTTAGGTGATGCCGATGCGCCTGTTACGGTTGTGGAGTATAGTGATTATCAGTGTTCTTTCTGCCGGAAGTTCTGGGCGGAAACGCTCCCGCAGCTGAAAGAGGGCTATATTGCGACGGGCAAGGTTACATTTGTCTTTAAAGATTTCCCGCTCAAGAGCCATCCGGAAGCCCAGCCTGCTGCTCTGGCTGCTGCTTGTGCGCAAGAGCAAGGCAAATTCTGGGAATACCATGATAAGCTCTTCGAGGGACAGCGTTCGCTGGGAGACGAGCAGTATGCGACCTGGGCCGAAGAACTGGGGTTGGATGGTGATCGCTTTGCATCGTGCTTGAGCAGCAAGAAATATCAAGATGATATACAAGCGGACGTTCAGGAAGCTGCTGCATTAGGCATTTTAGGGACGCCGGCTTTTGTGGTTAATGGAAAAGTTCTCAGTGGCTTCCAGCCCTATAGCGTATTTGTGCGAGAAGTAGAAGCAGCTTTGGCTGCAGGTGCTCCTAATCAAGACGCTCAAGTTGCTGCAGAGCCAGCCAGTGAGGAAGAAGCTCCTACTGTAACGGAGACCAGTGGCACGACTAGCGGTACGGAATCTGACGACGTTCAGGATGTCGTGATCACTTCCATCATAGCCAAGAAATGGCTCTTTGGGCCGAATAAGCTGACGGTGGGCAAAGGCGATGAAGTACAGCTGAGCATTATGCCAGAAAGCGGCTTCACGTTTACGTTTTCACTGCCGGCTTTTGGCGTCGAAAAAGAAGTTTCCGGTGCCACGCGGATGAGCTTTATTGCTGATAAAGCCGGCGAGTTTCCGTTCAGCTGCAGCAGTTGTGAAGCCTGGCGGGGGATGACCGGCAAGATTGTTGTTAAGTAGGCTTTTCTTACCGGAAAGCTTTTTAATTTCTTCTTCTTTTTCTTCTTCCTCATGAAAGAGAAACAAAAAGCCTTGCTGCGGAAATTTTTTCTTTTGACTTTCTTGGCTTTAATTGTCATTGGCTTTTCTGTTCCTACCTTCTTTTTGGGCAACACACCCCAAGAAAATTCCCCAGCCGAGCCGAATATTTGCCAGTCCGATGCGGATTGCTATCTGCTTTGCGATTCTGGCCCCGTCGCGGTGCTCTGTTCGCAGAATTTATGCCAGCAGAATGCCTGCAACGAGTTCTCTCCGTATCCCTACTCTGCTGAAGCCAAACAGGCCACGATGCGCGTGGTTGTTGCTGGCAAAGAGATTCTTTTAAAGAATGCGCATGAAAAAGATTTCTTTGTGGCGTTCTTCGAAGGCAGTGTGCAGCTCTTTTCATCTGGAATTTCTTTGCAGCAGATTGCCGAGAAAGCGGGGATGCTTTTAACCCAAGATTGCCTGACGGTTAATGGCACTGCCTACTGCACGAAAGATGATAAAGAATTGCTAATCATTGTTAACAATGCTGAAGTTGCGCCGCTCTATCCGGTGAAAGAGGGGGATGTGGTACGGATTGCATATGGGGAATAGTCCACGGATGCTCCAACAAAAAAGAAAGTTTTATTAAGTTGGGCTTTACTTGTTCAATTCATCAAAAGAGGTACTATCATGAATCTGTTGTCGAAAAAGAATGTTTACATTATTATTCTTTTAGTAGGATTATTTTTTTTAGCCGGTTGTGGCGTTAGCGTTGGAAAAGCTATCGAGGGTTCTACTGGGAATATTACAAATGCTACCACAGGAAATGAAACTACTGGGAATCAAACGGCGTGCTCTTCCGAATGTACGGCTCCTGCCGGACAATCTATCTCTGCATGTGATGGAATGTATGCCGTGGTTTGCGGTAATTTCGATGCCGATTCTTGCTCTGAAATTGGTGCTAGAACCTATTGCCCCACTGGCTGCGTAAATGGGGCCTGTGTTGCTTCTTCTAACAGTACAACCAATGGCACATCTTCCAATGCGACGGCAACGAATGCGTCTAGTAGCAATCAGACTTCTTTGTGTACTTCTGAATGTACTGCAACACCGGGGTCAACTCCCACCGCTACTTGTGTGGGGAGTTATCTCAAGACCTGTGGTAATTTTGATGCAGACTCCTGCTATGAGTGGAACAACGGGACGTACTGCACGTATGGCTGCTCGAATAGTGCCTGTCAATCTGCTCCCGTGAATCAAACTTCCAATGCCACGGTTGGAAATCAGACAAATGGAACCTCTACTAATCAAACCACCACCACTCTCTTTTGCACGGATAATGACGGCGGATTAAACTACAATGTCTCAAGTAATATCACCTGGTCGGGTAGTTCTACGGGTGTGGGCTGTTTGGATAGGTGCATTGACAGTACGCGGTTAAGTGAATGTGTTTGTGTTGCAGGGGGTTCTGGTGGTCCAGGTGGTTCTCAATCAATAACGTATGCTTGTCCAACGGGATGTTTAGCAGGAGCCTGTACTACTTCTGCTACTACTGGGAAAATAAACGCTACCAGTACTCCTACAGGAGCGTATGTTTATATTGATAATTCTTACAAAGGGATTACTCCCATAGTCCTTACTGTAGCGCCGGGGTTACGGCAGGGCCTGTTTAGTAAGCCGGGATACTCTGGAAAAACTGTCCCCGTGACCGCTACTGCCGGTCAGACAGTAAATGTATATACCAATCTCACACAATTAGGGACAATTAATGCCACCAGCGTGCCAACGGGGGCTTACGTGTATGTTGATGGAGTCCCTATAGGCTTAACTCCCAGAATTATCATTAATGTTCTTCCAGGAATACGGCAAGTAAAGTTTCTGAAGACGGGATATGTAGCTACTACCATACCTGCAGAAGTCTTTAGTGGTCGGATGACCAATGTTAATGCTACTCTGAGAATGAGTTAAAACATTATAATGCAAAATCCTTTTAAATCATCAGCTATTTCTTAGGAGGATGATCAAGCCAAAAGAACAGCTTCTGAAAGAAAAAGCTTTGCAGTACCATTCCACTCTGCCTGCTGGCAAGCTCCGTATTCTTCCATCCAAGCCCTGTAAAACTGCGGAAGACCTTTCTCTCGCGTATACACCCGGAGTAGCCGAGCCTTGCCTGGAAATCCAGAGAGATCCCACTCAAGCATATACGTACACAACAAAAGGCAATCTCGTTGCCGTCATTAGCAATGGCACGGCAGTTCTCGGCTTAGGAAATATTGGCGCTCTTGCCGGCAAACCGGTTATGGAAGGCAAAGCCGTGCTGTTCAAGCGCTTTGGCGGGGTTGAAGCGATGGACATAGAAGTTGCGGAAACTCATGTTGATAGATTCGTTGACGTTGTTACGGCTATTGCTCCGACGTTCGGCGGCATTAATCTGGAAGACATCAAAGCACCAGAATGTTTTGCCATCGAAGAAGCGCTGAAGAAAAAGCTGGATATCCCTGTTTTTCATGATGACCAGCATGGCACGGCGATCATTGTTGCGGCAGCCCTTTTCAATGCCTTGCATCTGGCGGGAAAAGAGTTGTCGCAAGTGAAAATTGTCTTTTCCGGTGCGGGTGCGGCAGCGATTGCCTGTGCCCGCTTTTTGGTCGAAATTGGCGCACGAAAAGAGCAGATATTCTTGTTTGACAGCAAAGGGCTGGTGACGAAAAACCGTGCGGAAAATCCGTACAAAGCCTTCTTTGCACAGGAAAAAGAGATGAGCCTTGCTGAAGCGCTCCGGGGCGCCGATGTCTTTATCGGCGTTTCCAAAGGCAACCTTTTGACGCAAGACCTGATCCGCGGCATGGGCAGCAAGCCCATTGTTTTTGCCATGGCGAATCCGGTTCCGGAAATCTCTTACGACGAGGGCAAAGCGGCGGTTCCGGATATCATCATGGCGACGGGCCGGAGCGATTTTCCGAATCAAGTGAACAATGTATTGGGCTTTCCATTCATCTTTCGGGGAGCGCTGGATGTGCAAGCCCGAGAGATTACGTCTGGAATGAAACTAGCTGCAGCGAAAGCGCTGGCGGCTCTGGCGCGCAAGAAAGTCCCCGCTGCTGTGGCAAAAGCGTACGGCCGGCAGTTTGCTTTCGGCCCCGAGTATATCATCCCCAAGCCCTTTGATCCCCGTTTGCTGTCGCTGGTCTCTTCTGCAGTTGCAAAGGCAGCGATGGACGGCGGCGTGGCGCGCGTGCCGATTACGGATTTTGCGGCGTATAAGAAGTCGTTGCAAGTTCTCGCGCGAAGATTGGCGAAAGGAAAATTTTGCTGAGGAAAGTTTTTAAAGAGGCAGGCGTACGGGGGTATTGAAAGGGGGTTCTGGATGCTTTCAAGATATTGGAGGAAAAAAATGGAAAATTCAAGAAAGGATGACAGTCTTGTTGCGAAGCTGAAGCAGAACGGTGTGGCAATTGCGGCTGCACTCACGTTTGGTTGTGGGGGAAATGCCTGCGATGGGCCAAATCATCTTGTAGTTCAATATGATGGCTCTGGTGTTCCTCTCAACTGTTGGAAGATT
>DATDWF010000095.1:0-9828 GCA_035289745.1 Candidatus Nanoarchaeia archaeon
GTTACTTCGTCGGGCTTCCGGGGGGCGAAAAGCTCTCTCTTTTTCGTTAGCGTATTATAGACGGTAAAAGCCATGAGCAGCCCTAAGAAAAACAACTTTAATAAAGGTATCGACAGAAAACAGCAAAAAATATTTTTTTTAGAACGCTTCCCTCAATTTTTCGCGGAGAAAAAAATCATTGAGAAAAATAAAAAAAGAAAGAGAATTTATCTCTTCCTTTTCTTCGCAGCTTTTCGCTTCGGCGCTGCTTTCTTCTTCTTTGCCATGAATCAGTCACCTCTTTTGGTTTTCTACCCGGAAGAAAGACGTTTTCCTTTTTAAACGTTTTCTTTTTTATGCTCTTTGCAAAAAGAAAAACACAAAGGAAGTTTTTTAAACTGCGTTCTGCTCAAGAGCGCATGGAAACGTTTGAGAAAGCAGTTGTGGACCTCTCCGCCCTTCTGGAAGGCATTTTGTCGACGAAGATTGCCGAAAAAATCTGTGCGATGCATACTCTGCTCATCCCCCAGTCTGCCATTATCGAGATTGAGCAGCAGGCTTCGGCAGGAAAAGTGAGCGGCGAAATTGCCCTTGAAGAGCTGCGCCAGTTGCGCCAGCTGGCTGAAACACGGGGCTTTACCCTTTCTTTTGTAGGCCAGCCGCTGAAGCACGACGAAACTACCGTCGAGAAAACGCGATCTTTGGCGTGGGAAGAAAGTGCGGTCTTAATTACAAGCAATGCCGTGCAGGCCGTCAGCGCTCGGGCCCAGGGGCTGCAGGTGTACCAGATCACGGCGGAAAAAGGGCAGCTCCTCCTGGAGCAGTATTTTGATGCGGAAACCATGAGCGTGCATCTCCGGGATGGCGCTTTACCCGTAGCGAAGCGCGGCAAGCCTGGAAAGTGGGTAATGGCGCAGCTCAGCGAGGCGACGCTGAAAAAAGAGCAGCTCCGGCGCATGAGCAAGCAGATCATGGAGATTGCGGCGTCGCGTGACGATAGTTTCATTGAAATTGAGCGGGAAGGCAGCGCCGTAGTGCAGCTTGGTACGTATCGTATCGTCATTACGCAGCCGCCGTTCAGCGATGGCTGGGAAATTACTGCAGTCCGGCCCGTTGCCAAGCTGGATTTAGATGATTACCAGCTGGACGAGCGCTTACGAGTGCGCTTAATGGATCAGGCTTCTGGCGTATTGGTGGCAGGAAGCCCCGGCGAAGGAAAAACCACTTTAGCCCGAGCGTTGGCAGAATACTTTGCGGCGCGGGGCAAGATCATCAAGACGGTGGAAAGCCCCCGGGATATGCTGCTGAGCAGCAACATTACGCAATATTCGCTGAGCCATGGAGAGCGCGGCGAGATTCATGATGTCCTGCTGCTCAGCCGGCCGGATAAGACTTTCTTTGATGAAATGCGGAATACCGATGATTTCTTGCTCTATGCGGATCTGCGCTTAGCAGGCATCGGCATGATTGGCATTGTGCATGCCACGGCGCCCATCGATGCCATTCAGCGGTTCATCGGGAGAATTGATTTGGGCATTATCCCGCAAGTGGTCGATACGGTCGTTTTTGTGCAGGGCGGGCAGATTGCCAAAGTGCTGGAGCTGGCTATGGTCGTGAAAGTGCCCAGCGGCATGGTGGAAGCGGATTTAGCCCGGCCTATCGTTGAAATCCGTGATTTTACCAGCGGCACGTTGCTGTATGAAATGTATTCCTATGGGGAGCATACGGTCGTTGTTCCCGTCGGCAAGAAAGAGCGCAAGCCCGTGTGGCATTTTGCAGCGGAGCAGCTGAAAGATTATTTTCACAAGTACAGTGCGCAATGTGATATTCAGTTCATTGATGACCGGCATCTGAAGCTTTTCCTGCCGGAGAAAGACATCCCGCGCGTCATCGGCACGGGAGGCAGCGAGATTAAAAAGATTGAGGAAGAGCTGGGATTGCACATCGAGGTGCAGCCGTTGCGGGCTTCTTCAAAGGAGACGGCTTCTTTTGATGCGGAGTTTGATGGCCGCTATATCCGCCTGTTTGTAGATCGTGCCTTGCGGGATGGGGAGGTTGCGTTATGCCATGGTGACGATATTTTGGTGCAGGCGCGGGTGAGCAAGAAAGGCCTGATAAAAATCCAGCGGCGCGGGGCCGTCGGAAAAGCCGTGGAGCAAGCGTTGAAAGAAAAACGGCTATCGGTACGAGCGTTATCAACTCAATGAATGACGGCTAGGCCAAATGGCGAGCGAGGAACTTATATCGTTTATGAGGATTCATTGGTCGGTTCTCTCGATGATAGAAACTAGTTTTGGACAAACCAAAAAGCCATGAACCGACCGAGCTCGCGGCCAGCCGTCATTCATGGGGTCCTATCTTCTATACGTAAAGTTTTATAAATCTCCTTTCTTTTTTGTCTCTCCATGAGTGAGGCAACTGCTGAGCAAAAAAGCGATGGCGTTCGGGCTGAGAAAGAGATTCTTTCCGGTGTTCTTAGCAAAGGAGCTGAGGGCGCCATTGCTAAAGAATCAGAAAATCTGCTTTTGGCGAATGAGCAGCACTTTCTTCCGACGCTAGAACTCTTGCAGGAAGAGAACCGCCTGCTGCAGGTGACGATGGCCCGCCTGCAGGAAGAGGCAGCTTTGCTGCGGGAGATGTATAGCAATACCTCTCAGGAGCTTTCCAACTTTAAAAAGCCGGCGTTGCTGGTGGCAGACGTTACCGGGATGCAGCAGGGCAAAGCCATCATCCGGCTGCCGAACGGCAATAAGTTCTATTGTTATGTGGCAAAAGGAATTCCCGAACTGCACTGCGGCGATGCGGTTCTTGTTGACCAGAAGAACCTGAATGTGGTGGAGAAGATTGCCTTAACCGATATGTTTGACGTGGAGAAGTTTGTCATCATCGAAAAGCCGCAGGAAAGCTGGTCCTTGATCGGCGGGCTGCAGGTAGAGATGCAGGAGATCAAAGAAGTCATTGAGCTGCCGCTGCTGCAGCCGGAGCTGTTTGAGAAGGTGGGGATAAAGCCGCCGAAAGGAGTCTTATTATATGGCCCGCCGGGAACGGGGAAAACCTTATTAGCCAAAGCGGTGGCCAATAGCACCCAAGCGACGTTCATCCAAGTGGTCGGCTCAGAACTGGTGCAGAAGTTTATCGGCGAGGGTGCGAAATTAGTGAAAGAAATTTTTGCTCTGGCGCGGCGGAAGGCGCCGACCATTGTCTTTATCGACGAGATTGATGCCTTGGCTGCCACGCGCATCGATCTTGGCACGTCCGGCGAGCGGGAAGTGAACCGGACGTTTGTGCAATTGCTGGCGGAGATGGACGGGTTTAAGCATTTAGATAATGTGAAGATCATTGGGGCAACGAATCGGATAGACATTCTGGATTCGGCCGTACTCCGCCCCGGAAGGTTTGATCGGCTGATTGAAGTGGGCTTGCCGGATGCTGACGGGCGGCTGGAGATTTTACAAGTGCACACCAAAAGCATGAACCTGAAGCGGGTGAAGCTGAAAGAAGTGGCTGCCCAGATGGAAAACTTTAGTGGCGCAGAAATCCAGGCAGTATGCACGGAAGCCGGCTATGGCGCCATTCGGGAACATCGGGAGCACGTAACGCAGCAGGACTTCTTAACCGCCATTGAGAAAGTGCAGCTGGATGAGGAAGAGGACGGGGAAGAAGGATTATTTGGGTAGGCTTTTTCTTTAGAAGAGTTTCTTTTTTGTCGAGGAATCACCGCAGCATCGCGCTTTATAGATCTGCTTGCTCAGTTCCAGTGCGGCTTTTCTGATATCTTCAGCTTCATATAACGCTCTGCCTACAATGGCATGCCAGCAGTCTCCGGCTACGTTCGCTGCATCTGAAATGGAGCCACCCTGCGTTATGAAGCCGGGGGCATAGAATGTGGGAGGAAAGCCATTAGCCTCTAACGCTTTTCTTATTCTTTGAATTTCTTCCGGCCGGTTTCCCGGAACGACAAAATTGCAAACCCCTGCTTCTGAGGCCGTGAGATACATGTCGAGGATGGCTTCGTCTGCTATATACCCACCTTCGCTGCAGAGATATTTTTGGTGGGTCATCAACCCGCCGACAATCACTCCCAAGTCTTCTTCCATTGCTGCGTCAATCCAGGCTCTTCCTGTTTCCGGCCCGGCTTGGGGGAGCAGGATAATCGCATCGATGCCGGCCTGTTTGACTGTTTTTGCGAACAGTTTTCCGGTGTCCGGGATGTCGGTTCCTGCTTTTTGGTGGTCGTAGATAAGCGGTTTCTCTGTATACTTCCGGGCAATTTCTACGACTCTGGGCAAGCCATACCCTAGTCCGAGCAGAAAGCCGATCTTATAGGCGCCGATGGCGTCGATATCCGCCGTTTCCCGGAGCAGTTTCTTGAATAGCGGCAAAGGCACATCACAGGCCGGAATGACGCTTTTCTGTCGGCGTATGATTCTCATCTGTTTTAAGTTCAGCTTTGTGGGCGCTGGTCAGTTACTACCGTTCATCATCGCCTTGCGGGCTCAGCGGGTGTTCACTAACGTCATGGCGCTGTCCACGTTTTTTATTTCTACAACGTAATTTTATAAATTCTCCCTTGAAATAGCGTTACTTATGACTAAACGCCTAACTTTAGAAGAGATGCAAAGTCTAGCGAAAGCTCGTGGCGGGAAGTGTCTCTCTGAAGAGTATACTAGTGCTATATGCAAGTTAGAATGGCAATGCAAAGAAAGGCATGTTTGGGGAGCTACCCCCCATGATATTAAGAGGGGGCACTGGTGTCCATCATGTTGGAAAATAAAAATAAGAGAAAGAAAACAAAAGTTATAATCTCTTTAGCGAAATTTAACCCCCACGGAGGATTATACGAGATCGAGGTATGTGGACTCAAACAAGCTAGCCGGGGGGATTTTGTTGTTTACTCCAATTTGGATCGATGTTTTCATTATATGTTTAAACAGAGGGGGCGAAAAATATTTATGCACCGGACTAACCAAAAGACAGGTGCTCATTTGGACCTAAAAACTATCTTTCTAAGAAATCTAATCAAAAAATATGTGGGAAAATTATTTAATCAACCTCGTTTTAAAGAGCATCTGAAATGCTTCCCACCATGAACCCCACCCTCATCGCCACCTTACGGAAAACCTTTGAAGAGTATTCTCAGACCGTAGATAGTATAGAGTTCTGGTATGCGAGAGATCTTCAGAAACTCTTGGATTATGACAAATGGAAGAATTTTGCCCATGTTATTGAAAAAGCAAAAGTTGCTTGTAAGAATTCCAATCAGAATGAAGAAGACCATTTTGCCGGCGTCAGGAAAATGGTTCAGGAACAGCCACCAAAAAGATTAAAAAGGACAAGATGTTTTAATCCACTAAAATGGATAAAACTATCCATAATAATGGACAATTAAAGAAGGAGATAGCCCTGCTCATCCCTTTCATAAAAGAGCCCTGGAAAGGTTTCACGTTAACAGAGATAAAACTACGAACAAAAAAAAAGTCCCATCATTATGTCTATGAAGCTTTGGAGAAGTTCTCAAAAACTATTCTGAAAAAAGAAAAAAAGGGGAATACAAATATCTATCACATCAATGAAAATGCGACAGAATTAGATTATTTCCTCTTAGCAGAAATAGCATTAAAAGATACGGTCACCTTGCCTATCAAAATTATACAGCAAATTCAAAACAAAATAAAATGGTCATTCTACACTTTATTAGTAACAGGGAGCTATGCCAAAAACAAGCAGACTAAAGAATCAGACCTAGACCTGGCCATAATTATACCCACCCTAAACAAAAAACCTTATGAAGTAGCATTAAAAGAAGGAGAACTGACCATTCCTGAGGTGCACGGCTTTGTGTTTACTGAAGAAGAATTTTACCAGATGCTTATTAACAAAGAGTTTAATTATGGAAAAGAATGCGTAAAAAACCATATAATCATTTATGGGTTCAGTGCATATTACAAAATACTCTTAAGAGGCCTTCAACATGGATTCAAAGGGTGATTTATACCTGAAAAGAGCCAGAACAGAGATGCATATGGCAGTATTATTATTGAAATTATCTGGCAACGAGCTGCTTAATGATTTTGGTATACCAGAAGATGAAACATTTTACAGCGGAGTCATAAGCCACTGTTATTATTCAATATTCTATTCAGCCCAAGCTATGCTTCTGACAAAAAACATAGATACAAAAGCTCCAGAAGTCCATAAGAAGACACTGGATGCTTTTAAAGAGCAGTTTATTGATACGGGGATTCTAGATATGAAATTACTGCTCATCTATAAGAGGATGATAGTCAAAGCGGTGAATCTCCTGCAAATCTTTAAAGTAGAGAAAAAGAAAAGAGGAGATTTTACGTATAATACTTTAGCACAAGCAAATATTGAGCCGGCAAACGAATCATTAGAAAATGCCCAGATTTTTTTTAAACATTGCAATGCTTTTATATCAAACTCTTAAAATGCCATACACCCTCTCTCCCTCAACGTTGAACTTGTTCAAAGAATGCCCCCGCTGCTTCTGGCTGCAATTCAATAACAGTATAAAACGGCCGGAAACAATCTTCCCCAGCCTGCCGTCGGGAATGGATAAAGCCCTGAAAGAGCATTTTGACTCGTTCATGAAGCGGAGTTTGCTGCTTCCAGCGCTCCAGCCGCTGCACGGGGCGGTCAGCCTTTTCAATGATGAGGAGCTTCTTTAAGTTCAGCTTTGTGGGCGCTGGTCAGTTACTACCGTTCATCATCGCCTTGCGGGCTCAGCGGGTGTTCACTAACGTCATGGCGCTGTCCATGGACGGGGAGAAGAGGGGATGGTTTTTAAAGGTTGGTGGTGGTGGAATTTTGGTGGGCATAGAAGAATATTACCGTTTGCTTGAAAATGCTGGATACAAACAAGATTAAAGAAGCTCAAAGCAGATACGTTAATAGAGTCTTTTGAATTTGAGAAAAACAAAAGAAGCTTTATCCAATATCGAACCATAGAAGTCGAAAAACAGTCCAAAGCGAAGACTTCATTGCAGCGAGCCAAAGAGTTTACCCGAGAAATGGAGAAATTGCTTATTCCTGGTTAAAAAAAGAATACCCCCTATCGTATTCCTGGAGATTCCATCGATGAATGGGAGTGAGAGCAGCTTTTTTTTTTTTAAATCTTTTATATCTCAAATACTCCCACAATCGGATAATGGTCCGAAGCGATTTCTGTGTCCGGATTTTTCAGCACGTACGCTTCTTTCGCCGTAATGCTCGGTGACAAAAAAAAGAAATCCAGGCGCACGCCGGAATTCCCTTTTCCTTCTTTTGACGTCGGGACGGTTGATTGCCGGTCCTCGGGAGAAAAAGGGTCTCTCAAGCCCTGTGCCAGAATCCAAGAAACCAGTTCTGCTTTGCGCCAGTTTTCAACCAACGAAAGAGCAGTATCGTCATCAAAAGAATCACGCAACCTTTTGCTTACTTGATCCCAGTCATACGAATCATCAGGATGAATGGTATTGAAGTCGCCCGTAAGGAGGTATGGCTCTTGGCGAAAGCGGATCAACGGACGTAAAGTGGCTATTTTTTCACGGTCATCGACGGAATACGAAGGATGCACCACGTCGATGCACAGGATTTTATCATCGAGCTGCACCTGCCCTCGCACGGCCCCTTTATACGCGAGCCGTATTGATTCAGCGTGCATCGGAAAGCGGGACAGGAGGCAGTTCCCACCCTCATCTCCCCGGCGCGGCCCAAAGTAAGGATAGCCGCCGAATTGGCCGTAGGGAAAGCCGAAAAGGTCTTGATAATCCATTTGAATGCCGTGAGAATTCGGCCCGCCGTAGCAGGCTTCCGTGAGCGCCAGGATGTCGGGGTTCACATCTTGCACAATCTGTTGTGCTGCCGCTAAGCGGGATTCTTCCCGAACGTGATTTTCCGTATGGAACCCTCTTTCGATGTTGTAGGATAAGACGGTAAAGATCATGGTTTCATTTTCGGTTGTATTTCGCAATCTCAATGATATTCCCTTCCGTATCTTCGCATTGGAAGCAGCGGTATGGATAATCTGTAAACGCCAAGTCTTCTGGCGGGAATAAGATTTTTACTTTCCGCTTTTTTACTCTTTCAAAGACAGCATCAACATCATCGGTGAAGAAGACCGGGATCGCATTATTTCCAACGACTCGCTTATCGCTAACAATTTTTGGATTGATTAAGCCGAGATAAAAGCCGCTTCCCACGTCAAAATCAGCCCACGTCTTCTCTTCCCGATGCTTCACTTTCATGCCCAGAAGCTCTTCGTAGAATCTGACGGCTCTGTCGAGGTCTTTGACGGATACATAGATGTGATCAAGTTTTATTTTTGCCATTTGCCGACCGTTTCCTGTTTCTATTTCTTTCCTTTCTTCAGCGCTTTCTCAATGGCACTCGGATCATAGCCCACGATGATCTGCCCATCAATATCGAGAACCGGAACGCCGCTCTGGGCGGATTTCTTGAGCATCTCGTTACGGGCTTTTACGTCCGCTACCACGTTGTATTCCGTGTATTTTATTTTCTTGGCTTTCAGCCATTCTTTGGTCTTGGCGCACCAGGGGCACGTTGGCGTGGTGTAGATTTTTACGGTCATGAGCATCACCTCGTTTTTTAAGGGCATTCCTAAAAAAAGAGTTCTCCTATTTATGATTTGTTATTTTCAGGACTCATCGCTAAAAAACCTTAAATACTCTCTTTCTCCCCAGATAATAATGATCCTCCAGGACCGCTTCGAAGCGGGAAAGCTGCTGGCCAGAAAGCTTGCGGTCTATAAAAACCGGAAAGGTACCATCCTGCTGGCTATCCCCCGCGGAGCTTTGCAGCTTGGCTCTGTCCTGGCGAAAGAGCTGCAGCTGCCTCTGGATATTGTGCTGACCAAGAAGATTCCGGCTCCGGGCAATCCCGAAGCAGCCATCGGAGCGGTAAGCCTTCACGGTGAAATTATTGAAGAAGACCTTATCCATTTGGAAGGCATTTCTGCAGAGTACCTCTCTTCGCAAGTCAAAGAGCTTCGCAGGAAACTGCAAGAACGTGCTGCGATGTACCGAGGAAAGCGGAAGCCGCTCTCTCTCAAAGGAAAGACCATCATCATCGTCGACGATGGCGTGGCCATGGGCAGCACCATGCTGGCGGCGATTGCTGTGGTGCGGGAAGAACGGCCCAAGAAGATCATCGTCGCTATTCCCGTCGGCTCTGCTGAAGCGCTTGCCAAGCTGCGAGAGAAAGCTGATGCGGTTATTTGCCTGCACACGCCGGAATTCTTTTATGCCATTGGGCAGTTTTACCGGCAATTTCCGCAGGTGGAGGATGAGGAAGCGATAGAGCTGCTGAGGAAGGCGAATGGGAGAAAGATGCGGCGAAAATAAATGATAGCAGACAATAATTGTCACGCCCCATACTAAATTTTCAATTTCATTAACGGGGCTTCTGATACCTGATGTTGTTAAGAGACCTCATCTTTTGTCGCATCAGTGGTTATTTCTTCTCCTTTTTCGATGTCCCTTTTTGCAATATCACATTTCTTTTGTAGATCTTGTATCGTATTCGGATTAGAAGTGTGATTTACGTATCTCTCAGGAGATTGATAAAGGTAAATAACTCCCCAATGCTTATGGGTAAAATTCTTTTCCTCTTTAGGGAGTGTATCAAATTCCTCTTTCGTCAGAGGTTTAAGATTGTATTTTATTACAATTTCACCTCTCTTGAATCTTCGTATTTGTTTAGCTAATTTTTGACATTCTCAGTCAATCTATATTCTCCAGAAGCGAAAAGTATTTATTTTAGTTAGCTACTTTGTAGCTAATGAAAGAAACCAAGATTCAACTCACTGGTTTTGAAATGCTGGAAAAACAA
>DATDWF010000096.1:0-29300 GCA_035289745.1 Candidatus Nanoarchaeia archaeon
TGAAAACTATTGATCTGGGTAGCCATGGACGGGTAGAATTAGATGCTCTGGGAGAAGGACTCGTTAAACCGGTAGAAGTTCCGTTTCCCCTGAAAGACCGGGTGGAAAATGAGTTTGGGAAGTATAGAATCCCTTTTTTAAAAAGTGATGGCGAACAAGCATTTTTCCAGTTTCCTAGGAACTATAGGAGACAATTCTAAAAACACAGAGGAGCTTAGAAAAAGAAAAATGGTCAAATATCGAAGAATGACAATAGAACAAGCGTGTGAAGACACGCGTAAAAGAACTGAGCATCTCAATCTTCATCCAAATAGTTGGCGCCGCTCATTTACTTATGTAGAACTAGAAGGAAGGATTGGTTACCATGATCCGACGGCTTCCCAACCGAGTTTTCGATTTGTAGAGAAAGGAAGGCATGAAGAGCAAGTTTTATTCACGTTTATTTATCTTAATAATGAACGTGTTTCTACGATAAAATTATTAGAAGAAGCAGTAGTAAAAGACTTTCCGCTCAGTTTCAAAGGAACTTTACACGCGCCTCTTTTTGGGAGGGATAATCATTTCTGGGTTGATTGGGTCGCAATTCCTGGCGCTCTTTCTCTGTACAAAGGAGGTTTAGAAGGCGCTTTATCAATGAGTTATGACGAAGGTGCTTTAAGCTTGAGCAACCCAGAGAAGTAACTGCATTGCGAAAACTTCTTTTTCACCCCAACCCCTCCAGCTCTTCCAACTCTTTCAACACGTCATCATCAAGCTCCTGCGCTAAGTCATCAAATTCTTCAAGGTCTTGCATATCGTCTCCTAAACTGTCCACCGCGCCCTCTACGGTCTCTTCCGGCACTTCCCGTGCACAGCCGAACAGGAAAAAAATGAAGAAAAGGGAAAGTACCGCCAGCACCGATTTATACAGCAGTCTCATTTCCCTCTCCTCCTAATCCGTTTCCGGTCTCATTTCCTGCTGCAGTATTGCCGTCGCTCGTTTCATTTTCTGCAGCTTCATCGGTTTCAGCGCCATCATCTGTCTCATTTCCAGCATTTTCATCACTCTGGTTGGTGCCTTGTTCAGTGCCGGTTTCTTCCGTCTCATTGCTTTCACCGACTTCGTCCGTGCCCAGTTCTTTCTTCAGCTCGACAAACTTCCGCACAAATTCCCGCAGAATCTCCCGTGATTCTTTCAGCCCGTCACGGAACTCTTTCTGGGCAGCCCGCCAGGCTTCCCAGGCTTCGTGCTTTTCTGAGCCGCGAGCCAGCTGCCAGCGTGCTTTAGCATCTGCATAGGCTTCTTCAAGCTCTGCCGTTTGTGTCCGGAAGCGCTCCAGAATCTCTTGCAATTCTGTTGCATCTCCCCCAGCACGCTCAATGCTGGCGATCCTCGCTTCCATGCTCCGTTCTAATCCGCGATGCTTTTCGACGAGATGTGCGGACTTATCCTGTACGAGCAAGGCCACGATCGCTTTCTGCTCGCGCTTGATGTCATTCCAGAGCTCTTTTGCTGCTTTCACGGCTTCTTTTTGAGAAATAGTACCATTTTCAACAGCAGCTCTCTGGTCAGCAACGCGCTGCTGCAAACCAGCAATGCTTTCCAAAGCCGCAGCACGATCTTCGTCAGCAATGCCGGTCGTATTCAGGACGCGTTCCTCTACGCGCTCCAGCGTGCGGTCCATCACGATCAAGATATTCAGCAGGTGCTTTTGTGCACCCTCTTTGAGAGTATCTTCTGCGGTTTTGCAGCCATCAGAAACGTTGGCCGTTTCGTTAGCTTTCGTACATCTTTGGAACTTGTTTTTTAGCTCCGAAACCCGCTGCTTCTGCTCATCAAAGCGTTCTTTCGCTTCGTGATATCTTTCTTTTGCTGTAGCGAGCTTCTCCTGCGCTGCTTCGCGGCGTTCCGCTGCTTTCTCCTGCAGATCAGCTATCCGCTCTTTGGCTTTTTCAGCTCGAACCGTGGCTTTCTCGGCCCGTTCTGCAAGCTGCTCTTCTGCCTGCTTCTCGACCTGTTCTAAACGAGCTGCTGCCTTCACTCGAAATTCCTCCGCTCGCTCTTGGGCACGAGCAACGTTCTCCAAAGCTTCTGCTCGGAGCACTTTTCGTTCGCTGCTCTCTGCTCCATCTGCTTCTGCAGCCAATCCGCTGGGCAATACGCTCAGCAAGAACAGTATAAACACCACCACCGAAATGAGTTTTTTCATTGCCATTTGCATCCTCCCTGTTGTTGTGTTGATCATATTTCGCCATGGCTTTTCGCCACCATGCTGCAGAGAATCCAAACAAAGAACTTTAAAAAGACACTTTCCAGAACCCTTACAAAGACCGCTAATTTTCCGTTTTCACGCTTTATAACGCTTTATCTTCGCTTTTTTGCCAGAAAAGAAGCAAATTTTCCTTTTGATTGTCAAAAGTCGGCAGGGACCACCAGTCAAAGACTGGAGGCATGTTCGCTTCGCTCACCCTGCCGACCTTTTGATCATGCTCAAAAATATACCGCCTAGAATCTCGTAGAGTAGACATTGTCCACCGGTCAAATAGACCGGTGGTATATTTTTGACATATGAAAAAAAGAAAGAAGAGGGCCCATCCATCAGAAATGGATGTTCCCTCGATGGGCGATAAATGGTAAGCTGGTCGAGGTGGTTCGTTTAAATAGATTTCTCTTGCGGAAAGGTGATGTTGCAAAAGGTAAAATGAGACGTTTCATAAGTTTTATAATGCGCCCCCAGCTTTTGAAAAAAATGGTACCATCCCTATATACCCTCTTTTCACCAGCCGGGCTGTGTGCTCTTTTGGCAGCTTGCCAGGAGCCGATCCAAGGGTATTATCCAGGCATACGCCATCAGGAAGCGGTGGATGCCGGGCAGGAAGAACGAGTGTCTATTGATGTCGCATGGGATTTTCGCATTCCTGAACTCCCTCATTTTTCCGATGTGCCACCGTTTTTGGATGTGGTTGCCACACCGTACGATCAAGCTCATCCTGCCGAAGAAAGGGATTATGCTGAACTGCCTGAAACCGATGCAGCTCTCGGAGTAGATGCTCTAGCTGAGCATGATAATCCGTCTCCACCTTCTAACTTTCCTCCGGAAGGATACGTTCCTCCCGCGTATGATGCAGGAAACGGGATTGATGGAAATTCTGATCAACACGATGCATACTTCCCGCCCGAAGGCGATGGCAGCACTTCTGATGGCTTTCCGCCCGAGGCTTGTGCAGCATATGACCTTCCCGGAAATTTTGCAGATGAAGATTGCGATGGCCTGCTGATTTGCCCTGTGCCCTGCCTTCCTGGCGAGACGACACGCCCCGAAGAGTGCGGCAACGGCATCGGTGGCTGGCGGACGCATGGTATGTACGTCCGCTGCGTGGCACACTATGCGAACGAGTTGTATTCCCAGGAGATCATTACTGCAGAAGAAAGAGCAGCGATGGTTCGAGAAGCGGCTTGGTCGGATATGGGGAAGAGAGAAGAAGAGTAAAATTATCGACGATAGAGATTAAAGAAGTAATCTTTGCAACACTTTCTGGGGATTCTTTTCTCGGACGATACTATGGCTGATCAAAACTCCCTGGCAGCCGAGCTCTAACGCACGCTGCACATCCCTTCGAGAATGAACACCAGCGCCACAAAGGACTTTTGTTTTGGGGCTTATTTTTTGGGAGAGTTCTACAACCGCAGTAATGATGGCTGGCCGCGCTTTTGTTACGGAAATGTTTCCGCTGATAAGCCCCTTCGGCTCATAGGCAAGATAGTCTGGTTTCAGAAGAAGGAGCTTCTTCGTTTCTGAAACTGTTGCAGCGCAGAGAACTACAATCAGCCCGAGCTTTTTACAGCGAAGAACGGTCTTTTTCAGCGTCGAAAACGGAACTTTCTTTTCAGAATGATTTAATATCGTTCCCCGGATGCCAAGACCTTTGAGCTCTTCGAGGGAAATGCTTCCCGTATGTGCTCCGGGGAGGAAAGGATCCGCATGCTGGGCGAAGAGCGGAAATGAAAGCTGTCTGGAGAGAAACGGAAGCGTTAAAAGCGAGGGTGAGAGAGCAACCTCATATCTCTTCGTGCGCACCGCAGCGAGTTTTCTTGCGAACAATATTCCGTTATTTCCCAGCGCTTCCGGATATGTCTTGAAGTTGATGAGGATAAGCGGTTTTCCCATGATTCATCTCACTTTTTCACGTTGAATACAATATCAATGAAGTCTTTTTTCTTGCCGCTTTTCTTCGCAGTGTTCAGCTTGCGGAACAGGTAGGCCATGAGCAGGAGCACCAGGATAAGGGGCAGGAGGAATATCAGAACCTGAAAGATGATGACCAGCAAGACGAGAACTCCTAAGAAGACCACTAAAATAAGCAGCCATGCCTTCAGCCCTTCAGCTCGGACTATCATGCTTCCAGAGAAGGGAGAGAAGTATAAAAAGGCTTCCCAAGCCGAGCAGGACGAGAAAGATGTTCCTCGCTGCAGCAGTGAAAAAATGAATGGGGAACATTTGTATCAGGAAGGAACTTTCCGGAAACAGCCAGTTTCCCTGCGGGAAGAAAAGCTGGTGGAATAGAGTGAATGAGGAGGTAAAAGAGAAGAGAATGAAGAATAGCAGAATGATGCCAAAAGCTAAAGTTGTTATGCCGCCGAAGCGGAAGAGCTTTTTCTGAAATTGCGGCTGTTTCCACGTATATGTCAGGAGGAGAGTGAGCGCGAGTAAGAGCGCATAAAAAACAGCATTGATGCCTGTCATAACTCTTTCTACGTCTGCCAAATGCGAACGCTCTTCAGGAGTGAGCGGATACGGAACTTCCGCGAGATCTCCATCCAGAAATTGCAGCGTTTCTTCCTGTGATTCGGTGAGTGGCGTGAAAAAGAGCACGGCTTTGTAGGAAAATAAGACGAGGAATAAAGGCAATAAAGTGCAAAAAAGGACGATGATGCTGGTGTTTTTGTTCATGGGGTGAGGATTACCGAAAACAAGCGCATCCAAATCGAGTCATTCAAGGGCCCCCGTTTCTTTCTTCTTTGCCGTCAAATACAAAGCGTTTTCTTTTGACAGCAGAGATTTCCCAATCTTCTGCTCCAGCTCTTTTCGGGTGTTTTGCGCGATGTCTCCGCCTTCTTTTGCCGTTTGTTGTAACTCTGGGAACTCTTGGGCATCTTTGGCAAGAGTGATGTCATTCGTGGCTTTCTCTCCAACCATCGTCAGAATCAGCTCCCAGTCGGTCATATGGTCGCGTAAGTTCTGGTTTATTTTGTTCAACCCCTTAAACTGCTTGTATTCGCTGACAGTTTTTCCGAACGTTGCTTTTGTGATCTCATTAGTTAGAAAGGCAAAATCTCTCTCTTCCTGAACACCTCTGGATTTCCATTCATCTGTTAATTCCTGCCTGATGGCTATTCCTCTGATCCGTTTATCGATCCATGCTTTGGGATAGCCTTTCAGCTCATAGTATTCTTTCACCCTATTTTGAGCCAGTTCGGGATTTTCTATTTCTTGCACTCTTTCGTAGCCTACTTTGGCAAGCCAGCGCTTGAATGGTTCGGCTTTTTTGGAGGGAATGGACTGGATTATACGAAACAATGACTTTGTGTTAGCGCAGTCTGTTTCTCGTAATTTGCCATCTTCTGCTATAAGTTTCAATTGTACACAAATTGTGTACAGTTCAATCCCCAGTTCTGCTTCCCTTGCTTTAAGCATATTCCAATAATTCCTTGGATTATTGCTGTCAGTAAGAGCTTCTACAACATCAACAATGGAGAAATGCCATTCATTATTATGCCACATTCTTCTAATTTTTTGGTCCTGAAAAACCACTAACGCTTGATCTTTTTCCATGCAGCTTCACCTCATGTTACGAGCTTAATATTTCAGTCGAAGCACCCCTATATAAACTCTATCCGCAGGTGTCCAGTTGTCCAGTGGCTTTGCGGCAACTTGTCTTCTTTAAGAACTCACCGCTGATACACTCGGGGCCTTTTATCGATCTTAGCAATAAGAACAATTTTTTCGTTGTCTTTCACTTTGTACAGCGCTCGATAATCGCCAATCCGATAGCGGAAAATCTTGTCAGAACCTTCTCTCATTATGAATTTTGCATCCGTTGGGATCGGTGTTTCTGCTAGCCGCTTTAATCTGCTGGTTATTCTTTCACTCAGATGCTTGTCTAATTTTCGAAGAAAAATATCCGCATGCTCAGAAAGATGTACTTCATACACCCTAAACCAGCCTCTTCGTCCTGCCCATCGCTAAATCTGTCTCCGCTCTTTGCAATGCCTCGACATCCTCGTCCGTAAGAACAAGATCAAGGTCAGAGAGATGCTTTTTTATGTACTCCAAGTCCAATTGTACATGGTCCAATTTTTCTAAGACCTGCTCCATTGCGATTGCCATGCGATGCTTTACGGTTATTCTCTTTAAATATCTTTCGCAGAGGTTTTTCACAAGAGGCAGCGACAACAATATTAACTGGGGGGGGGTGAAAATACGAAAAACTTATTAAGACAGAAAAATTACTTGCTTTAACGGGAATGAGGCTCTTCAGGGTCATCATTCCCTAAAAACAGAGAAAAGAGGTGTTTATCATGGCAGAAAAAAGTCATATGCCCTATCTGGCCATCGTGGTGCTGGTGGCAGTAGTGGCGGTTGTGGTGTTAGTTCTAAATGCTCGGCCTTCGTCAGAAGAGGCGGTGGCGGGGGAGGCGACGAGAACGTTACCTGGTATTTCAAGTATCGTCTACTTAAGTGGTAGTGATATAGCTTCATTCTATCCGACGAGGGATTTTTCTTGGAGTGAGATGAAAACTGGCGCCCAAGTTTGTAAAGATATGGGGTACAGGAAGTGCCTTGCGAGTGAAACACATACATTCAGTACCCGTTATGATAGTACTGATGGGTCCTGTAGCGAGGGTGCACAAGAAGCCCGCAGCATATTTAGATTAGCTCCCTGTGATGAAAAGCCTTTTAAGAGGTGTTCCGGACCAGGCCCTGTTCCTGTAGAGGAAAGTGTTGGGGAAGAACCGGTGGTAGTTGCAACCGAGCCGGGGGCGAGTGATTCGTACACTCAAGTAGCTCTATCTAGTGTATTCTGTGGGAAATAATTTTCTTTTTTTTCTTTCCCACCGAAAACCGTTTATAGGAATTCTCCCCCATAGGGAATATGTCGATTTCCCGGAATCTTTTTGCTTTGAATGCTGAACTTCCGCCACACGTCACCCTCGTCGCCGTCTCCAAGAGCCAGCCCATCGAAAGAATCAAAGAAGCATACGCTGCCGGCCAGCGGATCTTCGGGGAGAATCGCGTGCCGGAACTGCTGCAAAAATATGCAGCGCTTCCCAAAGACATTGCCTGGCATTTCATCGGTCATCTGCAGCGGAATAAGGTGCGGTCAATCATTCCATTCGTGCAGCTGATCCAGTCCGTCGATAGTTTTCCTTTGCTGCAGGAGATTGAGAAGCGGGCTGCAGAAGAAGGAAAGATAATTGATTGTTTGCTGCAAGTGAAAATCGCCCAAGAAGAGACCAAGTTTGGGCTCTCTTTTCCCGAAGCGGAAGTGGCCCTCAACGAAGCTGTCCGCTTCCAACACGTTCACATCACCGGCTTGATGGGCATGGCGACGAATACGGATGATACGGCAATTATCCGGCAGGAATTCTGCTCGTTGGCACAGCTCTTTCAAAAACTGAAAAGAGAGTTTCCGGCGCTGCACGTCCTTTCCCTGGGTATGAGCAATGATTACCAGATTGCCGTGGAAGAAGGGAGCACGATGGTACGGATAGGGAGTAAACTATTTGGAGAAAAATAAAATTAGTACTTAGCCAGTTCTTCGAACAGTTTCCGGTCTTCTTTGAGGATAACTTTTACTGCAAGTTCCATTACCCGAAGCTTCCTTTGCTCTTCCGGTGTTAATTTTCCTTTTTGTTTAATTCTCATGACGAGTGATATCAATGACAATCTCCTTTAAATAACTTTCTACGTTTTTTTCGGTTGTGGGGATCAAGTTATTCTTAATCCATTCTTTGATCTCACTCGTAGAAACGGCACTTTGATATTTTGCAATTTCAATAATAAACGAAACAGCGTTTTTATATTCTATTTTTAGATGATAGTTTATTAAGAAAAGGATAAGCTTAGCAACGGCATGGGCGGTACGCTTGTTCCCATCATTGAAATGATGCTTCCTTGCAAACTCTTCATAGACTAATGCTCCAACAGAAGCAGGGTCTTCAGAATATTCTTCTTGGTAGAGCACTATTTTGTAGACAGAATGATAGAGGCCACCTTCGTCTCGTACTCCTTTTGTTCCCCCACTCTGCTCTATGATGGTATCATGAAGTCGTGAGACAAGAGCTGCTGTTTCCTGAATAAACTCTTTTGTCACCTTTGTTTTAGACATCTTTAATAGATAAAAAGGAGTGATATAAAACTCTTTCCCTTATCAAAAAAACTCCCCGAGAACAATCCCTACGCATGCTTCCCTTTCAGCACTTTCTCCAGCTCTTCCGCAATAAACTTGCCCGATGCTTTCCCTGCCAATTGCTTCATGCACTGGCCCATGAGCGCAGAAAAGGGCGCACCTGGATTTTTTGCTACAACTTCTTTAATCACCCGATGGATCTCTTCCGTTCCCAGTGTGGCATAGCGTGTCAGATTAAACTTGCCGGTAATCATATCGATCAGCACGTCTAACACAATATCTTTATGGATTTTATCGTCTGCAAGATACTGGAAGAGCTTACGGAAATCGTCATCCTGCAGTTTCTCGGGATCCTGCTCATACTGCCGCTTGATGTCCAGCAGCGTCGACGTGAGTGTTTCCGCAATAAAAGCCGGCTTTATTTTTTGGTAACGCTGGACAAGCTCTTCAAAGAGGGGCATCTTGTCCGACAAGGCGATGTGCTCTGCCAAGTCTTTACTCAGGTCCAGTTTCTGCTGATAGCGAATGATTTTCTCGTCGAGCAATTCCGGAAGGGTAATTGAGGGGAGGTCAGGCAGTACTAGCGGCACGTCCGTTTCCGGATACATCCGGGCTGCCCCGGGCATGGACCGCAAATACGACGTAGTGCCATCGGGATTCGCTTTCCGCACTTCTTTGGGTACGCCCCGCAGCGCTTCTTCCGCTCGGGCATACACGGCTTCTAGAGCATTTCTGGCTCTCTGCTCCTCATCTGCAACGAGAATAAAAGCATCTTTCTTCGCACACTGCAGCGCTTTCTTTACTGCTTCCACTTCTTCACCAGTGATGCCATATTTCGGCAATTCATCGGAATGAAAAATGCCGGAAACGCCGGCAAGGATTTTTGCCCGATCAGAAAATTCCGTGCCTAATCTTCGGCCGGGCTGCACTTCTTTGCCGACAAATCCCGCAAATCCCCGCAGCTTCAAGCCAAGAATTTTGCCTTTTTTCTGCAGGGTTGCCTTGATAATCCCCGACGAAGAATTTTTGAGAAGAGCAGTGGTATCGTTAATTTCTAGCCTTCCTAACGATGTTCCCTCGAGTGCTTTCTTGATCTCCAGCAAGGTTTCCTGCCGTTTCACTTCCAGCTCGACAAGCAGAGGTAATAAATGAAGATCCTGTGCCCCTTTAATCTCGATGCGATTTCCGCTTTTGATGGAAATGTTCACGTCCTGGCGGATGGTGCCCAGGCCGCGCTTCACGCCGGACAAGGAGCGTAACAGCAGGCCGATCTTCTTTGCCGCTTCCAGGCATTGCTCTGGTGTCATAATGTCTGGAGCCGTGCCAATCTCGATGAGCGGAATGCCCAGGCGGTCCAGGCGGAAGACTCGTTCTGTCGCCGTCTCGCGGATATTGCGGCAGGCATCTTCTTCGAGAGAAATATTTTCAATAGCGATGGTTCCTGCGCTCGTTGTAATGGCGCCATGGCGCCCCAGCAATGCGGTTCTTTGGAAACCGGACGTATTGGAGCCATCTACAACAGTTTTGCGCATGACTTGTACGACGGAAGGGACATTGGCCTGAACGATCTTGCAGAATTGCAGTGCTGTCTTTAATGCTTCTTGATTTATGGCATGCGGGGGCTCTTCATCGGTTTCGACGAGGCAGGTGGTATCGGCATAGCCCTCGTAGATGAACGTTTTTCCTTTGCGCTGCTCTTGCTGAGCTGCAATGTCTACTTCTCCCGCTTCTCCGGCGACCGCCCGCAGCTGCCGTTTAATGGTGAAATCTGGCTCTTCTTCCCGAAGGCGTGTCGGACAGCTGCAGAATAGTTTCTTCCCTTCCAGTTGCTGGTGGATTTCGATGCCGCAGCGCAAGCCCAGTTCTTTAGATGACATAGCAAAGAGAAAGGGGGGATGGTTTAAAAACGTTTAGGGAGCGGTTAAAAAAAGAGCATCGGAATATTTATCAATAGTTCTCTTTTTTCTTTTCCATGCCTTTCCCACAACAAGGTGTTGCAAAAAACGGTCAGCCCCTGCACTATGCGGTTGGCGCAGTTATCGAACGAGAAGGCAAGTTTCTGCTTATCGACCGGGCTATTACTCCTTACGGCTTTGCCGGCATTGCCGGACATGTTGATGAAAAGGAGCTTCCGGAAGAGGCGTTGTGCCGCGAAGTACAGGAAGAAGCAGGGGTTACGGTAGAGAAATATAAACTGCTCTTGGAAAAAGAGATCGATGGGGTTACTTGCAGCCGGGGCATCGGCGTTCATTATTGGTACATTTATTCTTGTACGATTTCTGGCACCATTACGACGAACACCCGAGAAGTGAAATCTTTCGGCTGGTTTACACCGCAAGAGATTAAGAAGCTGCCTTTAGAGCCGTCGTTTGCCTATTTGCTGAAAGCTATCAGAATCATTTAAGCCACATACCCAACATGTCTCAGAAAACTATCAACTTCTCCCTCTTCTAAACGCTCAAGATCAAAAAAAATCATCTTTATTCCTGGCTTATTTTTTGGAACGTGTGCCAGCTTCATGGTAACTGCGGGTTCAAGATCCTCAGAAAATAGCTCTTCACATTCAGCATTCATTCTCTCCCAAAGTTGAGCAGAAGAAAATGATCCATCCATATCGCCAAAGTGTCCAATTAGTCTTCCGTGAGGCGAAGCATCAACAAAAGAATTGACAAGAAACCCTTTATCCGCCCATTCGCGGGTAATTGGCTGGTCAAAAATAAAGACTCCTTTTTCACCATCATCTCTAGGAATAAATTTTATATTTTGTTCTCCCAGAGGAATTGAAACATAACTAATCAAATAACCGTCTTGAGAAGAACATTCACCAATAATAATTAACCCGTGTTGTCTTTGAATCTCTTGCATCCAGGCTGTTCTTTCATTTGCTTTTTTACGTTGAAAAGCTAGAGCAAGGGGTCCCTCGCCATCCTCTTCACGTAACTCTCTTGCTTGATTTAATCCGTCTACAAATGGCTTCATGGAAACTGCCTGCCATCCATCAGGAAGATATAATCTTTCGTACATTAGCGCTAACTCAGCTTCAGAGAGATAAGTTGCACTATCCCTAACGCATTCTAAAAGAGGTTTATAAGAATTCCAAAATAATTGCAAATCATTCTCTAAGCTCATGTTATCTCCTCCCATTGATACCGGTTAAAACTCTCATGAGTTTAAAAAACGTGGTTCTTTAAAAATAGTCCTACACTTTTTCATGGCGTGAGAAAGCGTTCTCTTATCGTCTAAAAACAGCAAAAATCCAGAGCAGCAAACTGAGTACGACACTTATGATTATTGACGTAGCGAACGGAAAGTAGAATTTTACATTCTCTCTCTCGACAGCAATATCACCCGGAATCCTGCCGAGGGGCAGAAATTGCCCCACGAACATCCAGAGAACGCCAAGGGCAACCAGCACCCCTCCCAGAATAATCAGCAGTGTTGAAACAGAAATCATTTTCCTATCTCTTGGGTATCACTGGCTTTGGCACATCATAGACTGTCTGCATAAGCAGATCGTCCAATGCTTTGGGCATAACAATCAGTTCGTAGTTTTCCCATCGCTTAGCTTGTTCTTTCCAGATCATAATGACATCTAAGGCGTTAGCAAAAGAACTGCCATCTATGGCAACGTAGATAGAATGCGTCTCTGCACTTTGTACATATCCCCCGTAAAAGACCGCATCGGGAAGCACGTTCTGGATGGCAGTAGTCAATTCATCATAGCTCACGTGCGGATAGGCATCAAAACGAAGAAAGACAAAATCTGTCTCTGCCACAAAGCCATCCTCCGCCATCTTGATATGCCTACCCCCAAACTTACTTCCTCGCCATCTGCTTGATCTCTTTGCTGGTCGTCGCCTGCTCCGCTGTTTTATCGTCACGGAAGCGCACAAAGCGCGGGAAGCGCAACGCAAATCCCAAGGAATGAAACGGGCTCTGGGTGATCTCTGCAGCCTTTACTTCCAAAACCCCTTTCGGCTCGAACCACACGTCCGGAACCATCTCTTTTTCGACGATAACCCGCGCGGGCTTCTTGTCCGTCTGGTATTTTGCTAACTGCTTCGGCAAGGCTGCAAGCTGCTCGTCCGTCAAGCCCGTCCCGACTTTTGTTACGGTCTCAAAAGCGTCTTTTTCATGATTATATACGGCACAGAGCAACGCGCCATACACCCCTTTGCGCCGCCCTCGCCCATAGAACGCTCCGACAACGACGAGGTCAAAAGTATCCGCCAGCTCTTTCTCATACTCTTTTTTCCATTTGATCCAGTTCCAGCCTCGCGTTCCTGCCTGGTATTCGCCAGACAAAGATTTGATCATGATGCCTTCATAGCCTTTCTTCAGCATCTCTTTGAAGAAGGTGCTCAGATTCTGCACATCATCAGTCTCCAAACGTTCGGCAAGCCGGACATGCTTTCCTTCCTGCGTCATTTTTTTAAGGGCCTGCACGCGTTTTTCATAGGGCTCATGGAGATACGATTCTCCATTGAAAAAGAGCACATCAAACAGCTTTGCCTGGATGGGAATTTTTTTCACGTATTCCGCAACATCGTATTTCCGGCGCCGCTGCATGAGGGTCTGAAACGGCAGAGGGTTCCCTTTCTCATCAATCGCAAGAATCTCCCCTTCGACCACATATTCCTTTCCGGAGAGCTGCTTATTCAGATACGTAATCAAGTCCGGGAACTGCTCGGTGATATTCTCCATGCGTCGGGAGAAGAGAATAATTTCCCCATTCTTTTTCCGATGTGCCTGCACCCGTTCACCGTCGTACTTGCCTTCGACGGACACTTTTCCGGGCATCTTCTTCGGCAGCTCGTCCAGCGTTTCAATGCGCTGCGCGAGCATCATCTTAATCGGCCTGCCCACAGAGATGCCCATTTTTTCAACTCCTGACAAGCCTTTTTTAGCCAGCGTTTCCGCAATAATGCCGACGTCCGGACAGATGTTATACGCACTTTCCAGCTGTTCTTTGTTCTTCTTTTCGCCGGTATAGGCGATGGCCAAAGCATCCAGCACCGTCATGTCTCCCACGCCCATGCGCAGCGTGCTGAGAACAATTCGAGTCAAGTATTTTGCGCCTTTTGGAGAAGCTTTCTGCAGCAGGGAAACCAGCAGGTTGGTCTTCTGCTCCTGCGAGCCGGCGCCGCTGGTTTCAGCGATCTTATGCAGCGTGGCAAACAGTTCCTGCACCGTCAGTTTACCGACGGGCACCAGCGTTCTGGGCTTTTTCTGCAAGGCGCGCTCGGCGGTCAAGCCGACGTCGCCCGTCTCGTGCAATACGCTGATAATTTTTTTTTCTTCCATTCCTGACGCCGCTTTGATCGCTTTCAGGGTGGATTTTTCAGCCAGGCCGAGAACGACGCTTTCATAATCTGATGCAATCTGGCCGAGGGTGAGATATGTAATGGTAGCGATATTTTCTTTCGGAACCGTCTTAAAAAAATCTGCCAGAATCTCCCGCATCGTGTTACCGGAAGAGGTCTTTTCCAGCTCTTCATACACGTCAACGAGCTTCTGGAAGTCCATGAAGTAAAGAGAGTTGAGAGTTATTTAAATGTTGCTTTGGGGAAAGTGTTGGAGAACCATTTTTTTAAGTCGGGAAGCACCTTTCTGGATGTTATGTGGATATTATTCCGGCAAAAATCTAGACTCGCTTTCTGAAAAATGCTTGTAGGAACGCAGTGTTTTTTAGTTGCACTTTTTTATTTTCAATCAGAACAAAATAATCCTCAAACAATCTCTTCATCTCTTCTTCTGTCCAAAATGCAAAAAATCTGCTGGTGTTCCCAATTGCATCTTTAACGAGACTTTCTCCTTTCCCCTCTTTAACACAAACATAAAGAATTCCCTCTGGTTTAAGAAGCAGATTTAGTTTTTTAATAACGCTGCTTACTTTTTGTTTTGGGAGGTGTAATAAAGATGTTACGGCCCAGATCCCATCAAAAAAAACCTCTTGAAACTCCAAATTCTCAATATCCATAAGAAAAGTTTTAAGTCCTTTTTCTTTGCACAACAAGATCATTTCTTCAGATAAATCGACGGCAGTAACATCTAACCCTTGTTCTTTAAAATAAAGAGAATGATCCCCAGAGCCACATCCCAAATCTAAAACTGTTTTACCTCTCAGTAAATCGATAAACCTTTGAAATTCATCTCTCTTTTTTAAGTCGTCCATTAATAGTTTGAATTTCTCAGAAAATTCTTTTGCGTTTTGGTTATAGGCTTCAATTGTTTTCTCTTTATAGTCCATAAATTATTTTTTCTTCTAAATGCTATAAATGTTTCTAAAGCGTACCCCGTCAGTCTAGGTATTTACAAAGATAAAGAAACCAACAACCCACAGCGCTCCCGCTACTCCCTCTAAAAATCAAAGAAAAAAATATGAAACCGTATGCAGGATAAGCACAAAGGTCGGACGTTAGTAAGCGCATGCTGAACACCTCGCCGAAGCTTGGTGCGTACACATCGCTTCTATCAAACCGCTGTTATTGCGGTGCCCTAAGGAGTCTCTTTTCAAGGAGCACTTCGTGCTTAGATGCTTTCAGCACTTATCGCTTAGAGCGTAGCTGCCCGGCATACCTTGTCAGATAACCGGTCGACCAGAGGCTCCGAACCCCCGTTCCTCTCGTACTAAGGGATCCTTCCTTTCAGACTCCACGCATCTCCAGTAGATATCAAACCAACTGCCTCACAGCGTTGTGAACCCAGCTCACGATCCCTTTTAATGGGTGAACACCCCCACCCTTGGCGGCTTCTGCACCGCCAGGATAGGAAGAGCCGACATCGAAGTAGCAAACCGCGCCGTCGATAAGAACTCTCGGGCGCGACAACCCAGTTATCCCCGGAGTAACTTTTCAGTCATTCCCGGCCCTCATTAAGAAGGCACGGGAGTTCGCTAGGCCACGCTTTCGCGTTTGAACATCTTTGTGGTCGAAGGTCAATCAGGCTGGCTTATGCCCTTGCACTCCTCCCCGGATCATTAGCAGGATTGATAGCAAAATAACTACCAATCCTTGTTTCTAAACCGGGTGAGCCAACCTTTGGGCGCAAACGATCTCAAGTCGAGTGAGCAAATTGTTGCTTGCTCGTACTCGTATCTTTTCGTCTGCGTGCCACCCCAGCCAAACTGTCCACCAATCGGTGTCCTCTTTGCAGAGTAAGTGATACAGTTCTGAGAGAGTAGTGTTACATTGGTGCCTAAACCACCCCCTGACGGAGATGGCCTCAAACGGCTCCTACTTACGCTATACAACCAGAACCGTACCACAGCGACAGGCTACAGTAAAGTTTCACGGGGTCTTCGCTTCCCACTGGAGAACCCTGGCCTTTACACCAGGACGGTGTGTTCGGGAGACACTCGCTCGGGACAGTGGCGATCTCGTTATACCATTCATGCAAGTCGGCATTCAACCGACAAGGTATTACGCTCGTTTTGTTACACATTCTTTTTCAAGAATGGGATCAGGCATTTCTGCTGATCTCTTCTAGTCGCCTAGAAGGTCGGACTCTATCTTACAAACTACGTTTGTTCTGGCGTATTAGTCTCTGAGGATTTTTCTCACTTGAGAAATCTTTCCTGCTGATGGTCTTTCCTGTTTCATTTTTAGATACATTCTTTGTCGCCAAAAAATGTTACTAGAAACGTTCATCAAGATGTTCCAGCATATAGCCAGATTATTATCCCAGCTTCTTGAATGGGTCCGTTTAACATTGGGGCTTAAGGCAACGTATTCACCTTAAGAGAGTTATAGTTACTCCCGCCGTTTACCAGCTCTTAGCTCCGTTGAAACGAAGTTTGAAGTACTGGCACTGGGCAGGTATCACCTTCTATACACAGCCTTACGGCGTAGCAGAAAGTTGTGTTTTTGTTAAACAGTCGGACCGCCCTTGTCACTGCGCCCTGCAATCGCACCCATACGGATACGAACGCAGGGATCCCTTCTACCGAAGGTACAGGACTAATTTGCCGAGTTCCCTGAACGAGTTTACACTCTCACATCTTAGGCTTCTCACCTAGGGGCACCTGTGTTGGTTCTGGGTACGGTTCCTTCAGATTTTTCTCTATTCTCTTTTCAGGGGCTCCAGAAACCAGCCAAACAGACCATAGGCCTGCTCGTCTGCAGTTTGGTCGCTTTCTCATCATTACGATACTCCAGCGACCTGTCTGCATTGACCCACCCGACGGGATGGGTTGGCCTCTTCCAAAGCGTCAAGAATAGAGCTTGCGTTGCCGCACATACTGAAAGAGTAGTGGAATATTAACCACTTTCCCTTTCCCGTAGCTCCGTTAGGAGTTAGGTTAGGACCGACTACCCCTTGGCTGATTGGCATTGCCAAGGAACCCTTGCCCTTTCGATGACAGGGATTCTCACCCTGCTAAGTTCCTACTACTGCCAGAATAATTATTCCTTTCCGGTCCACTTCCTCTTAAGAGAAAGCTTCCACCCAAAAAGGACACCTGCCTACCCCCACTTTCGTGGTCTATGGTATCGGCAACCAGCTTAGACCCGTCAATCTTCCGGGCTTATGATCTCAACAAGTAAGCTGTTACGCACTTTTTAAAGGATGGCTGCTTCTAAGCCAACCTCCTTGCTGTCTCAGGTCATAAACACCGTTTACCCTTTCTCACTGAGCTGGCGTTTAGGGGCCTTAACCATAGATTGGGTTGTTCCCCTCTCGGAGATCAAGTTTACCCCAAGATCCCCTGTTTCCCGAAGTCTGCGATGGTAAGGCATTTGGAGTTGGACAAGGGACCGACAGGTTTCCCCGCCTAAACCCCCTATCCGTTGCTCTACAACCCTACCGATCTCGTCCGAGACTTGACTAAGGTCAATTTCGGCAGGAACCTGCTATCGCCGGTCTCGATTGGCTTTTCACCCCTATTCCCAAGTTAGAAGAACGTTTGTCCGCAGAACCTCTGCAGGCCTCCACGAGGTTTTACCCCCGCTTCACCTTACCCAGGAATAGATCGACCGATTTCAGGTCACAACCCGGTGACTCAAGGCACTTATCATACCTTCCCCCTTGCAAGCTGCGGGGTCTCGCTTTCGCTGCGGATGCTCTTTTACAGATTATCCTCGCCACCGAGATGCACTCTCTGGCTCGTTATCCAAAACGCACGGTAGAACTCCGAAGAGCCCTACCCCACTAAAGCTGCTAGATTTCAGGTTCTTTGCACTCCCGGTTGGGGGTGCTTTTCAACGTTCCCTCACGGTACTCATTTGCTATCGGTTTCGAAACGTATTTAGTTTTGGAGGTTAATGCCCCCCAGCTTCCCGCTCCATTTCCAAGGAGCAGTACTCGGGATACTTCCCCAGACCGTTCTCCAGTCTCTTACGGGACTTTCACCCTGTTCTGTGCTGCGTTCCAGCAGACTTCAGATCAGGAAAACGGCCCTACGGAAAGTCCGCCACACTACATCTCCCCTGCATTACTGCAGGGGATTCAGTTTGAACTGTGCTGCTTTTTCTCGCTGATACTCACAGCATCCCAATTGGTTTCGTTTCCTACAGGTACTAAGACGCTTCAATTCCCTGCGTTCCCTGGCCATGACTGGCCCATCAAAGAGAAGACTCATTCGGACATCTCCGGTTCAAAGCCTACGTGCGACTCGCCGGAGCATTTCGTTGCTTGTCACGTCCTTCTTCGGCGTTTCGAACCGAGTCATCCCTCTAGCAGCGTACCAAAAATGTGCTCGTCCTGCATACGGTTCATAAACATGATGTGCTATCGCGATTCAGAGAATCGCTCCATCAATTTCAACCGCATCACCGCCAAGAACTTACGTTCCTGAAGGCGATTGCTATCCACAGAATGGATAGCGGTTTTTCCTGACGGAAATGGACCCGTCGGGATTTCCATAAAACGAGAGGTCTCTTTAAAAATCTTTCCCTTATCGTTTTTGAACCCGAGGCCTCTCCCTTGCAAAGGGAGCGCTCTTTTGCGCTTCGCGCAAACCTTTGCTTGCGTAAAGTACCCCTGAGCTACGGGCCCATGGTTCTGGAGAAATGAGAGCGAATTATAAAGGTTTTGCCGGAGAACTCATGACAACGGAATCCAAAAAAAATATTTTCACAGATGACGGAGTGAATATGTCCTGCTGTGAGTTACGTCGTCGATTTCAAGAAAGGCTCGCCACGATCCGCTTTGAGCATTGCAGTCATCTTCGAAGCAGGTAATTCTTTTTCATGGTATTGTATGAGTGAAGCCAACTTAGCCATGACCTTTGCCAAATCCTCATTGAGCTTCACATACGATGCATCGTCAACAAATCCTAAATCTTTCGACAATCGCAAGGAAACTTCCAGCTCTTTTCCAGAACCAAATGCATAAGTGAGAAAAGCTAAAAATTCTCTTCTGCCCGATCGCGAACTTCCCTCTGCAATATTGAGGGGAAGGGAAACAACAGCACGTTTCATCTGCAAGACCAGATTCTTATGTTCGCTCTCAGGAAACAAGTTGAGAATGGGGTAAAGAGAGAGCACAAACTGATACGAGAGACGGAAAATCTCAAGATCATTGTAATTTTGGCGCATTTTTTATGGGGAGAGAGAATCATCTTTAAATCTTTCTTAACAAAAATCTTATCAGACAATGAAAGAAAGCACGTTTTTCGTCCTACGGCTGGAGCACCGACTGCAAAAAAATCTTTAAAGAGCGCTCGGGCTGTAACTCTCTTTTTTTTCAGAGAAAAAAACGGAAAATGCAGGTAAACCAATTCCACTCGTGATTTTAATTGTAAGCTCTTTCAAGCTTGTAAATTAAAAAGGAGGTGATCCAGCCGTAGGTTCCCCTACGGCTACCTTGTGACGACTTAACCCACCTTACCGAACCCAGGTTCGAGGCAACTAAAAGCTGCATCTCACCTAGGCCCAATTCGGTTGGTTTGACGGGCGGTGTGTGCAAAGAGCAGGGACATATTCACCGGTCTGTGATGAGGACCGATTACTAGGGATTCCGGTGTCATGAAGGCGAGTTACAGCCCTCAATCTAAACTAAGACGGGATTTCGAGGTTTAGCTCCGCCTTTCGGCGTTGCATCCCATTGTTCCCGCCATTGTTGCGCGCGTGTAGCCCAGCAGATTCGGAGCATACAGACCTACCGTAGCCCACACCTTCCTCCTGGTTTCCCAGGCAGTCCCCATACTGTGCTCGGTCATGCCGTAGCACCCGAGAGCAAGTATGGGTATGGGTCTCGCTCGTTACCAGACTTAGCTGGACACCTTACGGCACGAGCTGACGACGGCCATGCACTACCTCTCGGCTCGTTGGGTAAGACATTTAACCTGACCTTCATCCTGCCGGCGCTGCTGGTGAGATTCTCTGCGTTGAGTTAGATTGAACCGCACGCCGCACCCCTTGTGGTGCTCTCCCGCCAATTCCTTTAAGTCTACTGATGCCGAAAAGAGGTCTTTTCGAGCATTTCAGCCTTGCGACCGTACTTCCCAGGCGGTGCACTTAACGCTTTCGCTCCGACACTGCATATCCCCGTAGGATATGCATCATCTAGTGCACAGCGTTTACGGCTAGGACTACTCGGGTCTTTAACTGGGTTGTATGCTTTTGATTTTTCAGGGTCAATTTTTATTCAGTATATTTTTCAGCAAACGAATAAAAATAACCTACATCAAAAGCCCCAGAATCTAATCCGGTTTGCTCCCCTAGCTTTCGTTCCTCACCGTCAGAACCGTTCTCGTTAGGCGCCTTCGCCACAGGTGGTCCTCCCAAGATTATTGCATTTTACCGCTCCCTTGGGAATACCCCTAACGCCTCCCGGTCTCAAGAAAGGTAGTATCTCGGGCACGCCGTCTTGTTAAGCGCGACGATTTCACTCGAGACTTGCCCATCCGGCTACGAACGCTTTAAGCCCAATAATTGTGATTGCCACTCGGGGCGCGGGTGTTACCGCGGCGGCTGGCACCCGTCTTGCCCACCCCTTATTCGCCAAGCTGTTTTCACTTGGCAAAAGCCCATGCAAAGCATGAGCACTGGGAGTCCCCTTATCGCACTTGCGTACATTGTAAAGGTTCCGCGCCTGCTGCACCCCGTAGGGCTAGGGTCAGTGTCTCAGTACCCTTCTCCGGGCTACCGCTCTCACGGCCCGTACTGATCATAGGTTTGGTAGTCCATTACACTGCCAACAGCCTAATCAGCCGCCAACTCATCCTGAAGCGTTACCTTTGGGCCAAAGCGCATTCCAGCCGCTCTGGCCTATTGGGTTTTACCCACAGTTTCCCATGGCTATCCCCAACTTCAGGGCAGATTATTGACGTGTTACTGAGCATTCCGCCTGTGCTGCCTTGCGGCAGCCCTCGGACTTGCATGGCTTAGTCGAACTCCCATAGCAGCAATCTCCCGCAGGATCAACGGGAATGAAAGAACAATTATCAATTGTTTGGTCGCTGTATCGTAGGAATTGGTTTACCTGTTTCACACTCAAGATTAATTGAGCGTACATTTTCCGTTTGCTCCTCGAGACGAGGCTCATTTATAAATCTTTCGCGGAACGGAGGGGAATGCCGCCTAGGCCAAGAGGGTGAGTTGAGAATGCTCCAGCATCAAGATACATTTTTAATCTCCAAAGTGTTCACTTCTAGCTATGCAGAATAAATTTTCTTCGGGCAGTGGAGTACTGGCGTTGCTGTTTCTGCTTTCTGCGTTTTCCGCCGCCGGAGCAACACTCCAAGGCACCATCTATGACGCAGAGCTGAATGTTGCATCGGATGTGCTCGTCGAGATCAACACCACGCCGCTGCAGAAAATGCTCGCTGTCGATGGAACGTACTCTTTTACAGTTCCACAAGGCACGTACATGCTGCAGGCGCGGAAAGGAGACATCACCGTGACTGAAGAGGTACATATTGCTGCAGAAGGAACGTTTACCTTAGACCTATTTCTCCTTCCTGATTTTCTGGATGAAGACGAACTGTGGCAGGAGAGCGAAGAGCCGTTGTTTGAAGAGGAAAAGAGTTTCTGGGCTGCTGCCTGGCGGTATGGAGTAGCAGCAGTTATTCTGATTTTTGCGATCTGGAGAATTAGGGTGGCCAGAAAGAAATATGGGCCGCTGCCGTCGCTGTTCCGCTGGAGAAAGAAAAGAAAAGCTGCTGGAGAGAAAGAAGGAGCACAGAAAGGGGAAAAGGCACCAACAAAAGAAGAAACTATGAAAGAGAAAGGAGGTCCGAAAAATCTTGAACATTTCTCCACTTCAGAAACCGGGAGTACCCTGCCTGAGCACGTCTTAAGCATTCTCCGCAAGCATGACGGCAGAATGACGCAGAAAGAATTGCGGAAAGAGCTGCTGCACTTGTCAGAAGCAAAAGTCAGCCTCTTGCTGACAGAACTGGAGCACAAAAGAAAAATTGAGAAGATTAAAAGGGGAAGGGGGAATGTGATTGTAGTGAAGGAGAGTTCTCTGTAAGAACCCCATAAATAGAGACTGAAGGATACAAAAATATTTATGGGAGTGAAAGAAGGTACTCTGTATGCCTTCAACTCTTGATAAACTTTTAGAAAAAGTTCTAGAAGCGATGCCGGATCATTATCGAGAGGAGTTTAATACTCTAATCCAAAAAGAAAACGGTCGAGTGATCCCGCGATGGGAGGAGATTAATAAGCTGAGGAGCGGGAGAGATGGCTCGCCCCATGGGGGGTTATACCATGCAACCATTAGGGCATTGGTAGATGTAGGTGTTCTCTCCCTCCGGGAGAAAGGAACGTATGGGCTTATGGTTGGAGGGATGCTTGCTGGCCCACTATTCTCTAATATGATTGTCTGTTATTTTACTGAAAGAGAAGAAGCCGAGCGCTACGAGCAAGTCGTGTTGGCAAACGCCCAGTATGATGTTCGGACTTTTCGGTTTGAATGAGTAGAATGTAGAAAGTTATCATCGTGAAAGAACGTTCTTCTCCTGAGTATTAAAAAATTCTGGAAAACCTCGGAATTTAACGAAGTCGCCGAAGGCGATTTGATGTTCTGAATAAGAATTGTTGGACGGCGTCTCTTGTTATATTCCCCGCTATGACTGAATTTTAGTGCAACGTTTCGAAAGAAAATTTCAGAGTTTTTCTAAAAACCAAAGGTTTTAATAGTCCCATGAATATCTAAAAGATATGAGTTTGGATAGAAAATTAGTCAAAGAAGCTTGTATGGAATTATGGAATAAATATCATACTAAAATTGAAGAGGAAGGATATTCTTTGGGTAAAGATTCGTTTATACAAGCTCCTGATGGTTTTACTATAGTCGCATCAATTGGGAAAAATTGTCCTGAAGAAATGCTAAAATATTTTAGACAAATAATACCTAAAGAGTTTACTTATCATAGAGGAGATCATATTCAAACATACCCTGTAGCTGTTTCTCCATCACTGAATGATCTGCTTGGTTTTTAGTAAAATTGAAACTAACAGGTATTTTGCGACATCCCCTGTTTCTCAGGATATGTGGTGAACAACTCAATGCTTTAAAGCAACAGTTTAGAGAGTCCATTTCTCGCTATTCAATTACATACAATTATGTAGTTGAGTAGTTTTTATCGATGGAAACTACATCACCTTCCACTAAGACCCCACAAAACTTTTTAAACCCCTGCACCACTCTTCTTTCTTATGCGCTTCCCCTCCTACGACCCCCAGAAAATAGAACCAGATATTCTCTCATTCTGGCAGAAAAACAAGATTACAGAAAAGCTCCGCAAGCGGAACAAAAACGGCAAAAGGTTCTATTTCCTGCAAGGGCCACCGTATACGTCCGGGCATATTCATCTGGGCCATGCCTGGAATATGGCTTTGAAAGATATGGTGCTGCGGTACAAGCGTTCCCGCGGCTTGAACGTCTGGGACCGCATGGGCTATGATATGCACGGCCTGCCGACGGAACAGAAAGTGATGGCCAAGCTGAACCTGAAATACAAAGAAGACATCCAACAGTTCGGCATCAAGAGGTTCATGCAGGAGTGCCAGCAGTTCTGCACGGAAATGATGCAGAAGATGAACGAGGATTTTCTGCGGCTCGGTGCAACACTTGATTTCTCCAATCCCTATCAGCCGATAACGCAGCAGTTCATGGAAGCTGAATGGTGGCTGATTAAACGAGCCGAGGAGCAAAAGCGCTTGTATCAAGGCTTGCGGACCATGCATTGGGACGTGGCTACCCAATCTGCCGTCGCCAAGCACGAGCTGGAGTATCGGGAGATCAAAGATACGGCAATTTATCTCAGGTTCCCGCATGCGACGAAGAAAAACACCTTCTTTCTCGTCTGGACGACCACGCCCTGGACGATCCCGCTGAACTTGGCGCTGATGGTCAATCCGGAATTGTCGTATGTCGAAGTGGCAGTCGAAAGAGAAAAGAGCACGGAAAAGGATAGTACGGAAAAAGAGACGTGGATCCTCGCAGAAGCGCTCTTGCCCGCCGTGATGCAGAAATGCAGGCAAGAGAAATATCAGGTCAAGAGAAAGATGCTCGGAAAGCAGCTGGAAAGTGAGCGCTACATCCATCCGCTGCAGGTGCAAAAACTCTTCCCTCCAGAATTACAGAAGAACAGCAAACTCTTCACCGTCCTGCTCAGTTCAGAATATGTAACGGCCGATACGGGAACCGGCATCGTGCATGTGGCACCAGGCTGCGGCCCCGAAGATTATGAAGTGGGCCATGAATATGGCATACCGCCGTTTAACTGTGTCAATGAACGGGGCCAGTTTGAGAGTTTTGGCCCATTTACCGGGCTGCGCGCCAAGGCAGACGATCAGAAGTTCATTGCCGTAATCGACGATGCGGGCATGCTCCTAGCAAAAGAAACTGTCGTGCATGATTACCCGCACGGCGAGCGCAGCCATGAGCCCGTTATTTTCCGGACGACAAAACAGTGGTTCTTCAAAGTGGAAGATTTGCGGGAGAAGATGCTGGCAGCCAACGAAAAAATATATTGGCAACCGGCGGCAGCAAAAAATGCTTTCCAGTCCTGGCTGGAGCACTTGCGGGACAACTCTATAACGAAGCAACGCTACTGGGGAACGCCCGTGCCCATCTGGCAAGCCGACGATGGCGAGCATATCGTTGTCGGTTCAGTCAAAGAGTTAGAACAGCTTGCGGGGCAGAAAGCCAAAGGGATGCATATCCCAGAGATTGATACAGTCGTTATTCAGAAAAAAGGCAAGAAATTCAGAAGAATTCCCGACGTGCTGGATGTGTGGATCGATGCCGGAACCACTTCATGGAACTGCCTGAACTATCCGCAGGAAGAAGAGCTCTTTAAGCAATTCTTCCCTGCTGATTTTATTCTTGAAGGAAAAGACCAGATCCGCGGCTGGTTCAATCTGCTGCTGGTCGCTTCTTTCCTGGCTTTAGGAAAGCCATCGTTTAAGAGCGTCTACATGCACGGCTTTGTGACGGACATTGAAGGGCAGAAGATGTCGAAATCTCTCGGAAATATCATCTCGCCATATGAAGTCATTAACAAGCACGGTGCAGATGCGCTGCGGTATTACATGTGCCAGACAGATGCGGGCGAGGACAGCAATTTCAGCTGGGAAGAGTGCGCCGTAAAACAGCGGAACCTGATCATTCTCTGGAACATCCACAAGCTCCTGATCGATCTAGCCAAAGAGCAGGACATTAATCCGGCGAAACTGCATCTGAAAGACGTGCAGGCCGCTTTCGGTGCCGAGGAGAAGTACATTTTTTCTAAATTGCAGAGAACTACTCAACAAGTTACGGAACTGCTGGAGCAGTACCGCCTCGACGAGTGCCTTGCGCCACTGGAAGAGCTGTTCCTGGAGCTGAGCAGGACGTACATCCAGATGATCCGCGAGAAGAGCTCAACCGGAAGCCAGCCGGAGAAAGTGGTCTGTGTGTTTACAATCTATTCTATTCTCTTGGATGTATTGAAGATGTTTAGCTCCATTGCACCATTCATCTGCGAAGCGATGTACCTGAATCTCAAAGAAGCATTTGGCTTGCAAGAAGAAAGCATCTCGCACTTTACCTGGCCAACGGTGCAGAAGAAGCTACTTTTGCCAGCAGTTGAAGACGCCATGAGCGTGGCACAGGAGATCATGCAGGGAGCCTTGGCAGCGCGGGAGACAGCAAAATTAGGCGTCCGCTGGCCGATAGCAGAACTCACCGTCGTCAGCAGAGAGAAACGAGTACGAGATGCGGTGGCTTTATTTGAAGAATCAATCAAGCGCCAAGTAAACGTGAAGCAGATCTCTATTCAGGAAAAGATGAAAGGCGTCTCTTTCTCTCTGACGTTAAATCCAGGGAAAGTCGGTGCAGCCTTCAAGCAGGACACACCAGCAGTCAGAGCAGCATTTGCCAAAGCGCCGAAAGAAGACGTGTATGCAGCACTTGCGGGGAAGAAAGAGTATAAGCTCCGTGCTGCCGGAAAAGAGTATGTGCTCGCGCCGGAGATGGTGCTCGTCGAGAATAACATCCCAAAAGAGCTGGTTGCCACTGAGCTCAGTGGAGGCGGAGTGGTCTATATTGATACCGCCAGAACGCCCGCATTAGAAGCAGAAGGCTATGCCCGGGAAATATCGAGAGCCATCCAGCAGCTCCGTAAAGAAGCGGGGATGGAGAAGAAAGATCGCATTTCCCTCGCCGTGCAAGTTGGTAAAGAGTTGGAAAAAATGCTCCGGGCACACTACGCTGAAATGCAGGAGAAAGTTGGCGCCGTGGAGTTCAGTCTGGGAACAGCCGCAGCGAAAAAGAAATATCTGCATGCGAAAGAAATCGCAGTGAGGAAAGAGAAAGTATGGGTGTGGTTTGAGAAAACCAGATAGACATCATCTGTTCTCGGATACCACTCACTTTCTCGCCACACAATATAGCGTTTTTGAATCAGGCGTGTATGCCTCGAGCCCTTTCCCGAGAAAAGTAATAGACCTAAATCCCGCTTCCTGTAAAGCACTTTCAAATTCGCTTGGGGTGAACAAGCCAAAGCTGTTCAGGTCGTACACTTTTTTAAATTCGGAACCATCATGTTTCAGCAGCGTACAGCGTTGCGTGTGCGTCAGCATCCGACCATTCTGCAGATTCATTTCGTTTACGTTGACGGTATAATCGCCGTATTGATATTCCAAAGATTTTTCACCATACTCGGCATCGCCAGTGAAGGGAGGGGCGTTAAAAATAAGCCGCCCCCCGGTGCGCAGATGCATATGCATCTCTTTCAGTCCTTTGACTAGGCTTTCATAGTCCCGCAGATAAGTAATGGCCTGCCGCACGAGTATGGCATCATACATCCTCCAAATGGACAGTTTCTCCATCGAAACGGTGAACGGATAAATCCCAGTTTTTCTTCGGGCAACCTGCACCATCCCTGCACTCTTATCAGCAAGGGAAAGCTGCGTATAGCCTTTCTCCTGCAGCTGCCTGCTCAGCTCACCCGTGCCTGCAGCCAGATCCAGGACCTCTTCGTGAGGGTCTACCACACGGCTGACGAGGTCGATAAAGTCAGTGGAACCCTGAAATCGGTGATAGATTGCATCGTACAGTTCAGGAAAATTATTATATGCCGGCTCAATGTCCAGCGTTGCCACAATATCATCAACCGTTGTGCCCACCGAAATGATCCCGTGATTAACCAGCTCAACAATTTTTTCTCCGTTCCGTAAATGCGGCATGATTTCATCCACATCCTCCTGCGTCCCGGGAGCATAATCCATCGCTGTTTTGTTTTTTATTCCTAGAAAAACGTGCGCATGCACAATGAGGTTAACGTCGGGGCGCTCCTGAAATATTTTGGCGGCAACATTGGCGTTCAGCGATGCTTTTTTTCCAGAAGAATTGACGTAGACCGTTCGGCGGTCAAAATCGACAAGCGGGACATAGACCACATCCTCGGGAGGAAGATCCTTCTTGTTGCTGCCCCGCGCCGTAATCAAAAAACCACTGCTGGGCACCCGGGAAGCCACAAAGCCGAAATGCATGTCAGCATGATTCAGATAGGGCTCAAAGAGATTCAGGTTCCAACATTTTTGCACCGCAGTTCTCAGCGAAGCAATCTCTGCCGCAAGCCCCGCCTGATACGAGACGTGCCGCTCTACTTTTGTCGTATAATGGCTCTCAGAAAATCGCTGCTGCACCAGCTCTACTAATCGCGGAGCAAGCTCCGACAGCGAAACGGGAATGATGCCTTTTTCCGGAGTGATAAAGAAAGTGGCTCTTTTTTTGAAATCGCCGTCGATTAGCGTATTGGCCACCGTCAGGTCGGAATGGTTTTTTATGCCCTGCTCATAAGCAACAGCGATGAGCTGGTCAAGACTGGACCGGGAGAGCAATTTAAATCCCACTTGAAAGACGTGGGGATTCCATTGCTTGACCAACGAGATAATCTTGGGGTTTCTTGGCAGCTCTAAACGAAGAAAATTGTCATCAGAGCTTATTTTTCCTTCCCGGCCAATCCCCCCATAATCCCCGACAGCAGCAGCCAGGACGATAACATCCAGCGTTCCGTCGGACAGCAGCTTTTTCACGGTAGAAAAATAATCTTCAAAGGTTTCGATGCCATACTCATACAGGCGGGCAGCATGCTGATGGAACTCTTCGTAGGCCCGGGCTGCTTTTTTGAATTCTTTTTCCAGCGACTGTGTGGGTTCAACAGCCAAAGCGCTTCTGAAAGGCCTTTTAGGGCTTACCGCAAAATAAAATAGTAAATTTTAAATAGTCACTCTTCTTTCTAACTTTATGGAAAAAGAGGATTTAGTGAGGAAAAAATTAGATTATTTGTCTGGTCTTAATGAGGTTGATGCTCGACATTACGTTGGACTTTGGGCTATTGAGTTGGGTTGGGGCGGGATTTCTCAAGTGAATAAATTAACCGGCAAATCCATGGATACCATAAGGAAAGGAATACATGAAATAAAATCCGGAAAGAATATCAAAAACGAAGGGCGACTCAGAAAAGAAGGCGGTGGAAGGAAAAAATTTATTGATAAAAATCCGTCGATTAAAGAAAAAATTGAAATTATTTTAGAGGAGAACACTGCCGGAGATCCAATGAGTATATTAAAATGGACGAATAAATCTACCTACACCATAGCCCATGAATTAGAAAAAAACAACCAAAATATTTCTGAAGATACTATCGGAAGAATAATCAAACAATTAGGGTATAGCCTTCAGGCTAATGTTAAATCAAAAGAAAGTGGCACTTCACAAGAAAGAGATTCTCAGTTTAAGTATATCAATGAACAAGTAAAGAAATTTGCCAAGAAAAATATGCCTGTAATTTCAGTCGATACAAAAAAGAAAGAACTCGTCGGTAATTTCAAAAACAATGGCCGAAAATGGCAGAAAAAAGGCAAGGCAGAGATGGTGAATGTTTACGATTTTGAATATTTGGCAAAAGGGAAAGCAATCCCTTATGGGATTTATGAAGTGCTGAAAAATCATGGATTTGTTAATGTTGGAATAAGCCATGATACGTCAGAATTTGCAGTTGAGAGTATCAGACAATGGTGGAAAAATATAGGAAAGAAAAATTATCCCTCTGCTAAAGAATTACTAATCTGCGCGGATAGTGGTGGGAGCAATGCCAGCCGAAGTAGATTATGGAAATTTTATTTGCAAAAGTTTGCAAACAAAACAGGATTAAAAATAACGGTTTGCCATCTTCCACCGGGAACAAGTAAATGGAATAAAATTGAACATAAAATGTTTTCTTTTATAAGTATAAATTGGAAGGGAAAGCCATTGAGAGATTATGAGATAATTCTCAATTTAATTGAAGGAACAAAAACTAAAAAAGGATTGAAAATTAAAGCAAAAATAGATAGGAATATCTACGAAATAGGCAAGAAGATTTCAGAAAAAGAATTTAGTGAAATTAAGATGAAACAACATAAAATAAATCCAAGATGGAATTATACTTTATCAAAAGTTTAAGACTTTATTTTTAGGTTTCCCCT
>DATDWF010000097.1:0-2006 GCA_035289745.1 Candidatus Nanoarchaeia archaeon
AGAGGTCGCTCTGTACCGCTACGTTGATGGAAAATGGACGGAATTGTCAACGACCGTTGGAGAGGATGATGGCACATACGTGCATTACGCCGGCACTACACCAGGCTTCAGCTACTTTGTGATTGGTGAGAGAGCAGCAGCTCCCGTAGTTGAGGCTCCGGCCGAAGAAGCTCCCGCGGCTCCGGAAGAAGCTGCTGAAGCAGCAGCGGAAGTTCCTGCTGAAGAAGCTCCTGAAGCAGCGGCCAAATTGCCGGTCTGGCTGATTCCAGTCATTGCAGCATTGGTGATTGCCGCGCTCCTGTACTGGTACTGGAAGAGAAAGTAGGAGCCTTCGGGAAAAACGTTGGGATGATATCACGTATCATCTCGTTTTTTTTTCTTTATCTTTTTTTACATTTTTTTTGACAAGCTACAGGTGGTTGCTTCCTTGGAAATAATCCCCCAATAGTGCGGAAAACTGTAAAAACACAAACTATATATATAACTTTTTTAGTCAGTATGCAGCAAAAAAGATGGTACCAGATAAAACTGTTAGTGATGGCGGATTCAGGGTACTCTTGATCCATGCGAATTCGTCGATGGACACGCTAATCCCACCAAATCTCGCTACGCTTTCTGCCTATTTAAAGCAGGCTGGCATTGCTGTAAAGCTATTTGATACAACATTCTATAATACCAGAGGATTCACTGGCGATGATGCGCGAGTGCGGACCCTGCAGGTAAAAGAAACCAGTTTCAAGAAATTAGGGATAGACTTCAATAAAACCGAGATGGTAGAAGATTTCTTACAGATGGTGCAGGAATATAAGCCAAATCTTGTCGGGCTGTCGGCGGTAGAGCTTACTTTTCAGATGGGCATGCGTTTAATAAATGCTGTTAAAGAAGCCTCTCCAGAGATTATTACGGTTGTAGGCGGATCGCATGCTTTAACTTCACCGGAGAAAGTTATCTGTGAAAAGAACGTCGACGTGGTCTCGGTGGGGGAAGCCGAAAAGTCTTTTGTTGAGCTGTGTGAAAAGCTTCAGCACCAAGAGGACTACGCTCACATCGCCAATTTCTGGGTTAAAAAAGATGGCCAGACCCATAAAAATCCATTAGGGAACCTTATTCAGCTGGATGAGCTTCCTTATCAGGACTGGGAGATGTTTGATGTCCGGCGGATCTATAAGCCCATGTCTGGAACCATCGGAAGGACGGGCTGCTTTGAGCTTACCCGAGGATGCGTTTTTTCCTGCACGTTTTGCATCAATGAGTTGTTGAACAATGTTCATAGCCACAAGAGTTATCGTGAGAAGAGCATCCCCAAATTTATCGACGAAGTAGCCCATTTTAAAAATAAATATGGGCTGGAGTACGTGTATATCCTTGCTGAAATGTTCTTGCCAACGTCAAAAGAACGTGTTCGCGCCTTTTCGCGGCTCTGGAAGGAAAAAGTTGGGTTGCCTTTCTGGTGCCAGGTCCGCGTCGAGGGAGTTGATGAAGAGAATGCCAAGCTGCTCGAGGACGCTGGCTGCGTTTCTGTCTCCGCAGGCATTGAGAGTGGCAGCGAACAGTTTCGGCGTAAAATGCTTCATCGGGCGATGAGCAATGAAGCGCTCATCAAAGCTTTTCACCTTCTTAAAAAGACCAAGATACAAGTTTCGGCGAACAGCATTATTGGCTTTCCCGGAGAGACTCGCGAACTTATCTTTGAGACTATAGAAATTAATCGAATAGTTAATCCAGACAACATCATGATCCATGTTTTTAACCCTTATAGGGGAACGAGCTTATATGACATCTCAGTCAAAGAAGGGTATATCCCTCAGGACCATATGGCCGGTGATTACCGTGTCGACTTTACTTTAGATATGCCGCAGTTGTCGCGTGAAGAAGTCTTGGGCCTTCATCGAACTTTTGCCCTTTATTGTAAATTCCCCAAAGAGATGTGGGCAGAGATCCGTCTTGCCGAAAAGCTTGATGAGGCTGGGAACAAGAAATTTGAGGAGTTAAGTACTGCTTATCGA
>DATDWF010000098.1:0-6775 GCA_035289745.1 Candidatus Nanoarchaeia archaeon
ACCCGCACAACATTTAAATATCCCTTTTCATTCCCCCCACCCCATGGGCGAGAGATGGGCAGTTACAGCCATTTTCTTGGTGATGGCTCTATGATGTTCTCCCGGACAAGACGTTCATTACGAGATTTGGTGTTTGGCGCTTCTTTAGCAGTGGGAATGGCCGGAGCTGCCTGTGATGAAGAACAGCCAATTTTTGCACAGCCAACAGGATTGCCGGGTGCAGAAGCTCCTCAACAATCCTATCTGCCCGAATGTCCTTTGCCATCCGCTGTCCTGAATGCTTTTGATTCCGGCATGCCGCTTGCCGAACCCACGACACTTTCCGGAGGCCTGGCCCTGCCGGCAGGCACGCGCGTGGTTGGCCTGAGCCGGTATCTTTTTCATGCGTATGGGCCAGAGAATACCGCCAGCTGCCTTGATGACCGCCTCCCCCAGAGCGGCGCGACAAATCTTACTCCCAACCCCGATTGCGGCTGCTGGCCGACGGCCTATAGCTGTTTCCTGGATCCGGAACGCGAGCCGGTTCCTTCCTGGGAGCTCTTGACTGGCGAATCTTTCCCGGAGCTCGAGTACTGCGACGGTCAGGATAACAATTGTGACGGCACCGTTGATGATGGCTTTGAGCCTTCTCGAGTGATATACTGTCCTGATAATCCCACCATCATCACCAGCGACGAGTTCAAGCCTTCTCTCTGCCGTCTCGGAACGCAATATTGCATCGACGGAGCTTTCACCGAATGCCAGGATTACATCGGGCCAATGGAAAACGATCCCTGCAATGGGCTGGATGATGATTGTGACCGCCTGATTGACGAAGATGATTACGGGCACTGCGGATACAATGATACCGGCATCTGCCAAAGAGGGGATAATTTCTGCACGGAAGATGCGGAGATGATCTGTCTGGACGCGGTATGGCCCGCAGAAGAAGTGTGTGATGGCGTTGATAATGATTGTGATGGCTCTGTAGACGAAAATCTTCCGGAACAGCTCTGTTATACCGGACCCGAGGGAACCTTAAATGTCGGCATCTGCCGCGCCGGGCCGCAGCTCTGTGAAAATAGTGAGCTGGTCTGCTACGACACCCCGCCCGAGGAAGAGATATGTGACGGGCTGGATAATAACTGTGACGGCATTATCGACGAAGGCTTTGCTGCCAGCTGCGCATCCTGCGAGCCAGGCAGTGTGACGCTCTGCCAGTTCCCAGAACGGCATGATACCGAAGGAAATCTCATTGAACAATATGACTGCGGCTATGGCGTCCGCGTCTGCCTGGAAGACCGCACTTGGAGCCCCTGCGAAGTGCCGGGTGATGTCGTCCTCCAAGACGAATGGGATTTCCTACTCTGCAATCTGTATGATGATGATTGTGATGATGCCGTGGATGGAACGATCGACGAAAGCGGCACGTTTACGCCGCTCACCAGAGAGTGTTATGACGGCCCGCGGGGAACCGAAGGCGTGGGTATCTGCCGTCCCGGGCAGCAAATCTGTTCTTCGGGAACCTGGACGCCGCCCTACTGTGATGAAGTTCTGCCGGATGGAAACGACTATTGCGGCGATGGCCTGGATAATAATTGCGATGGGGCTATCGACGATTATGAAAGAAGATATGGAAAGCTGGACATTGTCATTCCCATCGATGTGAGTGGGTCCATGTCGACGTATATCGAAGCGGTTACTGATGCTTTACGGCAATTTCTGCCCACCATCGGAGGGGAAGACCACCGTTTCTCTATTCTTCTTTTTGGGCACAGGAATGAAATCCCCGGCTATGGGCAAGGTGCAGCAGAGATGTACCTGCCTTTGAGCAGCCTGGGAGACGCGATAACTGCTTTAGATGAGTTAGTAAGTTGGGGTGGGCATCTCGAGCCGAGCGCTGATGTGACTTACTTGCTGACGGATCCGAGCGATCCGCTGGGCATCAACTGGAGGGCTGATGCTACGCCAGCAATTATTTTATTAGGAGACGAAGAGCCGCAGACCAATGTTGATCCATTAGATGGAGCCCGGCCAGATGCACCGCTCCTTCCATATGCAAACCTTGAAGAAGCACGCAATGCCTGTGCGGACAATATCTATCCCTGCCAGCTGCCCGGCTGCAATTCGGCGACGAATGAATATTGGGTTGATGGCGATCCCGTACTCGTCTATTTTTATGTGAGCGCACCGTTTCAAGCGTTTTGGGAACCGCTGGGCGAAACCTACAACATCCAAGATTTGGTACGCACCGGAACACTTTCCCCGAACATGGCCATCGCCCAGGAATTGCTGTGCACGGAAGGAGAGCCAGAAGAAGGGGAGTAAATAAGCATAAAATATTTCTCACCATTTCTATCCATTAAGATTTATATACTCTAGCATACTTTTTCCAGAAACTCGCTGACCAGGGGGGTGATAGGGATGCCCACCGATGTTGAAAACAATCAAAAGAAAGCTTTTACCCCTTGTTCTGGCAGCCCTGCCGACGGCGTATTCGTGCAGCGACCCTGCTGAAGAAATCGCTTCTCCATCTCCACCAGAAGAGCCCTCTTTGTTTGCCTGCCATTTTCCTGATGAATCATATGCTTCTTTTCAAAATCAAGAGCCTCTTTCTGCTGACGTTCCCCTTGCTGAGGATCTTGTTCTTCAGGCTGGCAGCAGGATTGTCGGCCTCCGCCCACCGTTCTTATACGTGTACGGGCCGGGAAATAATGCTTCCTGCCTGAGCGATAACGGCAGAGGCGCAGAGACCTATTTGCCGATAACCAGCGAATGCGCCTGCTGGCCAACGCTGCTGAGCTGTGAGGAACAGACCGGCCAAGAGGACGGATTCTGGCGGCTGCTGGACGAAGAAGCATTTCCTCGAGGAGAAGAGTGCAATGGTTTGGATGACAATTGCAATGCGCGTATTGATGATGGCTTTTCTCCGAATCGGCCGATTGCCTGCCCGGAAGAGACGTCCATCATCTATGATGACGAGTTCAAGCCCAGCGCCTGCCAGCGGGGCGAACAGTACTGCCGGAACGGCGCCTTAACCGCCTGTGAACACTATATCGCGCCTCTCGAAGAAGAGATCTGCGATTTCATCGATAATGACTGCGATGGGCTGGTTGACGAAGAAGAGTATCCCGGCTATTGGGGCACCTGCGGCTTTAGCGACGAGACAATCGGCATCTGCCAGCCAGGCCACTCCGTTTGTGAAGATGGGGATTTGCAGTGCGAGGATGCCGTTCTGCCCCAGGAAGAAGTATGCAATAATCTTGATGACAACTGCAATGGCGAAGTCGATGAAAATGTATCGGACGAATGGTGCTACACGGGACCCGAAGGAACGGTGTACGTGGGCGAATGTAGGCCGGGAACAGCAGTATGTGTAGCGGGAACTTGGCAGTGCTTTGACCAGCATCCTGAAGCCGAGGAATGCGACGGCCTGGATAATGATTGCGATGGCATGATTGACGAAGGTCTGGAAAACTGCCTGGCCTGCGTTCCTGGAGAGATAAGTGAATGCCGGAATCCAGAGATCATCGATCCGACAGGAGAAATGACTGTTTCCTCCTGCGGCTATGGCTCGCGGCAATGCCACGATGATGGAACCTGGGGACCATGCCGAGGCGGCCCGGATTTTGAAAATTCGACCGGGGTGTTTCACCGGAATGAAGAGTGCAACGGCTACGACGATGATTGTTCCGGGGGCATTGATACAACCATCGAAGAAGGCCCGCTGCAAAGGACTTGCTATGACGGGCTGGAGGGAACGGCGGACATTGGCAGGTGTGCTTCCGGTACGCAGTTTTGTGAGAATGGCGACTGGACAACGGCGTGCGAGGGGCAGGTGCTGCCGAGGAGATTTGACCTCTGCGATGATGGGCAAGATAATAATTGTGATGGGACAATAGATAATTATGAAACGCTCTACGAGAAAGTGGATGTGGTTTTAGCGATAGACCGCAGCATGTCCATGATGGATGTCATTGCTGCAGTGCGCTCGGCATTAGAAAGCTACTTGCCCGCACTCCAAGGCGACGAGCATCGCTTTGCCGTCATTACTTTTGGCAGCGTCCATAATCACGAAACATATGGCGTGGGCTACCCAGCATTGGTGCGCCAATTAACTTCTCTGGAGAATGTTCTTTCCTATCTGGAGTCTTTGGATGTCAGCTACGGCGGCGGTCATGTGGAACCAAACATGGATGTCATTTATCTGGTGAGCAAGCCCGGAAGCGAGCTGGCAAATAGAGATGGTTCATTCCGGCTTGCCTGGCGAGACGATGCGACCCCGTACCTGATGCTTTTCACCGACGAGGGCGCGCAGACCAATAGCGGAGAATTCGAAGTGTATCCCTATCGAAATGTGACGGAAGCATTGGACGTCTGCCGATCGCAGATCTATCCCTGCGAGCTGCCCGGCTGCAATCCATCCATCGATGCGGCGACTGGCGAACGCATCATAACAAACGAATATTGGAGCTATGGCGATCATTTCGAGATGGACCTCTTTGTCGCCGATCCAGAGTCGCTTCTGTGGCAGCAGCTGGCGCCGGGAAGAGTGCACGACATCGCTGGCGTCGTAGAAAACGGGTTAACGGGCGTCGAGATCATAGATGCCATGCGGTGTGCGGGAAGAGAGGAAGAGTAGGATAAATTATTTTGTTCTGAATCAGCTATCGTCGGTTCTCATCGCTAAGAGCCGATGTTAAAAAAACACCTCGAGGGCTTTCGCCGAAGATCACCTAAGAAGCGCTCCCCGTAAAATACTCTTCGCACGTTCCCCGAATCTCACGAATCTTAATGGCTGAACAGAACGCTTTATTATTGCTTACTTTCGCAACTTTCAGCCGGCAGGCATCTTTATTGACGGGATGGGTGAGCAGGTCACAAAGGGCCAGGTTCTTCGTATTAACTGCAATCGTGTAGATACAGCTTCCCGCCTCTTCTTCGTCAAGCTCTGCGCAGAGCTGGACGTTGTTTGTCGCCAGAGCAACCTCTTTAAAGCATGCTTTCTGCTGCTCGTCATTGATGATGAAATGGCAGTATTGTGCTTCGTCATTCTTGGTTCCAAGCTGCAGGTTGCAGTTATCTGACCAGTACGGGTCTGCAATGGTGTTGCAGAGGGACGCATCATTCTTCTGCACCGCAATTTCTTCCACGCAGAAGCCCTGCGTTTTTTTGTCTGTAATCAGGCTGCAAATAGCTAAGTCGTTCTTCGCTTTCGCTAACTCAGCAATACAGCTTTCTCTTACCGGTGAGTCGCTCATCTTGCTGCATTTTTTGGCATCAAAATAGCACTGGTCCTGGGCTGTGCCTTTCAGGCCACTGCAAAGATCATCCGCAACGCTGCTGCCGGTGAGGGAAAAGCCCCCATTGAGAAACGAATAGACGATAAAGACAAGCACCGCTCCAGCGATAAGGCCCGGAAGGAATTTCATATGGTGCTGGGGAGAAAAAGGGCTTTTATTCATTGTGGAAGTTGGATGAATATATGGGGAAATAGAGGTTGGGTTTTGGGGCTTGGAGCATTTTTCATTCTGTTCTTGCCCAACATTTTAGATTACTATTTAGTAGAAACATTTATAAAAACGCCACCCTGCTGAGAATGCACCATGAAAACTGAGGCCACATCTTCTTTTCCCGTTCCCCTCAAAGAGCTCCGCACACTTGAGCTGCTACTGCGCCAGGCAGGCGAAGCCCCATCACTAAAAGAGACTATTACCTATTTCCAACAAGCGGCGGCAGTCCGAGAAACAATTCCCGAAGAGATTGTTTCTCAGCTTCCCCTCCTAAAAAGATTCAAAGAAATGGGGGGAGATCTTATCGCCCACAAGCTCGCTGGAGAAATTCGTGACGCTCATGTGCCACGAAAAACGCTGGATGTATTGGTGCACGTCAAATTCGACGAATATCGCCGGGAGTGCCCGGAACTCGATACACTCGTTTCGTATCACACCGACGAAGAGCAAGCCGCATTCAAAGAGCTCTGTGCGCGTTCTTTCTACGGAAAGCAGTTGGAAGCATGCTTCATGCAGCTGCAAAAAAGCAGTTTTCAGTCGGCGCTGCTGTCGGAATATGAAAATGCCAAGCTCCTGCTTAAACAAGAGACCAGCCTCAATGGAGAAGAAGAGCGCCGCTTCGACCAAGCATTCTATCTGCCGCTCCTGCAGAGCTTTCTGCACGCTGTGGAACACGGCACGTTGGGAAATAAAGAGAGGAAAGCCGTTCCCACAACTCTAGAAGAATTGAAAATCCTCACCAGGCTTGCTGACTAGCTGCAGTATCGCTTTCTCGAAAGCTATGGGCGACCGGCATTGTTGCCCATCGGGAATAGCCAAGGCCTGATCGAAGAAATAACTGCAGACGAATATATCCCGCTGCTCTTGCTGCGCTGCCTGGAGAAAAGGAAAGAGGAGAGCGTTTCTGCTGAAGAGCTAATACAATACAAACAACAGCTCCTGCCTACTGTTCAAGAGCGGCTGTATTGGCGGGCGTTGGAAGCTGCAAAAATCGGAAATCAAAAGCTCTTCTCCCTCTGGAGCACTGCTTTCCTGCGCTGGAGCGGTGAGCAGGCCTTGCCCGAAGATGATGAAACATCGGAAGAAGAGATGAACAAACTCCGAAAAACGTACTTTAGTGAATCGGCTACTAGCAACGAAACAAGCAGCAAAGAGCTACCCCAGTATACAGGAAAGTAATGTTTATAAATTAAGATAGCTTTTTCTTCATTATGGTTATCCTTCTTGACCAAGACAATCTTCCCAGCGATATCTATGCTGTTATCTTTCCGACCGAACAGCAG
>DATDWF010000099.1:0-6339 GCA_035289745.1 Candidatus Nanoarchaeia archaeon
GCAGTAAGCTGCGCATCAAAAATCGCCGAGTGCGGATTATGAATAATGTCCGTCGAGACCAGTTCGCCTTCCGAATATTCGACGATGCTTTTCATCTTGTTGGCAGCAATCTTCTTGAAGAGGGCATTGACTTCTTCTGCCGTCACGTCACGGTTTGTTTCGATGGTGAAATCCGTCACGCTGCCGTTGACGATAGGAACCCGAAACGCCAGCCCACGCACTTTTCCCTGCAGTTCGGGGATGGCTTCGACGGCTGCCATATCTGCTCCCGTTGATGTCGGGATGATATTAATCGCTGCTGCCCTAGCCCGCCGTAAATCTTTATAGGGGCCGTCAACCAGCTTCTGCGTGGAAGTATAGGCATGGATGGTCGTAAAGAAGCATCTCTTGATGCCAATATGGTCCTGCACCACTTTCAGCACCGGCGCCACGCAATTTGTCGTGCAGGAGCCATTGGAGACAACCCGATGGGTCTTTTTATCATACAAGTGTTCGTTCACGCCCATAATTAACGTCGCGGTATTTGTCGGGCAGACTTTCTCGGCTTCGCATTTGCAGGGGGCAGAGATGATCACCCGCTTGGCTCCGGCGTCGAGATGCGCTGCGGCTTTCACGGGATCGGTGAAGAACCCCGTGCTTTCCACCACCACATCAATCTTCAGCTTCTTCCACGGCAGTTTGGCAGGATCTTTCTCTGCGAGAACGTGGACCTTGTTTCTTCCGACGGCCAGCTGGCTGTCAGTATAGCCCACTTTTTCCGGAAGAAGGCCATGCACGGAATCATACTTGAGAAGATGAGCGAGGGTCTTATTGTCCGTTAAGTCATTTACTGCAACAATATTCAGCTTCCGGTCTTTATAGCCGGCACGGAACACCATTCTCCCGATGCGGCCGAAGCCGTTTATAGCGACGTTGATAACCATGGGATGCCTCTTTTTTAGCCAGCAAAGCTTTTCGGCTATAACTGTTTTTCTACTCCGTGAAAAAGTAGTTTACCTGTTCTTCTTTTTCAGGAGTTCGCGTACTACCCGTACAAACTCTGTAAGGCTATGAAAGATATAACGGTTATCTATTTTATATAGTTTCCGATAGCTTTGAGTGTGGGGCAGTAAAAATCTATCTTGGAGGAAAGAGGCGCTTTGTTCTAGGAAAATATCTTAATAGGTCATTTAGCAGTAAAAATATTTAAACTGCTCTTCCGTTTCATGTTTTTATGGAACCGACCCCCATTCCCTCCACCGAGCATTTTCATTTCAAGCCCGCATTCATCGAGCGCTATTCCCAGCTGACAGACTGGGAGGCTTTTAAGCGATATTCCCTTTCCTTTCTCCGCCGGAGCATCCGGGTGAATACGCTGCTTGCCAGCGTCAGCGAAGTTAAAAAGAGCCTGGCCAAAAAAGGCTGGCAGCTGCAGCAGATCCCCTGGTGCAAGGAAGGCTTCTGGATAGAGAATCCGGAACGCCGGGATGTCGGCAATCTGCTGGAGTTCCATATCGGAAAGATCTATGTGCAGGAAGCGGCTTCGATGATCCCGCCGCTTATCCTGAAGCCGAAGCCCGGCGAATTAGTGTTAGATATGGCTGCTTCCCCGGGTAGCAAGACCACGCAGCTGGCTGCCTTGATGAAGAATGAAGGGCTGATAATTGCGAACGATTATACGGGAAAGCGCCTGCCCCCTTTGGGATTGAATCTGCAGCGGAGTGGAGTGACGAATACGCTTGTTACCTTGATGTACGGGCAGCAGTTCCAAGATTTTTCTTTTGACAAGATTCTCCTGGATGCGCCCTGCTCGGGCACAGGAACGATCCGCAAAAGCCTGAAGACCATCCTGATGTGGAATCCATCCATGGTCACAAAAATAGCCCGCCAGCAGCAGCAGCTTATTGCAGCAGCTTTTGCGAACCTGAAGCCCGGCGGCATCTTGGTGTATTCAACCTGTTCTCTGGAGCCTGAGGAGAACGAAGGGATTATCGATCATTTCCTGAAAAATCATCCGGAAGCACAAGTGCTGCCTACTAAGCTTCCCGGGCTGAAAAGTTCGCCGCCAGTGCTGGAGTTTGGCGGCGTGAAGTATAGTGAACACGTTCGGAATACATTACGAATCTGGCCGCAGGACAATGATACGGAAGGTTTCTTTGTTGCCAAAATCAAGAAAATGAAAACAAAACGAAGAAACTCATGAACGGAGTGTTAGTGGAGTGACTCAAGGTTCTTTGTGGCGAAGATTAAGAAAATGTAAATGATGACTTCTTAACTCCTTTATTTTTGCTAAAGCTATATATAATAAAGAAGTTTCTTTATCTCCATGCTCCAAAAAGAGGAAGTGAGCGCCTATCCCGGAAAAACGGAGATTGCCCAGCTGCAGCCCCGCAAGGAAGTGAGCTTCTGGCTGGACGGCTATGATGACATCTTCTCTGATTTTGATCCCCGGCCGTATAACCTGAAAGGCTTTTCTGTGGACTTCCTCGACGAAACCCAGCGGGCTTTGCGGGAAATGCCCCTGGAGCCGTTTGTCTTCCGCCTGCTCATCCCTGCTGATAAGCGCCGGCCACTGGAAGAAGCGATCATCAAGAAGCGGCTGCGCGACCATGCCAAGAAACATTTTTCACGGTTGAAGAAAGAGCAGAATAAAATCAAGCGGAAAGGTATCAGTGTTTCTGCCCTAGGCATGGTGCTTATTGGCTTAGCGACTTTTGTGGCCTACCAGAGCGATGGGGGTGCTAAGCTCTTATTTTCGATTTTACAAGTGCTGCTGGAGCCCGCCGGCTGGTTCAGCATCTTCTTTGGGTTGGAAACCCTTTTCCGTGATCGGCCGGAGCAGAAGCCAGATTATGACTTTTATCACAAGCTGACAAAAGCGGATTTGAAGTTTGAGTCGTATTGAAAAAAGGAGAACCAAAAGTCGGTTTCTTTGTGTCAACGAAGGGTGTATAGAGAATCCGCTTTTTACCGCTTCAATTTCAGCCCCGGAATCTTCTTGCCTTCAATGAGTGTCAAGTAAAGCAGCGTGTAGTAAATCTGATTTATCAACGTACTGAAGATGTGCAAAGCGATAGCCAGCAGGACGAATAAGATAATGCCGGCAAAAAGCCCAAAAGCCAAGCCGACAAGGACAGAAACTCCCAAGCTGAGGAACGAGATCACTGAGGTAAGCGGCCGAATGCCGATTTCAAACGTGGCAATTTCCGGGATTCTCTTGATGGCTTCCTGCAGCTGCTTCACGGACTGCGTAAAATTTCTTTCCGTGATGATCATGGCGGGAAGTACGAGTTTACCGGCGATGCCTGTTACCGTTTCTATCAGCCAGGCTAAGCCACTGGCCGCATAGCCCAGGCCGGCACCCATTTCTCTTCGTTTTCCGCGCAGCAGGGCTACCAGCAGGCTGATAAGCAGCATGACGAAAGCAAAGAGCAGAATATCTCCGATATTTTTCAGGGCCCGTTTCAGGCCGGTGAGTAAGGTCGTATCTTTTCCCTGCGCAACTTCATGCACCATCCAGGCCTGCGCCGCGCCCAGAAAGGTCGTCCAGAGATGCATGAAAAAGAGAAAGATGATGATGTTGGCATAGAACGCCACAGCTACGGTCGGATCGCCGATCGACAAGACGAAGAAAAACAGGAGGCAAAAGATGAGGGACGTAAAGACGAGCAGGATGGGCACGGCTAACAGCGATTTATCTCTGCTGATGAACGACAAACTGGTCTTGAAAATCTCCCAGGCATTGCCGAGCTTGTGGACGAATTCGGTCATGGGGAGTGAAAAAGAGCTTTGGTTTATAAACGTTTTTTCTGCTTAAGAAAAATAAAAAAAAAAAAATTAAATTTATACGCAAGGAGTCCGGCTTCTGAACACATCACCGCCACTATTTACGCAAACATAAGCACTACCATTCCCCGCTAACACTCCAACTCTTAGAAAGTTCAATTTCGCACTTTCCAAGACTTCAAAGAGGTTAACAAACACTTTTCCATTAAACTTTGATACCGGACCAGGCAGTCCTGTGTCAATTTCTCCCCATCTGATGGAAAGACCCGGTGCACTTACAACACCATCCCCCATAGGATGATTCGCTAAGAGATTGACATCACTAGTTGCAGTAATTCCTAACACTTCACAGGTATCATCAGCATTACAAGAATTAGCTTTCACGGAATTCGTACCAACAGATCTAATAGTTCTCGTCGCCTCCCCCGCCACTGCCTCTTCTGACGCTGGTTTTGCATTCAGAACTAACACTACCACAGCCACCACTGCCACCAGCACGACGATGGCCAGATAGGGCATATTACTTTTTTCTGCCATGTTTAACACCTCTTTTCTTGATTTTAAGGGAATGATGACCCTGAAGATCTTCATCTCTCGTAAGACAGTATTTTTTCCGTCTTTATAAACTTTTTTGCCCCCCCCCAGTAGATAATCGTATGATGAGCACATGGTGAAGAACACTGAGCGAAGGAGGGCAAGCCCATCGTGCGCAGAGTTTTTGTTGCAAAGCCGTTCAGTAGTTTTTTTGGAGTCGGAATCTTTTTAATGAGGAAGCACAACGTCATTTAAAAGATGGTCCTGATGAGAGAATCTGAAACAGTAGAGTTAAAGACGTCAACATCTGAACTGAAAGAGGCGATTATTTCTATAGTCTCCATCCTGAATAAGCATCAAAAAGGGGAGTTGTATTTTGGGGTTAAAAATGATGGCACGGTGGCTGGTCAAACGGTTACGGAGAATACCATACGGCAGATTTCTCAGACTATCTCCCAAAACATTGAACCAAAAGTATTCCCCAAAATAAACGAAGTAACTTTGAAAAAGAAAAAATGTGTCCATGTTGAATTTTCAGGGAATGATGCCCCCTATTACGCTTTTGGCCGTGCGTATATTCGTGTGGGTGATGAAGACAAGAAAATGAGCGCAGGAGAGATCGAGAGGCTCCTCTTAGAAAAAAATAAAGAGAAGATGGCCTGGGATAAAGAGGTTTGCAAGGAAGCAAAATTATCCAACATCAATGTACGGAAAGTTACCTGGTTCCTCAAAAAATCTGGTTTAAAATTCGATTCGGTTGAGAACGCACTACGGAAATTGGGATTGCTGTCCGGTTCAAAATTGCGAAATGCAGCAGTTATACTATTTGCAAAGAAACCGGAACAATTCTTTCCCAACGCAAAATTACGCTGTGCCGTTTTTGGAGAAACGACCGCAACTACTATTGATATGCAGGAATACGTCGGGGATTTATTTACCTTAATTGAAAGAGCCGAGAAGTACGTTCTGGAAAATATTCATGTGGGGATGAGGCTGGAAGGATTATACCGGGTTGATGTTCCTGAGATTAATAAAGAGGCCTTTCGGGAGGCGATCATTAATGCTTTCTGTCATCGAGACTACTATCTTTACGACTCCGTAAATATTGCCATTTTTAAAAGCAGAGTGGAAATTAGGAGCCCGGGGCTACTGTACGGCGGATTAACAGTCCTAAAAATAAAAACGGAAGAGGTCTCTGAGCGCCGGAATGAACTTCTGGCGGAGATGTTTCATAAAATTAACTTTGTAGAGAAGTGGGGGCGAGGGATAAGGTTGATTTTGTCGAAAGAGCCGGAGACGGATTTTCGTGAAGTAGGAAGACAGTTTATTGTTACATTTAAGAGAAAAAGCATCAAAGAACCAGTCGGAGTAAATGTCGGAGTAAATGTCGGAGTAGAAGTCCTCTTAGAGCATATTCGTGCTCATCCTGGCCAAAGAGCGACCCACATGGCAGCGGCTTTTGGAGTGACGACTAGAACTATTGAACGCTGGATTAGGCAGCTTAAAAGTGAAGGGAAAATTGAGTTTAAAGGGAGCCCTAAGAGGGGGGGCTATTGGTTAAGATAATGGGTGGCTCTTCTCCTGCATGAAAACCTATCTCCCACCAACAGAAAAGAAATCCGTCGTGGAACGCTGGGAAGAGCTACGTCCATTACTGCCGGAAACACTGGATTCCGAACAAGCCTGGCGGCGCATCGCAGGAAGCCCTTTTCAGAAGGTATATTCCGGGCGTGCGTACGAGATGGAATTATGTCCGGCTTCTTTCAGACTCTCGCAGCCAGAATTAGGTGTTCGTTTTTATGATGCAGAACCCGGTGCCGGGCTGGAAGCCGTGCTCGGCATTGCTATTGCGCTGCAGCCGCCGAAAACAAGAATAACCGGGCTGCTCTATTTCGCTGTCCAGAACACGCTGATCCGGTATGTTCTCGAAACTGAGGGCATTGATACGGAAGATCCGGTTGTGCAGCGCATTATCGCAGAAGAAAACGCTGCGCCGCTCCGCCCGGAAAAAGTTCCGGAGCTGCTGCAGAAGCCGTAAGA
>DATDWF010000100.1:0-2959 GCA_035289745.1 Candidatus Nanoarchaeia archaeon
CCCTGCAAGGCTTTTCGGCCAAAGCCGATGGACAGCATCGCGCCACTGATAGCAAACACTCCTCCTATCACTATTAAAAAAGCGCTCAGCGGTTGTTCCAGGGCTTTGAAAAACGCCGCTTCCATGCCGGTTTCAACACGAGGCAAATCATAATTGCTTACGTCCAGAAAATCGTCGAAGAGCGGCTGTACCTCTGTTGTAAAATACTCGACGACTTCTTGCTCGCTGAGGTCTCCAAGAGACTGGCTGCTTTCCGGGGTGTTGAGAAACTCTATCTCGTTCTGGATAATCTCTTCAAGAATCGGAATATTCTCCTCCTGAAACAGCGCGTCTTCGATACGGCGATTGACAGAGCTTATGATGGTTTGCGGCTGTTGTTTACTGGTTGGAATTTCTTCCGGGCTTCCGGTAAGCACGTAGAACGCTCCCAGCGACATGCAGATAGTGGCAGTGAAAACTGGAAAACGCCTCTTTTTTTCCATGCGTCCTTTGCTAAAACGAGTGCCTATAAAAACCTCGCGTTTTTCTCTCACGCGCTTAAACAAAGTATCGCGCATCCCCCCCTTATTTTCCTCAAAGAAACGTTTATATAACCCGCCACCTCTTTTTAAGACCATGCCGCAGAAAAAAGTTCCAGAAAAGGTGCTCATCACCGCCGCCTTGCCGTATGCCAATGGCCCCATCCATATCGGCCACTTGTTGGAATACATCCAAGCAGATATCTATTCCCGCTTTCTCAAGCTCAGCGGCAAAGATGCATTGTACATCTGTGCATCAGACATGCATGGCACGCCCATCGAGATCAATGCCCAGAAAGCAGGATTGCCGCCGGAAAAGTTTGTTGAGAAGTTCTGGCATGAGCACCAGCGGGACTTTGCGGCGTTTCAGATCCAGTTTGACAACTACTACAAGACGCATTCGCCGGAGAACCGGGAACTTGCAGAAGATTTCTTTCAAACGCTGAAAAAGAAAGGCTATATCACCAGAAAAAAAATAGAAGTGCTGTACTGCACGGCCTGCAAAAGAACATTGCCCGACCGTTTTGTGAAAGGGACGTGCCCCCACTGTAAAACGAAAGACCAATATGGCGATGTGTGCGAAAGCTGCGGCAGCGTGCTCAAAGGGCTGGACTTGCTCCAGCCATACTGCGTGACGTGCAAGAGCACCCCCCAGAAGAAGCAGAGCGAGCATTACTTCTTTACGCTGAGCGCTTTCGCACCGCAGTTAAAAAAATGGGTAGCTGCCAAGAGCTCAGCGATGCAGCCGGAAATAAAAAACTGGCTGGCCGCGTGGTTCGAGAAAGGCCTGGAAGACTGGTGTGTCTCCCGGGATGCGCCATACTTTGGGTTTGAGATCCCGAACAGCAAGCAAGAAACCGGCGCAATCAAATATTTCTATGTGTGGTTAGATGCGCCTATCGGCTACATCTCTTCGACGAAGAATTATTGCGAGAAGCTGAAAGGAGAGAAAGAAAAAGCGGAGAATGAAAAAAAAGGAAATATTAAACAGAAAAAATGTTTGTGGGAAGACTACTGGAAAAAGGGCAGCGTGCAGCACTTCATTGGCAAGGACATTGCGTACTTCCATTTCCTGTTCTGGCCGGCCATGCTGCTGGCGATGGGCATCCCCCTGCCAAAGATTACGGTGCATGGCTTCATCACCGTGAACGGTGAGAAGATGAGCAAGTCCCGGGGAACTTTTTTAACAGCACAGGACTTTCTGCAGCGCTATCCGGCGGAAGCTTTGCGCTTTTACTACGCCAGCCATCTTGACCGGAGCGTGGTTGATGTTGATCTCAGCTTCCAGGAACTTGTCGCCGTGAACAACAATGTTCTCGTCGGAAAACTGGGCAATTTCTGCTATCGCACGTTGAGCTTTGCATACAAAAATTATGGTGCCGTTAAAGCCATTGCCGTCGAGAAATCTTTGCAAAAAGACGCTGAGAAGTTCTTTGCTGCGGCGAAAAAGCAGTATGAACAGCAGGACTTTAAAGCAGCGGTGAGAAGTATTTTGCAGATAGCGGATATTGGCAACGCGTACTTCCAGCAGCAGGCTCCCTGGGAAAATCCGGCTGCAAAAGAAAAAGAAGTAGGCTGGTGCGTGAATCTCACCCGCAATCTGGCAGTGCTGGTGCAGCCCCTCCTTCCGGAATTCAGCAAGAAAATCTATCAGGTACTTTCTTCTCCTCCGTCGCCGTGGGATGCCCTGAGCTTTTCGTGGAAAGGAAAACTGCAGCCCGTCGAAAAGCTCGTCGAGAAAATAGAAGAGAAGCCGCTGGCTGCTGAAAAAGAAGCAGTTTCCAAGAAACCTGAAGAAAAAGCTGCGGGGACGAGGAACGAGTTTCCCTTACAGCTTGCCGTAGGATTGATTCAAACCGTCAAAGTGCATCCGAATGCAGAAAAGCTATACATTCTGGACGTAGATTTAGGCAAGATGCTTGGAAAGCGGCAGGTGGTTACCGGCTTACGGCAGCATTTCTCTGAAGAAGAACTGCGAAGTAAGAAAGCAATTTTTTGCGTCAATCTGAAACCAGCCATCTTCCGCGGCGAGAAAAGCGAAGCGATGATCCTGGCTGCGGATGACGGAAAAAGCATTGCCATTCTGTTTGTTGCCCAAACGCCCGTGGGTGAAGAAGCTGCTTTTGGCAGCCTGAAAAGCGCGCAGCGGGAAGTGACGTTTGACGAATTTTTGCAGATGCAGATGACGGTTTCACAGGGAAAAGTGGTGTATGGGGGAGAGGTGCTGGCAACATCGAAAGAAGAAGTGACGGTAAAATTGGTTAAAGATGGAGCGCGGGTAAGATAAAAGAACTATTGTTCTCCCGGTGCTTTAGCTGTTATTTCCCACAAGAAATGTTTAAATTGAGAACCTGTTGCAGCTTCCATTGCTTTCTCGTATGTTTCTTTTCCTAATGAGTACCCAAGGTGTGTAACTCGCACAATCTTTGGTCCATCCCAAT
>DATDWF010000101.1:0-4802 GCA_035289745.1 Candidatus Nanoarchaeia archaeon
GTTATTCCTCGCCCAATATTCACGCCGTACTCGGGCACGTGCGCAACAAATATGCCGACAAAATACGCATTCCCTTGCTCGTCTTCGGCAAATAACGGCATGCCCCCATGGAAGTTCTCGCTGTAGAACGGAAATTCTCCCTCATTGAGCTGCAGCTCCCGCACCTGATTCGGATGTGCTACAAATCCCTCGGCAATGAACTGCTCGCCAACGGAATGGCCGATGCCATACAGCATCGTTCCAGGACGCAAGGCTGACGAATCTCCCACGGCCACCGGGGCAGGCGAGGCCCTCGTCAGAAAAAGGGCATAATCCTGATTTTGGTTATTGCAGAGAAAAAGCGCCGGTGCATTCCCAAAAGAATATCGCATCGCTCCGTCCAGTTGGGCAGCAGGATTTACATACTGTTGCAACAGTTCGGGGTATCTGCTGACGGCATCGTCCGTCAACACATACGACCGCCCCTCATGCGCAAAAGCGAAGCCGGTCTCTTCCAGCTGCAACGGGCGTGGGCTGATGGTGAACGCTCCTTCTCCGCGAATAAGGCGGACGTCCTGCAGGAGGGTTTCGAGCGGAAAGGCTTCTTCTTGGTTATCGTGAGAAGTTTCGGAAAGGGGAGGCGAATGCAGAGGATTTTCTTCAGGGTCTTGGATCGGAGCGGAAGAGCTGCAGGAGAAGAAAGCTGCACCAAAAAGAGCTGGAACAAACCTGTTGCGAGCAACGTGCATGAAACCTATCGAAGAAGCGATTATATTAACTTTGTGAAGCCTTCGGGGAACTCCCAGAAACTTGTCCCCTCCTTTTTGCCCCTCTTGGCAGTACCGTTTTCCTCACCAGAATCTTTATAAATAAACCCCCCTCCAAAGCACCAACCGTTCGCACTACCATTCTGGTAGGAGGTTCCTATGGAAAAAGCAGACATTCAAAAAGCGCTGGACGAGCTGAAACAGCAGCCCAAGCGGAAGTTTGTCCAGACCTATGACCTGATTTTCAATCTGCGAAACCTTCTCATTGCCCAAAATCCCATCGATTTGTTTGTGACCCTGCCGAAAACCCGCGGCAAAGCGGTCAAAGTTGCTGCTTTTGTGGACCAGCAGTTAGCAGAACAAGCCCAGAAGCATTGCGATCTAGCGATTCGAGAAAACGAATTTTCCAAGTATGCCGATAAGAAAAAGCAGAAGCAGCTTGCCGAGACGTACGATTATTTCCTGGCCCAGTCCACGCTCATGCCAAAAGTGGCAGCGAGCTTTGGTAAAGTGCTCGGCACTCGGGGCAAGATGCCCAATCCCAAGCTCGGCGGCGTCATTCCTCCCACGGCTAACCTTGCCCCCTTGCGGGAGCGGCTGAACAAAACCGTGCGGCTGAGCGCCAAGAAAAGTATGAACCTGCAATGCAGCGTGGGAAAAGAAAACCAGCCCGATGAAGATATTATCGAGAATATCCTTGCTGTCCATCATGCCTTAGCTCGGCAGTTGCCGAACGAAACGCAAAACATCCGGAATGTGGAGTTGAAGCTCACGATGGGCAAGCCGGTGCGTATCGAGTAAATCAAAATATAGGCAGGATTAAAATACAAAAAGAAGAACAAACAAAGAAGCACAAACCGTAAATAATTCCTTAAAACGATGGCAAGCGAAAAAAAGCAGCAGCTGGTTCAGGAACTCCTGCAGCAGGTAAAAGAGCATCCGGTCGTCGGCCTCGTCAACTTAGAGAACCTCCCCGCTCAGCAATTGCAGCGCATGCGCCAGATGCTCATGAAGAGCGGTGTCTCTATCCGCATGGCGCGGAAAACTCTTCTGTCTTTAGCGCTCCAGCAGTCCGGCAAAGAGCATATCGACAAGCTAGCAAGCAGGATGAGCGGCCTTCCGGCTTTGCTCTTCGCCAAAGCAAACCCTTTTACCCTCTATAAAACCATTCAAAAAAACAAATCAAAAGCGCCGGCGAAGCCTGGGCAGAAAGCGCCGCGGGACATTTCGGTAAAAGCAGGCCCGACGAACTTTGCTCCTGGTCCCATCATCTCCGAGCTGGCTGCCGTGGGCATTAAAACAAAAGTGGAAAACGGCAAACTCGCCGTCATTCAGGATACGGTCATCGTCCACGAAGGGCAGGAAATCTCGCCCAAAGTTGCAGAAACGCTCAAGCGCCTGGACATCCAGCCCATGGAAATCGGCTTGGATCTCGTTGGCGTCTGGGAAAATGGCGTGGTCTTTACAGGTAAACAGCTGCACATTGATGAGAAAGAATATGAGAATAACTTCATCCAGGCTGCCCAGTGGGCCATGAATCTGGCGATGGAAGCAGCCTTCCCCGCAGCTGAAACTATCGAAATGTTGTTCCAGAAAGCTTTCCGGGATGCCAAGGCTTTGGCGCTGGAACAGGAAATTATGACAGATCTTACTGCTGAGGAACTGATGGAAAAAGGAGAGCGGCAAGCCCGAGCGTTGTTAGAGACGATGGGGACCTTGCCGGAAAAGAGAACTCTTTCCGAAACAAAAGAAGAGTCTGCAGAGGAGAGCCCCGAGCAGCCAGAGGCTAAAGGAAGAGTAAACAAAAGTGTCAGAGAAACAGAAAGCGTGCAAATTGCAGAACCTGCTGCCGAGCAGCTTCCTCCAGCAAGGCCTTCCCAGCAGCCCGCTCCCGAAGAACTGCCGACGGCCGCAGCGATGGTGCAAGCCGTTAAAGAGAGATTTGACGAAAGCAGCGGAAAAGCTGCATCTGCCGTCAAGAAAAACAGAAAGGTTCCTGAGCAGCCCGGTGCTGCCCAACTGGTCGCTGAAGAGCTGCATAAAGCTGCAGAAGAGCAGAAGTACAATCCTCGGGATGCCAGCATTCAGGAAGCCGAGCAGCTGTACGAAGAGCTGAAGAAAAAGGGGACGCTCCGATAAAAAAAGGAGACAAGAGATAAAAAAAATAATCACGAATAACACGCAAGCCACGAACAAAAGCTGGCGGAAAAAAAATCAGATATAAAAAATCCTACTCAAAAAATTTAAAAAAATCAAGAATGGAGGGATGAACCATGGAATACGTTTATGCCGCACTGTTGCTTCATAAAGCAGGAAAAGAAGTGACAGAAAGTACCGTTAAAGCCGTCTTGACGGCTGCGAAAGTAACCGTTGATGAGGCGCGCGTCAAAGCGCTCGTTGCCGCTTTGGACGGGGTAAATATTGATGAGGCTATCAAGAAAGCAGCCGTCGCTGCACCCGTTGCCGTAGCTGCTGCGCCGGCTGCCGGGCCTGCACCGGAAGCTAAGAAAGAAGAAAAGAAAGACAAAGAGGAAGAGAAGAAAGCAGAAGAAGCGGCCGCCGCGGGCCTGGGCGCCTTGTTTGGCTAAATGCTTTTTTCTTTCTTTTTCTTTTTTCTTTTTTGTCGAAACCAATGAGTTGAAACGGAAGATACATAAAGCGCAAAAAATTATCTGTACCTAATGGAAACCGATCAGCGGCAGCCGTGGGAAGATTTTCTCCAGAAAAAGCGTGACGTTCAGCAGCTTCGCGAAGCGCTAGCTACCCGGCATGCGGAAAAAGAAAAAGTATATGAGACCTTAGCGGCGTTGCGGGATCAGCTCAAAACGCGGGCCGTCCTCATCACCACGCTCCGTCAGGAACGGAACGTGCTTACGGACGAAGTGAAAGCGCTGAAATCAACTCGGGAGCAGCTGCAGGGAAAAGTTCAGGAGAAAAGCCTGGAAAAAGAAGCAGTTGAACAGCAGTGGAAAAAGCTGCGGGAAGACCTTTCCCAGGAAAATAATCCGGCACGCCTTGCGGAATATCTTGCGGCCCTCGAGAAGAAAATAGAAACAGAAGTCATGCCCTTTTCTCAGGAACTGTTGCTGACAAAAAAAACCAAAGAGCTGAAAGGCAAGCTGCGCCAGGTGCAGAAGCTTTCCCTCGCAGAGCAGCGGAGAAATACCGTCGCTGCGGATTTTGCAGGAACGCGCCGGGAAGCGCAGGATTTTCATATGCAGGTTCAGGAAAAAGCGCATCAGTCGCAGGCAAAGCATCAGCGCATGCTGGCCACGCTGCAGGAGCTGAAAAAGCTGCGGGAAGAAGAGCAGCCTCTGGCAGAAAAGCATCTTACGTCGAAAGTGCAGTACCATGAAGAGCGGAAGAAATTAAACGCGGCTTTCCAGGAGCTTCAGATGCTCGAGCGCCTCTTTGAGAAAAATACTGCTTTACGGCGGCAGAAAGCCCGGGCTTTGGAGGAAGAGCAGCTGGCCAAGATGCGGGAAGCCGTCGAAGAAAAATTAAAGAAGCGTCAGAAGCTGTGCATGGAAGACATTCTGGCATTTCAGACGGGGAAATATACTGATTGAGAGAAGACCGGATTTTAGTTCTTCACTTCTTCCTTTTTTCCAACTCCCGTAGCCACAACAGCCCCACGCGGATCATTAATTTGTTGAATCTTTCAGAAATACGATACGTCTTCTTATATAAATCATAATCAATCAGGCCCATGCCCCGCAGGGGAGTGAGGATGCGGTCGTAGAATTGCCGCTTGTTGTACGACAGGCGGACTTCTCTATCCAGAGGAGAAGTGCCTTTTTCCTGAACGATGGCTTTGCCTTCATGTAATTGATTCGCAAACAGGCCCATCTCCGTTTTGCCAATTTCACTACCGTTTGCAAAGAGATAATCGATTAGCATTTTGGCGACGATGCGCTGCTGTTCGGTCGGAAAGATAACAGCATAGATATCGCTGGGAAGATTGTCTTGGTCAAGAAGGATAACCATAATGAAGAAAAAGCTATCTTAATTTATAAACATTACTTTCCTGTATACTGGGGTAGCTCTTTGCTGCTT
>DATDWF010000102.1:0-10755 GCA_035289745.1 Candidatus Nanoarchaeia archaeon
AGAAAAGAACTCTTCTGCTCTAACTTGCTGTTCAGTAATAAAGCCCGCAGGAGGAGCTGGTGCAGCAGCAGCTGCAGCAGGTGCAGCAGTTGTAGCAGTTGTAGCACCGCCACCACTACTCCCCAGAAAGACATCAGAAGCTGCGCAGGAGATTATTCTTGGCCCATAGTCAATAATCCCGCCATTATTCGCTACGGCATCAGTAATTTTCGAGCTGATATTTGCGCTATAAGGCCACTCTGTTGCATTTTGACCAGTGTCCGCATAGCCGTCACTACCTGTATCCGAGCCTTTATCACAATAATCGCTGTAGGCATTCCCCTGCGGGCCACTACTGGTTGTTGTGTTAAAAAAATTGGTTTCTGTAATCGGCGTTGTATTTGTATAAATATAGTTAAAAGAATTACCAGAAAAATTATTATAGAAAAAGGAATTATTACTAGAAGTCTGATAATAAATGGCGGTTATTGCTCCACTGAAGGCATGCAAGTAGAGAGTATCTGCTGAACGCAGAGCAATTGCAGTAGCTAACCCTTTAAACGTATTATTCTTGACCACGGCATTGTGAGAACTTTTGAGCTCAATGCCCGTCCCCGTAGTGCCGGTGAGCGTGTTATTGAAGAGGAAAGAATTATTACAAGAAATCTGTTCAATGAAGACCGTGTCTGAATTTGGATTGGAAAAGCGAGAATGATTGATTGTTAAGGCTGGTGAGTCTTGGCAATACACCCCATTGTACGGTGAGGAAGTATCGCTACTGACATTGAGATTAATAAGGGTGATGTTTGACGAGCCAGAGAGAAATACCCCATAATATCGATAATTCTTGAGTGTGCACCCAATGGTCGTAATATTTTTTACCCGGCTCATGGTGAACCCTTGCTCTGAAGAGGAGCTTTTCAGAACAGTTTGATCGCAAGTAAGAACAATATTATTTGCATCAAAACTAACCGCAACAGCGCCAGTCGTTGAAAAGGTGCCCGGGCAAAAAGTGGTGCTACTCGTCAGAGCATTCGCCCCAGATACCGGTACGGTACAGTTAAGCGTTAAACTAAGGTTTACATCCGTGTTGTTGTTTACGGTGAGGTTTACATAAGTGAAATTAATGCCACTCCCCGAAACAGAAGCGAATGATAAGGTAATATTGTGAGGAGTTTTATAGGTAATACCAGAACTATTTTTTTTAAGCTCTGTTAAGGTCAAGCGCCCTAAGCCATTGCTGCCCGTGGTTACAGAGTCTTCTAACGATTGGGTATCGTTAAAAAAGCCAGAGACATTGGCATTGGGCAATGGCAAGCTACCATTGTATGTTGCATTGACCGTCACATACCACTTTAAGAATACCACCGCCGTTCCGCTTACAGTAATATTATCGAGCAGGATGGAGACGTTTATCAAAGAATTATTCGTGCCCCCATCATTCACCGCAAAGATGCTATGCACGGAATTGTTGGCAAAAGTACTATCCCAGACATTATTGTTGTTAGAACTATTGAAAACCAGCCCCCGGCTATTGTTGATAATTTTAACATTCTTTATTTGAGAAGCATTGGAAAGCTCAAGATAGATACCATTGGTAAAGTTCCAGATTGTAGCTCCTATAATAGTTATGTTATTGCGGCCACTCACATTGAAGCCAATACTACCGCCATTCCCCGTTATGGTAATGTTGGTACCATTAATCACTAGGTTATTAGCTCCAATGGTAAAAGCCAGACCCACACACGTAAAGTTATTCCCAAAATCAACATCCGCAAAAATGCTTGAGCCACAGGTTATTTCCGTTAGTGAAAGATTAACTGCACCCCCTGTACTATTTGTTAAATCAAGGCTGGTCTGGTTGTGGGTATAATTATTCTTCTTGGCAAGAACGGTGCTGGGGGTAATGAAATAATTGATTTGATTGGTCTTATAAAACTCCGTCACTTCCAAACGGGCCCTGCCTCCACTATCTGTTGACTGGGCATCTTCAACGTCGCTCAACGAATTTAATGCCGTTACTGTTGCATTGGGAATCGCCAGACTGTTTGGCGTTGTTACATTTGCAACGATATACCACTTTACATAAGCTTTTCCACCGGCATAGACGGAGAGTTTATTCTTGGTAACGGAACTATTAATAAAAGTGATATTACAGTCCTGCCCCAGCACTAAACTCAGGTCTAATGTATTATTTGCAAACGTGCTATCCCGAAAGATATTGGTGCCGCAGCCGTTTGCTGAAGAGGAACTGATTAAAATGCCCGCGGTGCTGCTATTAGATATTTTTTCCAGGGTGAAGTTATTAAAGCTTGTCCGGTTGATAAACGAGTATGCAACACTGTTGTTAAATAATGCGTTTTTTTCAAATATGCTGCTGTTTCCACTCACCACAAATCCAGTTTGGCTGCCCGTGATGTTATTCTCTGAAAAGAAATTGTTACCGGAAAAAATAATAACGGCTGTGGCATCAGGCGTAGTTATCCTGTTCTTTGAGACGTTATTATATGAACTCGCTGGACTCTCGGCACCGGGAAGGCCGGGAATGCCCATTGAAAGGTAAATTCCCAGATTAGTTGAATTGGAAACGGTCAGGTTATTAAAAGAGATAGAGTTATTCTCGGATTGCCCGAAATACATGCCGTAACCAACGCCGCCAGAGAGACTAAAATCATTGTATGAACTATTAATCCCAAAAGTTCCACGTATAATCCGTAAGCCGTACATGTCGTTTGTGGCATTCGTGGACAGGGTGAAATCGTTGGCAAAGAGGAGTATGTCCGTCACGAGCATGCTCGACCCCGTGGCTCTAAAAACGGCCCCATAAGCATGATCCACTACTCCGGGAGGTGTAGTAAAGTTGTTTAATCCAATAGTGATATTCCCCGAATCAGCTATTTCAACTCCCGTCCCTGCCGTAACATTATTCCACAGAAAAGAAATATTAGTAGAAGGAGTAGTGCCTGCAAAAGAAAGGCCGATCCCAGAGAGGCCCGTTATAAAAATTTCATTAAATGAAAAATTGCTGTTCTGGTTATGCCTTAAATCCACTCCAGTACTACTGGAGCCATACGCCCTTATTTTGTTTGAAATGAACGTGTTATTGGCAGAGGAAGTGTCTGGATCCCCTGCCCATGTAATCCAGAAACCGATATCTGTCGATCCCGTCATGGTGATATTGTTAGAAAAAATAGTATTATTTACCGAAGGCTGAAAAACGAGGCCATATGAGGAATCCCCATTAATGGTAATCGTATTCAAGCTGATGTTATTTCTGGCAACAAACCCCATCAAAATTCCATACGTTGTTGATATATTTGCTGGCGTAATAGTGTTGTTAAAGAAAGTATGATTCGTGGACAGGCTGGAACCCCGAGAAACATAAATCCCCCTCGTGAAGTTCAATATCAGGAGATTTTTAATGGTTACATTCTGAACACCCCCAGAGATATTAATCCCATATCCCGTGCCATTGCTGATGATAGCAAAACCGGTTCCATTGATGATAATATTGGAAGCCGTCACATTTAAGCAGGCGTTTATATCAGAATCCGTAGAAAAAGTAATATTCGCTGCAATGTTTAAATTGGCACTCACTGTTCCACAGGTTGTAGAAGTTGCTTCGGCGGTAATGCCAATGGTAGCCGGTGCAAGAGAACCGGATGATGATTTCGGTTGTTCTTCAGAAACAGCTGTTGTACTGCCCACTTGGGCAGCGGCTGGTTTGGCTGTATTTTCTTCAGAGATATTTGAATGAGGTGCAGTTACGGTTTCTGAATCCGTACTTGGTGAAACATTTTCAGTCGGTTCCGCACTAGGTTGAGGAATAGTAACTTCAATGGCACTTGCCACTTCTTCAACCGGCTGCACCCCCAGCACTGCTCCCGTAATCCCCCGAGTTTCCGAAAAAAAAGCTAATAATCCTAATCCCAGCAGTACCAAGAATAAAGTTACAACTACCCAAACCCCTCTTTTTTCGTACATATATAAAGTAAAAGAAAGTTAAGAAGTATATAAATATTTATCTTGCTTACCGCATCATCCCTTCTTTCAGCTTCAGCAGCGATTCAGAAAGCTGCACCGTTAAGGCACTGAGCTGCTTGGTCTTCTGCAGCTGTTTTACGAGAATGCCAATAACCACCACTGCTTCAATGAGCAGTAAAAAAATAATGACTCCAAAAACTAACAGCAGTTCAATAAGCGGTACATCTACCCCGAAGACTAACACCATCTTTTTTCAAAAGAGATAAAGATTCTTATTATTTATATGCTTTTCTTTTTATTTCAAAGTAGTTCTCTCTTTCTTCTCATCTCACAGCAGTCCCCCCTTCCTGAATCAGAAGCTTTTTATATTTCTTTCTTTTATAGTTTTTCATGCGCCACGCCTGGAAGAAGTACCTCCATGCATTCTCCAACCTGCCACTGTTAGGAAAAACATTTCTCATTGACACCGCTGCTGTTGCGCTGCTCTTCGCATTTTTTTCTGCTTTCAGCACCTATCTCCGGGAAAAAGCTGCTCCTTTGGCCGCAGCACAAACTGCCCTTGCAACACAAGATCCTCAAGCCCTCTTGCCATTTCTGACCGATATCAAGCAGTTTTTGCTGGTTTTTATCATTGGAGGGGTTCTGCTCCTGCTCATCACTTTGGTTATTGTTTCGTTTTCCAGAGCGTACCTCTGGAGCATCCTGGCCAAAAAACGCCTGCAAAAAAAGCTGCCTTGGCGCTGGGTAGGATTATCTCTTGCACTCGTCATTCCGTCGCTTCTTATCGGAGCGCTCCTGCTGCTCTTGGATATCGCCGGAGCACGGCTCTTCCGCAGCTTGCTCAGCCTGAACGCTTCCTGGTCTGTGGCCAATCAGCAGACCGTGAGTGTCATAGAATCTTTCCTCAACAGCGGATTGAATTTCCTGCTGCTCCTTCTTTTCTTGGCATTCCTCTTCTCTGCGGCTCTCACGTTTGTACAAAAAGAACGAGCCTGGGCTAGCATTGGCGAGGCTTTTTCCCTGCTGAAAAAGAACCTGCGGCGACTGCCCATTTTCCTGCTCTTTTCTTTAGGAACCGCACTGCTCTTGTCGCTCCCTTCTCGGCTATTCATCAATGCGCAATACCTCTATCCGACAGCCTGGATGATCGCAACGGCAGTTGTTTCCCTGCTCTACCTCTCCTGGCTGCGGCTGTATTTCCTGGAGCTTTTTCACCATGAACCAACCAGTCAATCTCACGCCGTTCATCCAGAACGGCCGGCTACCCCTTAAAATCGTTCCGAACGCCAAGAAAACCCTTCTCAAGGAAGAAAACGGAACGCTGAAGCTCTATCTTCATGCACCACCGGAAAAAGATAAAGCCAATAAAGAGTTGATGGCTTTTTTCAAGAAGGAGTATGGGCTGGCAGTGCAGATTGTCAGCGGGATGAAGAGCAGGGAGAAAGTGGTAGAAATACACTGAAATATTGGATGAGAATATAGAGATTCAACGCCAAGAATGTATTTAAGCGTTCTTCTTTTTGTTGCATCCCATGCCACGGTATCAAGATTTTGGAGCTGTCCCCGAAGAGCTGAAAAAAAATCTGGAGCGCTATTTTACGAACGTAGGGGGAAGAACTTTTGTCATCAGAGGGCTTCCCTCGGAGTTAACGGGTGGAGCCTTAGCTCGCTATTCTCGGGCCAGGACTGGCATCCAGCTCACCCTCATTAACGAGTTTCTTGATGAACATGGCGAGCCCTCGCAGCAGAAAGGCTCGGCTTTGATGGATCGTGTTTTAAATGCGTTCGGTGATGATTCCGTTGGTGAATTAGAAGGAGTACATGTCGGTCTGGAAGATATCAGCCAGCTTCTCACTAAAGAGATCGAAGACCGCCGCATTGGGGGTTCGCCGATTGAACAATCGACTCGATACGTCGTCTATGACCAAAAAGACCGGCAGGGGCGGTGGCGGTATGCGCGCCCTCAGGAGATCATGGAGTCAGGCTTTGGAGAACGCTATCAAGAAATCAATGATAAAGCTTTTGTGGTATATGCCCAAGGCGTCGAGCTCCTCCAGGACTATTTTAAAAAAGAATTCCCCCGCGCACAATTTCAGATTGATGGTGAGCGCCGCAGCCAAAAAGTAAAGCTATTTGAAACCGAATTGGAAACAGACGACGAAAGAAAAGCTTTTGCTATTGCGTATAATTTTACAATCCGCTGTGCGGCTCTGGATGTGGGGCGATGTGTCTTGCCTTCCTCGACGTTAACGCATCTGGGATTGGCAGGAAATGGGCGATTTTATACCAACTTGCTGACTCACTTAAAGAGTAGCCCACTCGCTGAAGCCCGGGAACGAGCTGCGGAATTGGAAGCGGAATTGCAGAAGGTCATTCCCACATTTATCAAACGAAATAAAGCTGATGCCAAAAGAGCAGATATTGACCGTAGGATGACGACGCTTGCTGCTGACCTCTTCGGCGGGATGGTTCCGACGGATGCTCCCGTCACGCTTGTTCCTCGAGCCGAGTATCTCGATGAAGTTACGGCCTCTTGCTTATTTCCCTATACGCCTATTTCATTACCAAAAATTTTTGAGGCTCTGCATACCCTCCCTGCAGAAAAAAAAATGGAAATTGTTGAAACCTATCGTGGGTCTCGTGAAAGCCGGCGTGATCGCACGGGTCGGGGTTTGGAAGCGGGGTATCCATTCACTTTTGATTTGGTTGGCGGGTTTGCCGAATATCGTGACTTAGAGCGCCATAGAATGCTCACGCAGCAGCGGCAGCGCCTGACGACTGACCTCGGTTTCATTCTGCCTCCGGAAATGGAAGCGGTTGGTTTAGGGAATGCTGTTCAAGAAGTTGAAAGCCTGATGAGCTCGTTAAACAGTGATCTGCGGCGGACCGGCTTGGAACAGGCTGCGCAATATGCAACACTCTTTAATCATCGCCTTCGTTTTTTACTGGGCATGAACCTTCGGGAACTACAGCATCTTGCAGAGTTACGAACGCAGCCCAGCGGCCATTTTAGCTATCGAGGCATGGTTATGGAGATGGTCCGGCGTGTACAGGAACGTAATCCTTGGACAAAAGAACTTTTAAGCTTTGTTGATTTCTCTGATCCGGGGAATAAGATTTCCCGGGCTCGGGAGCAGGCTCGCATTGCCGGCAAAAATAGTGCAAAAGGCGTTACCGATGATTTTGACCTGACTGAGAAATAAAGAGAGAAAGCGTAAACAGATAGGAATAAACGAGAGAGTTGATTTCGAATATGACAAAAGGCAAATTCTTTGTTCTCGACGGCACGGATGGCAGCGGAAAGACGGTACAAGCGAAACTGTTGTCTGACCGCCTGCTGGCCGAAGGGTATGCCGTTCTCCTAAAAGATTTTCCGCAGTATGGGAATTGGTCTGCAGCTCATGTGGAACGCTATCTCCGCGGCGAGTTTGGCGGTGCGCACGACGTATCAGCGAAATGCGCTTCACTGTTCTTTGCCTTGGATCGCTACGGCGCCCGCCAGGAGATGGAAGCCCACCTGCAGCAGGGTGGCATCATCATCTCCAACCGCTATGTTTCTGCGAATAAAGGGCATCAGCTCGGCAAGATTACCGATGAGAAAGAGATGCGGGCCTTTCTGGACTGGATCAATGAGTTAGAGTACAAAACGCTGGGCCTTCCTGTTCCAGACGTGACGATCTTCCTGCATATGCCTCCGGCTGTTGGCCAGCAATTAGTTGCACAGAAAGGGGATCGGGCCTATCTGCAGGGAGCAAGACAGGATATTCACGAGAAAAGTTTAGATCATCTTCTCAACGCCGAGCAGGCCTATCTGTTCTGCTTTTCCCATGACCCCGTCGAGAACTGGAAGCGGATTGTCTGCTCAGATGGTGATACTCCCCGGCAGATTGAAGTGATACATGAAGAAGTGTATCAGTTGGTAAAGAAAGCGCCGGATATCAAAGAGCCCTAGAAGCTTTTTGCAGCTAAGCCCTTCACTCTTTCTCTTCTTTTGCTTCGCCAAAAAACTCGCCCAAGCGCCGGCAGCTGGCCATCGCTTTATAAGAAATTTGTTTTGAAGAATTTTTTGTCATAAAACACCCATCACCCCTTTTTTGTGCAACACCTACCACTGCTTTTTTATAGCTAAACAAGATATATAAAGACTATTGACGTCAGAACTATATACTCCAAGCCGATACCACTTGCGGAAAAAAAACAAAACGTGTTCTGTGAAGAAGTACTGTCCCATTACTTAAGAAAAAAGTAACAAGAAAAGGCCTACGGCGTTTTTACGACGAGATTTACCGGTGCAGCAGCCAGCAGCGTCCCATCAGCGGCATTCAGCTTTACATTTAACAGCGTGAAGGTGCGGGAAAGCACCGTGAAATTCCAGACGGTTTTTCCCTGAAATGTCTGGAGTATTACAAAGCCATTGCCCGCTTGCTCCCGAGGAAAAGCCTTGGGCAGCTCTTCTGCCCAACGTTTTACTGCGTTTGGAAAAGAAAGCGTGCCTGCAGAGAGCGCTAATCCTTCGATGGTTGTCGTTTCCTTAAACACATCATCTTCGGGCTTGAGGACAAAAGACACTTTGGAAGATGCTTCTGCCCCATCAGCCTCTCCCTGTTCCAAAAAAATTTCTTGCGAGAAAACCACCATCTTTTCCGTTTCTGACAGATAATAGCCGATATCCCAGCCGCTTTTTGGAACGCCATCAGCAGCAATGCTGCAAAAGAGATGAGACAGAAAAGCTTGAGGATGCTTTTTCTTCCATGATTGATAGAGAGCACTTTCCTGCAGCGCCTGCAGCAAGGCCTGCGGCACGCCTACTGCCATTACGAATATTCCCTCCAGGTATGGCTGCACTTCGTACACTTAAAGAATCGGGTTTCCGGCTCGTCTGCGCCACGGGTCTGCTGGGTCCAGAAATAGGCAATGGTGTTCTGGCATTTCTCGCAGCGTGCCCTGACTTTGGGATGGGTTTCTACCTCCTCAATAACTTCAATCTTTTTATTGCCCTGCACGGTTTCTTTCAGTTCCAAACCAGTTTCCTCTTTCGGTTCTTTGGTGAAGCCGCAGGTACAATAAAGAATGCGCTTCGTTCCTTTCTCTTTGGGCCGTAAAATGGCTCCGCATTTTGGGCAGAACATGATAGGGGGAGAATTGATGGGCTATTTATATAGTTTTTCTTTGGTGTTTATAAACGGGCTTCTCGCCGAGATGGAGAAAATGATTGTAAGTGCCTTACCGTTCAATCACAATGCCCAACGGCTTCAGCGCTTCCACAAACAGAATCTTCAGCCAGCCCAGAAAAGGAACCCGGACTAAGCCTTTGCCAAGCACGCGATCTTCGCTGATGCGCAGCTCGTCAACACCATCGCTGCTGCGGGGGTTATGGTCGCCTTTGGTCTGATAGAATACTTTGCCGTTTTCTTCCCATCTCTTGACAACACGATGGATGATGGGCTGGGGGCGATCTGCCTGGAAGACCAGGATGTCTCCAACGTGAACATTTTTGCCATTGGCCCGCCAGAGGACAATGACATCGCCTTTGTTAAACCCTTGCGAGAACGGAAAATCCTGAAATTGTTCTGGAGTTATGATTTGTTGCTCATACCAACTGCCGCAAGCCCGCCAGTAATTGTCAAATGATTCTTTAAAATCGGCATACTGCTCGCCGCAGAGCACGCCCTCATGCAAGCCATGTTCCATGCTTTCGGAAACCACGGCAACGATGGGATAGCTGGTTCCTAAAACAAAGCCGAGCAGCGGATAGAGAATATAGCGGATAACCACAAAAGCAACCACAATATTGACTATCCAGCTCCAGACAGATTCGTCTTTCCAGAAGAACTGCCAGGCTTTTTTAGCATAGTGCTTCCAATCCTGCTTTGGCTGTAGCTTTTTTTCTGCTTTCTGGCGCATAGGGGAATCTTCTTTCCCTCATTTAAAAAACTTTTTATAGGCAGCTGCTCTTCACTCCTGCATGAACATAAGTGGGCAGCATCTTGATAGCGAGCGTATAGCACAGCTAATCACCAATATCCGGCAGAAAAAAGAGCTGCGCTCGCTGAGCCGGGAGTTTGTTCAGGAGCAGTTGCTTCTCTTTTTAGAGCGGGAGCCAAAAATGCTGCGTTTCCTCCTGCAGAATCCCAGCAGCAGGTCAGAGATATACAAGCACATCGTAAAAGAGCTGCGGAAGGGTTTGCGGAGAGCCTACGGATTATTCCGCTGGGATGAAGAGCTGCATGAACGGCAACAGCTGGTTGAAGAACTCGTATCAAAGAAACCAAAAGACTGGAAGAGGCTAGTAACGCAGATCCTGGCGACACACGCATCCACGCAAGAGCGGCTTTCTTTCTTTGAAAAACTCTATCGGCAGATTTTTGCCATCACGAGAAAGCCGAAACGGATAATCGATCTCGGCTGCGGGCTGCATCCCTATGCGATACCGTTCATGAAGCTGCAGAAGCTGGAGTACTTTGCTTACGATCTTAGCGAAGAAGAGCTGCAGACGCTGGAACAGTTCTTTGCATTTCTGCATACCAAAAATCCGCAGTTTCTGGGCCATGCTGCCCTTCTTGATTTGTTCCATTGGCAGGAGCTGAAGCACCTGAAGAAAGCTGATGTCTGCTTCCTCTTCAAAATGACGGATGTACTGGACAGGGGGAAAGGGCACAAAGTGACAGAAGCCGTCCTCCGAGAAGTGCCGGCACGATGTGTTGTTGTCAGCTTTCCAACAAAAACTATGAGCGGCAAGCGCATGAACTATCCGAAACGGAAGTGGATAGAGCTGCTCTGTGATCGGCTGGG
>DATDWF010000103.1:0-3144 GCA_035289745.1 Candidatus Nanoarchaeia archaeon
GGGCGCCATCTTTTTCTTAAATGTTGTTTAACTGAGTCTCAGGATAAAAAAATCTTCTTCAACAGAAATCTAGATAGCTCGGCCAATCGATAAAATGACAAAGATGCCAGTAGTGTTCAGGAGGTAGGAAAAAAGAGAAAAAACTTTTGTCGAGAGGGTTCGGGTGGCGGCTAATAAAGAAACACCAATTTCGTCGGGCAAAGGGGAAGCGATGATGAAGCCGGCTACAATAGCAATAAGGTACTTTTTCAAAGTCTTAGGAACGGCATGATTTAATCTTCTCAGGGGCGTTTCTTGAGAGAGCTTCTCTATCTCACCAGCAAAAGAACGCCGGATTAGTTTAAAAATCAGCAAATCGCCTATTAATGCCCCCAAACCAGCGATAAATCCAGCCAAAAAAATGTTTTGCTCGCGAGAGAGAATCAGCAAAATAGCCGTGGCGGGAGCCGCCGTAAAACCATAACTAAACAAAATTCCCGTGATAAAAGTTCCGAGATAGCCCAGCTTTACAAACAAAGTATGAAATGGCAAGAAGTCCCGTCCCGCAAAGAGAATATAGGCGATAATAAAAGTAAATGCCAGAAGAAAGAGCTTGGGATATTTCAGTTTAGGCCACATTTTCTTTGGTACAGGTGACTATAACACACGCTCAGAAAAAAAATGAACTATAAAAAAGCTCCGCCGAAGAAAGCCCTAAAAGCGCATTTTCTCTAACAGCCGGAAAAATGTTTCCAAGTCTTTCCGGGAACGCATCTCTTCTTTTCGCTGCGTAAAGCTGCCGAAAAACATTTTCACTTTATACTTCGTGCACAAGCGGATATTGAATGCCATCCGGCGTAACAGTACAGCTTTTTCTCGAGCGTTGAGAAGCTCAGAAAAAGAGAAAGCAATAGTCTTGCCCCGTTCCGCAGCAATCTTGCAGAGGATGTGGTCCAGACCACTCTTCGGATAATGAAAGCTGTCCCGCTCATACAACTGCTCTAAGCCATAAACCATATCAACCGGAGTCTTCTCCAGCACAAAACGGAGCGTTTCTGGATCACTGGATTTATAGACGCTGAGCAGTTTCCGCTGCTGAGCTTTTTTCATGTCTTGGAGGAGAGCTATTTTCTTCTCCCCGCTCGGATGAACAAAATCCTGTCCTAAAAAAAAAACCTTGGAAAAGCCCAAAGACTGCGCCAGTTGTTCGATTGCTTCATTCTTTTCCAGAAGCACTACATCCGTCGAGGTATTGATAAGCATGATGGGGAAGAGAAACACATTCCTTTAAAAAGATTTATAAAACAAATGCTGAACGAGAACCTTATCGAGCCACTAGGGTTCGGGAGAGTAGGATGAACATCACCGTCATTCACGAGAGAAAGCAGGCTACAGAACATATACAGTTTGCAGGAAAATCGGTCTTCGAACTTCTTCAGAAGATAAACGTCAGCTCGGAAGCGGTCATTGTCGTCAGAAATAATGATGTGCTGACGGAAAACGACCTTCTTAACGATAATGACGAGATACAGTTATTGAGCGTGATTTCGGGGGGATGAAGATGGCTTGCCACAAATGTGCAGAAAAAGCGGTAATAGCCCTCCAGCATGGTGAGCTTTGTAAAAATCACTTTCTCAGCTATTTTGAAGAGAAAGTCTTTACGACGATAACAAAACATGATCTCCTGAACAGAAAGGATACAATTGGCATCGCGGCCTCGGGAGGAAAAGATTCGCTTACGGTTCTGTATCTCACCAAAAAGTTCCTGAAAAAAAATCAGTTCCCCAGCCATTTTTTTGCCCTCATCATCGATGAAGGCATCGCCGGCTATCGGGAACATACGCTGAAAGACCTTGAAACGTTCTGCAAAAAACAGCAGATTGAACTCAAAAAAGTAAGCTTTCGGGAAGCTTGGGGGGTCACTCTCGATGAAGCCCACCCGAAAATTAACAAAGATACCAAGAAAAAGCCCTGCACCATCTGTGGCGTCTGGAGAAGATCTCTCTTAAACCGACACGCTCGGGAGGCAGGAGCCACCAAGTTGGTGACGGGACACAACCTCGATGATGAGGCGCAAGCGATTCTCATGAATATGTTTAAAGCCAATGTCGGCTTAGCCGCATCTCTAGGGCCGAAGAGCGGCATCGAAGAGCGTGAAGGCTTCGTGCCACGGGTCAAGCCGTTATACTTTTGCACGGAAAAAGAAACCCGGCTATATGCTTTCCTGAAAGGCTTCACCGTGAACTTTGCAGAATGCCCGAATGCCCGGGAAGGATTTCGGATGGCTATCCGAGATTTTCTGAATGATTTTGAAGGGAGATATAAAGGAACAAAACAAGGCATCGTCAATTCCTTCTTGGAGATCCTCCCCTTGCTCAAAGAAAAAGCCCGGCAAGACACGGCGCATCCCCAGGCGTGCGAGCGGTGCGGAGAGCCAGCCCGGCAGATGGTTTGCCAGGCCTGCGCTTTGCAGGAGGTGCTCCATGCCCCCTGAACGCTATGCCCGGCAGCTGGTCCTGCCGGAAATCGGAGCAAAGGGACAGAAGAAACTTGCTCAAGCAGAAGTGGCCATCGTCGGCTTGGGAGCCTTGGGAACCGTAACAGCCGAACTGCTGGCTCGGGCGGGCATTGGAAGATTGATACTCATCGATCGGGACGTCGTCGAAGAGAGCAACCTGCCACGGCAATTTTTGTATGCCGAAGAGGATATGGGAAAGAGCAAAGCACGGGCAGCGGAAGAACGATTAAGAAAGATAAACAGCTCTATAACAATCGAGGCAGAGGCCGTCCATCTAAATACAGCGACATCCCTCATCTTGAAGAAAGCTGATCTTATCATGGATTGCACCGATAATCTTGCAACGCGCTTCTTCCTCAACGACTTTTGCAAGAAAGAGAGCAAAATATGGATCTATGCGGCCGCAGTAAAAACTGCCGGCTACGTCATGCCGCTCTTCCCTGGCGGGCCGTGCTTGCGCTGCTTTCTCAAAGAAAAGGCCGATTTGGAGACCTGCGCCTCAGCAGGGGTGCTGAATACCGCCACGAGCACCATCGCCGGCCTGCAAACGACCCTGGCACTCCAAATACTGCTGAACCACAACGTTTCGTCGAAGCTTTATTTCCTCGACATATGGCAACTTGACCTAAAAACGCTCACCATACAAC
>DATDWF010000104.1:0-2413 GCA_035289745.1 Candidatus Nanoarchaeia archaeon
AGTGACATAGACTTCGTCGCCTTGATTAAACGTGTCATCAAGCGTTCCGCCAATGTTGAGGTCTTCCAATTCCCGGGGAGCGAAATGCAGCGGCGCTTTATACAGCGTCCCAAACTTGTTCATCTCCGTCCACCACAGGCCATCCACTTTCACGAAGCTGTAGCCGTTATAGACGTAGCCTTCGTAGTCTTCATCAAGCTCGCCTGCCAGATTCTGCTGATGCAAATCGTCAATGGAAACGACGGAAGCGCTGGTCAAGCTGTTATATACACGAAATCCTGCGAACAGCAGAACAAAAATGCCGATGACAATGCCGGCGAGAATCAGCAGGCTTTTGCTGTCATTTTTCGCATGCAGGGCTTCCATATTTTCTTCCAGAGGAAGAGCGGTATCAATAGCAATGTCAGGTTTTTCTTTCTTTTTAGTATTTTCTTCGGCCATGTTTTTGCATAACCCCCTCTCGCTATTTAAATAAATTATTGTGGGCGAGGCGCTAGAGTGTTTTTCTGCCGCTTTTCGAGATATAGCCGTATTGGCTGCAGGCACATCTCCCGGAAGGAGTCCTGCCCCTGCGCGGCAACATGGTTAGTGATGAGGAGATTGTTATGCAGCAATTGTTCCTGCACCACTGAACTGCACATATCCAGAGCGATCCCTGAAAATTTTCCATGCGCCGCAGAGTGGAGCAGTGCCGTTTCATCTATCACTTCAGCCCGCGAAGTATTGATAAAAAAGACGCCTTTTTTCATCTGCTGGAACGCTTGCGCATTGATCAGTTCTTTCGTATGCTTATTGAGCGGCACATGCACCGTTACTATGTCTACCTCCCGAAGTACGGCCGAGAACTCTTTCATCTCGACTTGCAGTTCTTTCAGGATGGCCGCTTCAATAGGAATAACATCAAAAGCAATCACGCGAGCGCCACAGCCCAGCAATTTCCTAGCCACCAGTTTCCCGATGTATCCGAGGCCGATAATCCCGATAGTTTTGCCTTTCAGTTCCGGAAATGGCGCTTGCTTGCGCAGCAGGGAAAACAGGAAATACAACGTATGCTCAGCCACGCTGTTGGCATTGCTGCCTGGGCAGTGCATCAATTCTATTTTTTTCCGCTGCAGCTCTTCTATAGCGATATTATCCAGCCCGACGCTGCAGCTGACGACGCAGCGTAAAGCGGGCAGCTTCTGCAGCTCTTTTTCTTGCAGGGGTGTGAAAGTCCGGAGAACGACGGTTTCTACGTCGGGATACAACTGAGTTTGCAGGAAATCTTCTGTGGTTATTTTTTGCAGTTCCGTGTGCTGCTGCAGGAGCTTTTCCGCGTCAGCATGAATCTCGCCGATAAGGAGGGTTCTCATCAGTTTGAGCTGTGCTGCAAACCCTATATAAGCTTTAAGAAAATAAGTTTTTAAGATGGCAAGGATGAAAGTAGATGGTTATCTTCGCGTTTTCACAAACCGTTCAAACCGGCCGGGAAAGGCTGTTCCCGTTCCCCTCTTAAACGCCGCTCTGACTACTTCTTTTTTTTCAGAGATGAGAGATCCATCAATCGTTATATAGCTCTTCACCGCATATTCCAGAGGCCGTTCTGTTGAAGCCCGTTCTTTTCCAATGCTAACGGTATATCGGGGGATTTTATATCCATACGCAGCGTGGTCAAAATCCACCTTGCAATGCTGGCGAGCCCAAGAAAGTAATCCTTCTTCTCCGGGAATTCTTTTGAAATGCCTGCCCCGGATGAAAGTGCCATCAGGAAGGGCGAACTCTTTCTCTTCAGCAAGGGTCTCTTCCCGAAACGGTTCTCGCCCTCTGGTGCGGAGCAGCTCTTGCCCCAGATCAATGGTGAGCAGGCAGTCGAGCGTTCCTTGGGCGACTACGCAATATTTTCCCTGCGCTTTCCACTGCGGATTCTGCACGGCAAAGACGCTGATGCGGTGTGCAACCAGTCGGTCATGGAGTTTCTCTGGCGGAAAGCGCTTGTAAAACTCCAGCTCTTCCCAGGCTTTTTCGGGAGTAATGCCCCCGTAACTTCTCTCTTCCTGTACAATCTGGCGAAAGAACTCGCTATTGTCCGCCCAGCGTTCCTGTTCTGAAAAAGCTCCACAGTAGGTTACCATAATCATTCCTCTTTTTTGAGACCTGAGTTTCCTAAACAGCCCCTGCCGAGATTTGAACTCGGGATCTGCCGCTTACGAGGCGGCCGCTCTAGCCACTGAGCCACAGGGGCATAATCTATTTTTTCTCCTAACAGCCTATTTTTCTTCTCCGCGTGGGGCTAAAAAGCTTTGCTTTTTATGCCACACCCCGAGGACCGTATGGCAATCGGTCGCGAAGAGCCACTGAGCCACAGGGGCATGATCCTTTTTCCATTCCTGAATTTCTCTTCTTTCTTTTCCCTGGCTGAATATTCTCTTCTTTA
>DATDWF010000105.1:0-6425 GCA_035289745.1 Candidatus Nanoarchaeia archaeon
GCCATCGGCATCGTGCTTTCCGTCTTTGAGATTGCTTTTAGCGGCTATTTGCTGCGGCGGTTTGAATTGTTTCCGTGATAGCAAAGTGCCGCTATCGGTCTTTTTCCCCTCAAATTCCCACAGCAACTTTCCTTTATCCATCAGCAGCGAGTAGGTAAACGTATCCAGCTTCTTGTCGGTAATAAATCGCATAAAGGCATCCTGCCGTTCTTTCGTCCACCGTGCAAACTTCTTGGCCGTCGCACAGAAATAGTTGATGTCACAATGCCCTTGGCGCAGATCATCGCCGTCATGTCGGGCCGGATGCAGCGGGCAAAGCACGCAGCCATGCAAAGAAACCGCATTCCTACAAACGCCGTGACGCAGGTCCATCGGCCGGCGGCGGTCACGGAACTGCAGGAATTCTTCTTTCGTTTTCGGGGCAGCAGCAAGAAACTCTTCGGTGTTTTTCTCCACCACCCGCTGCACTTTTTTTACCGACGGAAAAGTATGTCCGCAGCAGCCCATGCAGCCGCCATTCAGCTGGCAGAGGGGGCTGGAAGTTATACGGCTCATGCTCTCACGTTACTTATTCTTTTTTCATACTACCCAGTTCCAGATGCTTTTTCAAAGCCTGCAGCGCTTTGGAGCGCATGCTGATGCGCGCTTTCTCTTCCGGCGCCATCTCCCCGATCGTTTTCTGGAAACCGTCCGGCTGAAAGATAGGATCCCAGCCAAAGCCTTCTTTGCCTCGAGCAGGAACAATCTGCCCATGCAATTCGCCGACAAAGAAATGGATATCTTTGCGATCGCTGTAGCCAATAACGGTTTTCACCGTAGCGTGAGAGCTGCCATATTTTTGCACCAGCTCGACGATGCCGGTATGCCCAACTGCCTGCAGCAGCCACTTGATCAACGGCCCGGGAAAGCCGTTCTGGCAGTCCAGATACAGCGACGAATCTTCCACAAAGAACTCGCCATCGCGCTGCTCAGTGGCTTGCCGTAATTTTGCAGCGATGATTCTGAGAGGATCAAGGCCCTGTATCTCATCGAGCTCCAGCGCAATGGGCTGTACGTCGGGAAGAATACGCTGCACTTCCCGCACTTTGTTCTCATTTTCAGTGATGAAAAAAATAGTCATTCTGAAATTTACATCTCCTCCGGCGCTTTCATGCCCAAGAGCTGCAGCCCGTTTTTTAAAACTTGCCGAACGGACTGCACGAGCAACAAGCGCCCTTTCATGGTATGCATCTGCTCCGAAATAACCGGGCATTTGTGATAAAACTCATTGAACGCCTGCGACAAAGCAATCAGATGCTGCGCCAGATGATGGGGCTTATAGGTCTCTGCCACTTTCTGCAGCACGTCAGGAAACCCTGCCAGAAGCGCCAGCACCGCCCGCTCTTCCTCAAGATTAAACGTCGCAAAGTTCACCAGCGGAGAAACGCCGAGGTTATGTTCTTTCTGCGCTTTCCGCAAGATGCTGCAGGCACGGGCATGGGTATATTGCACATACGGCCCCGTTTCGCCTTCGAAAGAGAGCATTTTCTCCCAGCTGAATTCGACGTCACGAACGCGGTCCGCACTGAGGTCTGCAAAGAGAATGGCACCAACACCCACCTGCTTTGCAACTTCCTCTTTTTGCTGCAGCGCCGGATTTTTTTCTTCTATGACCTTCCGGGCCAGTGCCACTGCTTTATCCAGCACTTCTTCCAGAAAGATAACATTGCCTTTTCTCGTCGACATTTTGCCTTCCGGGAAGCGGAACAGGCCGAAATCGACGTGCGTAAACAGATCTTTTTTGACGCCGGCTAATTCGAGGACTTTGAACAATTGCTGGAAATGCAGCTTCTGCTCCGAGCCGACTACATAGATGACTTTTATCGGCTTGTAATGGCGCAGCCGATAAAAAGCCGCAGCAAGATCACGGGTATGGTATATGCTTGTTCCATCCGATTTGCGCAGCATCAGCGGAGGCATGTTCCATTTCTGCAAATCAACAATCAGCGCCCCTTCGGAAATCGTAGCAAGATCTTTGTGCTGCATCTTCTTTACTGTTTCATCCAGCAACGGATTGTAAAAGGCTTCGCCATGATAGGTGTCAAACTCTACGTCGAGAATCCGATAGAACCGCCGGAATTCTTCTAAGCTTAATTCCCGGAACAGCTCCCAGAGCTCCAGCGAGGCTTTATCCCCTTCTTCCAGCTTCTTGAACGCTTCGCGAGCTTCGTCTTCCAGCTCCGGGTGCTGCTCTGCTTCTTTGTGGAAGCGCACATATATCTCGAGCAGGTGCTGCACGGGCTCTCTTTCCAATGCCGCTTTGTTGCCCCATTTTTTATAAGCGACGAGAAGCTTCCCGAACTGCGTCCCCCAGTCACCAAGATGGTTCACACTAATTAGCGCATAGCCCAGGAAACTGAACACTTTGTAGAGGCAATTGCCGATTACCGTGGAGCGCAAATGGCCAATGCCAAAAGGCTTGGCGATATTGGGAGAAGAGAACTCCAGAACAATTTTCTTGCCTTTTCCTAGGTCCTGCTTGCCGTAAAAGTCTGCTTGCTGGTACACTTCTGTAAGCGTCGCTTCTGCCAGGTGCGGCAGGGAAAAAAAGAAATTGAGATAGGGCCCAATGACAGCCGCTTTGGCAATGAACGGCGGCAGCTGTACTTTTTCTTTCAGCTGCTCTGCTGCTTCATGCGGATTCTTCCCGAGAGAGAAGCAGGGAAAGGCAAAATCGCCGAGCTTTTTATCTGGGGGAATTTCCAAAAAGGCGGCAATTTTCTCTGCAGAAAGCTGCGTAGCAGCTGCAATACGTTCTGCTAATTCCTCTTGAAAGCGCATAGCAGAAAAGAAGGTTCAGCACTTTAAAAGGTTTGCCTGGATAAAACGTCATTCATCTTTCTCTTTACTTTTCTCCATTTCCGCCAGCTGCTCCAGGGGGGAATAGCCAGCATCGGACACTTTCCGCTGTATGTCGAAAAAGGCGGGCAGGGCTTCCCCAGATGGCACTTCCATAAACTCTTTGACCAGCTGCTTTCCGGACACGGGATCGTCCTGATACAGTCGGAAGAGGGCTGCGCCGAGATCGTAGCCAATAAGGTGATGAACGACGTTAAATAAAGAGTCGTCGTGCTCAAAAAGGGCTGCCAGATACCCCAAGTCTTCTTGCACCCCATCGGGAAGACAAAAAAAGAGCTTGCTGGACTGCGGCAATGCTGAAAAAAATTTCTCGGGATCCCGGGCAAGAGCCACATTTCCCGCATCGTGCGGGTTTGGTTGGCATTGCTCCTCAAGCTGGAGCAAGAATGCGGCGTACAGCGTTGCCGGGGAAAGAGATGCCAGCCGTTCAAAATGGGGGCGGTATTCTTCGAGAGAGGAACGAATGAGATTATACAGAAAATCGCCGCTTTTTTCTGCAAGGGACTTTTCCTGGAAGCGCTGCAGCAGAAGGAGAAACAGCCCTTCTTCCACTGGCTCGCCCATCTCCTCCTCAAGAGTCTGGTCCTGGCAAAAATCGATATAGGTATCTTTTCTTTCTTCACCGGAAAGCTGGGAACAAAAAAAGCCGACGGTTTCCCGATTGCTGGAAGCAAAGAAATGGGTTACCGAGTCAGCTTCTATAGAGCGAGAATGGAAAATCTCATCGAGAAAAGAAGCATGAAGAAAATGGCCCGCTTCCTCAAAGACGGTGTACTGGGAAACTGCTGACGAGCTGTATGAGATGCTGTTTAAAGACGGTGCATACGAGGCTTCCGTCGATAAATGGGCAAGAAGCGCCGGCTCGCAAAGAACGAGAGGCATCTGGCGCCGGTATGCGGCAACAGGGATCTCGAGCGCTGCGGCGATAGAGGAGATCGCATTTCTCGTCCGTTCTTCCAATACTTTCTCTTCCTCAGTTCGTCTTAGCTGATGCTGCAGTTTCTGGACGGGGAAAATGGTTCTTCGGAAAAGAGATGAAAGACTCATTAAATTCCTCGCTGCTCACAGCCTTTGGCTGTACTTCCTCATTTCTTACTTTTTTTTCTCGAGCTGAAAACTCGGCGTAACCATCCTTTACGCTGCTTGGACGTCGGTAATCCATAATGCTCATTCAGCACATCGAGATCATAGCGCATATCTTGCAGGAGCCTGACGTGCTTCCGCTCGTAATAGATGCGAACGAGTAATAACAGGATGTAGACGCCAAAAATGCCGCCGAGAAGAACGCTCAATTTGGAGAAGAACGGCTGGATGATGTCAATCAATGGCTGCAAGTCGGGAGCAATCGGCAGCGTTTCGATGCCCGGTGGCAGCCCTTCGACAACCATAGCGGAGAGAAGAGGCTGAATTATATATACTTTCCGTAACTATACCAGTCCTTTCTCGGCGGGAGGCGCTACAGCTTTTCTATATTTCTCGACGACAATCGGCAGCGCCGTTTCCGCCAGCGGGAAGAGTTCTGCATTCTGGGCAAACGCTACCGTGCATAGTTCCGAGGAGCAGGTATAGCGGTCGAGGGCATCTTCGACGGTAAAGCAAGGCGTCTGCGTTAATTGCTCTATATCGACGGGCGAAGAAACCAGTCGGCTCATTTTTTCCATTTCTTCCTCGATAGTTTGCGGTTGGCCTTCTGGTGCTGCCTCATCAGGCAAAGGCTCTTGGCGAGGAACAGAGTAAAACAGCGCATAGGCGTGATAGCCGATGTCGCCGGGAATTTGCGCCGGAACGATCACTTTTGTTGAAGGCAGGAAAACTTTTCTACCGTCGAGAGCCGGCGTGGGAATGGCTTCCAGCTGGATATGCCGTTCGGCAAGGCGATGCAGGCGGTGAAAGCGGCGGGTGTGATGCTGCAGCCTGGAGAAAGCGCCAGAGAGGAGGCTATCCATAATATAAGGGGAGGAGTCGAGGTCGGCAAACTGTGCAGAGAGGCCAGTAACCATCGGCTCTGCAAAAGCAGCGTAAGGAAAAAGCTGGCGGTGCTCCAATGCTTCTGCGAAGAATGCATCATATGCCCGAAGGAGCTGCGTGGTTCTTTCTATGACAGAACAGGCTTTTCTCGATGCTTCTTGTGCAGCATGCAGGCTGCTGGCGAGCCGTTCCTGTGCTGCCAGATAACAGTCGGCTAAAGGATTGCTGGACATGTTTTCCTCAAACAGCCGGCTCTTTAAAAAGATTCGTGACAGAAACCGCAAAAACATTTATAAAACGGTAAAGCCCAATTGGAGGCACAGCCCCGTCGTCTAGTGGACTAGGATAGAGCCCTTTGGATCGAAAGAAACGAAAGGCTTTGACCGCGGTTCGAATAGCCCAAGTACGCTGGGCGAACGTGTTTCAAGTGGGACGTTCCTCGCAGAGCTCGGAAGTCCCACGACAATGTAAACTGGCGTCTGGGAAGAAAATCCGCGCGGGGCTATTTTATAATTTTGGGAAGAAGATTTATAAAATAAAAACATTTTATGATTAAAAATGTATATCCCACAAAAAACAGATGTGAATGCTGAAAGAAATTTAGAAAAAAAACTTCAATTTGCATTTTTAGATGTATCGGTGGAGTTCAAGCCAGAACTTCTGCAACATGTTTCACAAGATGGGTTGGGGCATCCTCTTTGCGGTTTGGAAATAACACTACGATTTCCTTCTGGTAAGCAAACGCAAGGCAGTCTTTGTTATGACTTAGGCAAAAGATGCTTTATTACGGCGCTAACAGACTCATGGGAGTATCCTGTTGATTGGAATGACCCTAATTGTGATCAAGAAATGGTTGAACGCTGTGATGAGTACCGATTGCAATTGAGTAGCGCCATGGATGCGTTACTTCAAGTTGGTGCTGTGACAATGAAAGAAATTCCATACGATGTATCTAAGATACATATCAAAAGGGGTAAAAGAAGCAGGAGCAAGTGATATTTTAAAGCAAATTCAATAGAAAAAAAAAAATTTTCTGTTCTCTTCGTCTATTTTTCTTGGTGATTTTCAATAACGCCTCGTCATTCTTCCTCTCCCATAAAAATCGCGTTCAATGTCGATCAGTTTTCTGACATAATCTTTAAGCGTGTCTGATTTTCTTCCAAAGAACTCAAACTGCCTTTGCAGATTATCTTTATATTGCGGGAACTTCATCAGCAGCAATTCTTCCAAAAGCGGCGGACAAATCTCCAATGGCAGCCCTTCGCGCTCCCATTCCCGGACAATATCGACGAGCGAACACCGCTGGTTGTAATAGTCAGCGGTTCTGATTGTAATTTCCATTTTGCTCATAAAAAACGGCGAATTTAAAATATCTTCTGTATGAGAAATGGAAAAAAGCAGCCCAGCCACCCGGACCCAAAAAACCATACAAAACCTTTTTAAATAAGCGCCCATCCTACAGCTTATTCGAGAGATGCGCCGGTCGTTATGGCTTGCGCATGCTGGAGAAGCATTTTCTCCGATTATACTCTCTCCAATACGCAGAGGAAAACAAACAA
>DATDWF010000106.1:0-5490 GCA_035289745.1 Candidatus Nanoarchaeia archaeon
AGAACCACTGCCCGAGAACTGGATGAGTAATGCTTATTTTCCAGATTTTTGGGATGTATTAAAACTTCATATGGGCCAAATTCTTTTAGAAGTTGATGTTTATTCTAAGTCTAATGGAGTGATTGTTGTTGATAGAGGGCATATGGCAAAGTTTAATTCATCACTACATGGATTAGAGATTACTTATGCTGTTCCAGTAAGGTATGCACATGATACTCTTGAACAAGCAACAGAAGCATACATCAGAAGTGGAATTCCGATATCTGAGTTTTTACAAAAATCTGGAAATCCAGAATATGCATTACCTGAAGTTGTAATTACTGAACCTATTTCTTCAAAAAGAATTCTTGTATCCCAAACTCAGCCATTATTGGAAGATGAATTACAAACTGGTGGGTTACAGATTGGTGATGAACCACTGGTAGATAGACCGATTGAAGAAAGAACCAGAAATGCAGGATTTTATGTAAGAAGTATTCCCGAACTTCAAGGTTGGTTTGAGAGATACATACCAAGAATGGAATCCGAGCCAGCCCCTAAATAATAATTTTCCCGACGATTGCAACTAACATATGGAATTTTACGAAGTTCGATTTTTCCCTCGATTTCCTCGTGAGGATTTCCCCTCGTGAGCGGAGCGAACAGAGCTGGAAAATCCGATAGAGCTGAAATCAGAGCTGGAAAAATCGAATTTGGGCGAACAAGTGCAACGCAGTGAGCCGTAAAATTCCTGTTAAGTGAGCCGAGCGTTAGCGAGAGTGCAACGTGCCGACGAGCCGAAGGCGAGGAGAGTTGCGAAGGGGTCGCCGTCATTATTTATCAGCTACTAATAGAATGAATTTACAACTAAATTTATAAGGGGGGTTGGCTTCTTTTAAAATCTCTTCTGGAACTTCTGATTCATACATTTTAATCTTGTAATTTTTGAAAAGATTTCTAAGTGTTGTTTTAGCTTCTGGTAATGTGTATTTCGGCTCGTCTTTAATAGTATAAGGTTTTCCGTCTAATCTAATTCTTTTGACGTCAGCAGCAAAATCAATTATAACTCTTCCAGTCAACTTAAGTACGTGGTCAATTTCTAATATTATTTTTTCTAAAACTTTTCTTGAAAAAATATGTAAAGTGCCGGTGCAAAACACGCCGTCAAATGAGCTATTTTCAAATGGAAATTTTTTAGTAACATCAAAAACTTTGGTTTGTAATTTTGCTTTGAATTTATCTGGCGTATTTTGCCGTAATTTACTTAAGGCACTTTCATCAGTGTCAGAAGCGACAACAAAATCTGCTTTTTCTAATAAGTTCAAATTGTAACGACCATCACCGGCGGCGAGATTCAACCATTTGCCACGAATTTCAATTTGCTTCAGAAGTTCCAGAGTATCTTTATCGCCAACCCCCCAAATAGAGGTTTTCTCTGTTTTTGAATAATCAATTCCCTCAGTAAAAATATACTTGTCTTGTTCTGGTTTGCGAGGTTTTGTTTTCTTCATATTATTATTGTAAATTCATGGATTTTTATAAAGCATTCGATTAAGGCGACCCCGTAGCAATTTCACTTAACATCTTTTTGGTGTTGCAGAGCCCGCCACAGGGCGAAGCGAATTCCGAAGGTGGCATAAGTGGAAAGCTTGGTGCCGCTCGGGTCATTCGGATCATAGGTCTCCAGAGCTTTCAGGAGGCCCATATTTCCTTCGCTAATCAGCTCTACCAGTTTGAGGCCTCTCTCCCGATACTGATTGGCAGCCCAGACCACGAGCCGCAGCTGCGTTTCGGCCAGCCGGTTCCGGAGTGGAATAAAATGGTTATCAGCTTTCTCAAACTCTTGGAACAAGTCATCGAAAAATCGAGACTCGCCAGGGGAAGCGTTTTTTCTTCGCTGGAGTGCATACTGCCGAAAAAAAGAAACCGCTTCTTCGGGGGCATATATCTTTTTGAGGATCGCGCTGACGAACTCCGCTCTTTGCTCGTGCTGCGCTGCAGGGTTTTGTTCCACCGGTGCCTCTTTGAAAAACGCATATAATTGCTGCAGGTGCTGGCATCGTTCGCGGATTTGCTTTATTCGCGTTCCTGACTGATAGACCTCGTCAAGCAACTCCTCCATGCTGCTCTTTATTGCTGAAAAAAGATATTCTCTCTCTGGTGCGTCGTGCCCGCAGATCGCTTCCAGCGTGCGATAGGTTGTTGCATAAAGGCTGGTCCGGGAGGCTATCATCTCCCTGGCTAAGTCTCGCTGCTCGTTCTCGGGAAGCAGGTCGTCTGGCAAAGAATCGAAGTATGCATCCAGAGGGTCTAGAGCAGTTTCTTCTGTCTTCCTTTCTGGCGCTTTATCAGCATGAATTTTTTTTCCAGCCATAGCGCATCCAGAATGGCCGTTCTTTAAAAGTCTTTAGCTCTCCTCTTGAGAGTCAGAATTTCTTGGAGCACTCTCCACATTTTCTGTGGTATTCTCTGGACTATTTCTCTTCTTTTTATTTTCCTCCTGCTTTTCTTTTTCTGTCTTTCTTTCCCTGATATTTTCTTCTTTTTCTTCTTTTCTCTCTCTTTTCTTTTCTTCTGCTTCTTGCTTCTCTTCCTGCACTCTTCTCCATTTCAGGATGGTGTAATTCACGGGATTTTTGATGCGGCTGCAGAAGCTGTCCGGCTGGCAGACGCCGATGCCTTTGCAGTACGCCTCATTATCACAGTTCGGCGGCAGGCGTTGCCCGGGAATGAAATGAGCAAGCTGCCCTTTAAGATAGACTTCTCGCAAGGGCTCAGGATTTTTGGCATTCCAGGCGGTGGTGTAGTCAACAATCTCTTTTTGCGCCCAGCCAATCTTGCCTAAGAAATTGATGAGGGAGAACAATCCCCGCTTTTTTCCGTCTGCTAATCCTTTATTAATCAGTTTCATGCAGGGCGGAAAGAACTCTTCGCGGATCGCGGAAGTTATCTGGATTTCGTCATATGCTGCTTTCATAGCTGGTTTTTCTCTTTCCTCCGCAACTTTTGTCTTAAAATCCAGCGCCTGCAGAAGCAATCTCCGTGCAGTCTCTCCGGAAACGTTCCGGGAAAGAAAATGAAAGAGTGGTGCTTTGACTTGTTCCGGCTTGGCCATGGCTTTCTCAAATTGCAGCACGTTTTCCGGTTCGACGGGCACGCTTGCCAAGCCGGACTTTTCATGCAGGCTGTAGGGCATGCGATACAGATGCCGAGATGCCAGCAGGACGGTGTCAATCTCTAGGAATTTCTCGACGGAAAGTGACGGAACACTATCACCGAACGCATTCCTTTCAAAAGCCAAGAGCTCTGCTTCTGCTAAGCCTACTTTCTCTTTGACCGCAGCAAAGTTGTTCTTCTCATATGCTAAAATGCGTTTCCCTAACTCTTTTTGGATGTTCTCTTTGACGTACGCGGCAATCTTCCGCGGGGCTTCCGGGAAGAGCTGTACCATCGGTATGTCATTGACGGAAGCAGGAAACGCTTCGAACGGTACGCCGATATGGAAACCTTTATTGCCGCTAAACTTTGCGGAAAGCGCGGTTTTATCCACACCGCAATAGCGCAGGAATTTCACCACGAGATCCGCGCAGATTCGGCTATATTCAAAGATCTTGCAGTCGATATCTAATACCAAATCCCAGCCACTGCGCAATTCTTCCAGTTCCCGCTTGCTTAAGGTGCTGCTTAAAGCTAACGGATTGCTCCAGCGCTCCTCGCTGGCATGGAAAGAGGTGGCGTTGCGGAGGGCGAGCTCCAGAACATCCCGGGGATACGAAAGGATATCCGGCCGCTTGCCGAACATCTCCTGGAAGCGCATGCCGATCTCCCGATCTTGCGCATGAGCAACTAATGCTTCCTGGATCTCTCTGCGCTTATAGTGGCGGAGGCAGGTGCCTATGTCGAGCATGTACGTTCAGAAGAAAGAAAGTTTAAAAGGGTTACTGTGAAAAGAGAAAAATAGTTTATTTTTTCAACTTGTTATAAACAAAAATTATCAAACAAGATAAAACATATCCCCAGACTAAACCGATAATTACAGAAGCTATAGTCCAAGAAAGCGAAGGAGGCAACCCTAAATCACCACGAGGCATACGAAATCCTTCGGCATAGAAAAATTTTGCTGGAAAAAATAAAACATTGGTGATCTTTGTTGCAATGTTTACCCCGGAAAACATATCAATCATGGGGACAATCAATAATGCTAGGAACAAAATTATTTTTTCAAGTTGGGGTCTAAAAAATTCTTTCCATTTCATACAATCACAACTCCTTCAATCCTTTCTGGAACACCTGCACTTTCTTTTTCATGCTCGCTAAAGCTTCTTTCAACGCCTTCCGTGGCTCGAGGCTTTTGGTTTCCAGATGGAATTGCGGCACGCCGATGAGCGGATGGTCGATGGTGTACGTGGCAATTTCCACGCCTTTCAGCTGCAACAACTCTTCTTTCAGCAGATTGCAGAACGTGTGCGTTTCGCCCTTGAGCGTGAAGACCAGCTTATTCTTGGTTTCTTCGAGAACGGTGAATTCCATACAGCAAATTTATAACGGCTTATTTATAAATGTTTTGCGGGGGATTTCAAGAACAGGCTGGTAAATCAATTTCCAGTTTTTGGTCTTCACCTATAAGACGTACATAGGGCTGTTCCGCTAGAGCATAAACCTGAGAGCGGGTGAGTGAACCATAGACCATTCCAAACACTTCACTCTTCCCAAGGTATTCTATCCCCCGTTCTTCACCATATTTCAGAATGGGCCTAATAGCTTCCTGATTTCGTGTTCTAGCTTCTGTCCACCCCCCTTCACTGGGTATTTCAGAAAAGCCTTCGCTAGTAGGCATTACTCCCCAAATGATTACCCGGATTTTACCCGTCTCAGAAAGTTTCTCCAATTGTGATTGGAATTCACCTGATATTTTGTGTTCAAGTGTCATAGCTTTGGTTAAAGCACGTTTTTTTATAAATATTCTCTCATTAAAATCGTTAAAACTTTTCCCCTCACAAAACTATATAAAATATCCTCTCTTCCCTCTTCACCCATGCCCGCTCGTGAATACGAAGTCTTTACCATACTCCAGCACTGGAAGCCCTGCCGGGAGATCCTTCCGCCAGAAGTTCTCTTGGATTCCCGCGAGCCGTTATTTCCGCTGTTTGCGCATCTCTACCAACAGGCCAAGCAGACCTATGCTTTGCTGCCGAAGCGGAAAAATGGGGAAGACCCCTTCCTGCATCCTATCAATGTGGTGCTGTTCTTTAAGAAAGCCAAGCTGCATGATCCTCTCACCTCTTGCGTCGGCTTGATTCACGACATTATTGAAGAAAAGGTTGATCTTTTCCGGAAAGCGCAGCAAGTACCGCTCACGGACGAAGGCCGGGCACTGCTTGATGAGGAAGAGAAGCGCATTTTCGCTGCGTTCACGCAAGAACTGCAAGCTTTTTGCGATGCCCACGGCTTTCCACCAACAGTTCCCGAGCAGATTCTCGCTACACTCCAGCTGCTGACGCGCCACAAGCG
>DATDWF010000107.1:0-16609 GCA_035289745.1 Candidatus Nanoarchaeia archaeon
TTTTTGAGAAACATTTAAGTGTAAAAACGGTTTTACAAGGAGTATGGGAATATTATTCAAGACCTATAACCGAAAACAGCAGCTTCATCTCTATCAGGAACTCTGGGTTCTGCCAACGAAACGGCAATTGGAAGAGCTTCTGAGCTTCTTTCCCAAGCAGGAATTGACCAAGCTGAAGCTCACTCCCGTGGGCAGCTCTATTGAAGTAGAATTACATGGCTGTATCATCACCTGCCAAGATATTGCGGACCTGAAAGCGAAGTTTTCTTATCTGGTTGATCTCAAGGAGAAATACCAGAAGATAATGCCGGTGAAGAAGAAGTAAGGCTTCGTCTTCGGGTGTTACACTCGAATAAATTCTCCTTCTTTTTCCACTTGAGAGCCCTAACCGTTTCTTTCCATCCCAATCTTTATATACTAGTTAGGATACCCTAACTTTATGCCCACGAAAAACCGGGAAGATTATCTGCGGGCGCTGTACTTATTAACCGAAAAAGAGCCTGAAATTAAATCGGTTGATATCGCGAAGTATCTCCATATTTCCAAGCCCAGCGTTTCGGAGATGGTCCAAGAGCTGGACAAAGAAGGCTTGATCATCTACCAGAAATATGCGAAGCTGCAATTTACGCCAAAAGGAAAAAAGATTGCCGAAAAACTAACCGCCAAGCATCGCCTCATCGAGCTTTTTTTAAAGAAGATTCTCAAAATGGATGCTCACCAACTGCACGAAGAAGCACACCGGCTCGAGCACGCTTTTAGCGATGAAGCCATTGAAAAAATAAGAGCTTTGCTGGGAAATCCGACCACGGACCCGCATGGGAAGCCCATTCCGAGATAAGTTCTCCACCATGACCAACGCCAAATTACTGGTAGGACTAGCAGTAGTTCTGATACTTCTGCTGGTGATAGCGGGCTTGGCAACTCTCTACTCTGGTACAACAGATGCCAAAGCCGAAACAGAGTTTGACCTGATGAAAGAGGCTGCCAAAGATTGCACAGATCTCACTTCTCCAGAAAAAAAATGCCTTGCATCATTTGCGGAAATAAGGGGCGTCATGCATTCCAGCTCCAATGACCCCCAGAGAACCGCTCAGGAAACGATAGGAATTGTTGGAACATATGGAGAAGATGATGGATTTAACGCCACGGAATATCTGTCCACCTGGAATTATAATAATCTTCCCGCCACTGAGAGAAGCAAATATTACCGAGAAACAAAACGCGCTGATGGCAGCTTACTAAGAGAATACTGGATGTACGCGGAAGATAAAGAGATTGAAATCGCTCCTGGAGTTTTTTTCCCCGCTTGGACATATAATGGCCAAGTTCCGGCCCCCACCATACGAGCTACGGAAGGGGACAGAATACGAATTCATTTCACCAACAAAGGGACGAAGCCCCATACCCTGCATTTCCATGGATTTCATCCTTCTTCTATGGATGGCTCCATGCCGGAAGATTTTGTATATCCCGGGGAGAATTTCACGTACGAATTTGATGCAGATCCTTTCGGGGTCCATCTCTTCCATTGCCATTCGGTCCCCCTCAAGCAGCATATCAGCAAAGGCCTGTATGGTGCGTATATTGTCGACCCTAAAAATGATCTCCGGCCCAAAGCAGGCCAAGAACTGGTCATGGTCATGAACGCCTTTGATACCACTCTGGATGGCGAAAATGAAGTGTATGCCGTCAACACCAAAGCGTTTTATTATGCGATGCACCCCATCAAAGTTCAAAAAGATGAATTGATCCGGATTTATCTCATCAATCTGGTTGAATTTGACCCCGTCAACTCTTTCCATTTACATGCCACGTTCTTTGATGAATACCGAACCGGAACAAAGCAAGAGCCGAATGCGTACACCGATATTGTGTCCTTCGCACAAGCAGAAAGGTCCATCTTGGATGTTACTTTCCGGTATCCTGGCATGTATATGTTCCATGCTCACGTGTCAGAGTTCACCGAGCTGGGATGGATGGGCTTTTTTGAGGTGACCGAATGAAAAAAATAATCGTGCTTTTTATGGCTTTTTTGCTCGCCCTCGTGGCGTGCTCTCCAGAAAATACCAATAATGCCAATAGTCCTCTTCAAAGAGATGTTCAAGAATTTACGATTACGGCCAAGCAATTTGCTTTTGAGCCGGAAACCATTGAAATAACTAAAGGAGACAAAGTAAGATTGATCGTTACCAGCAAAGATGTGCCGCATGGGTTTTCCATTCTGGAATACGGAATTAGTGAGCGGCTTAACCCCGGGGAGCCGGTTACCATAGAATTCATTGCAGATCAGGAAGGAGAATTTATCCTGTTTTGCTCTTTATATTGCGGCTCAGAACACGGTGAAATGAAAGGAAAAATGATCGTCAGATAGCAGGGAAAATCAAACTATGGAAAATCAACCCGAAAAACAAAATAAAGTACAGTTTTGGGCACGAGCCTTATTGCCATTACTCCTCATCGGCCTTCTTCTCATTATGTTCATACAATTCGGCCCTTTGGGAGTTTTCAAATCGACTGTTGTGCCGATAGAAAACATCTTCATACAGCGAGTAGTTTTTTCCCCAGAGCATATATCGTTAGAAGTGTTTAATGATGGCCCTGAACCCGTCACCATCGCCCAAGTTCTGGTAAACGACGCGTATTGGCAGTTTGCAATGGATCCAAGCACGACCCTGGAGCCTTTAGAAAAAGGGAAAATCGAAATAAGCTATCCGTGGCTGGAGGGAGACTTTGAGAAAATAACTTTAGTATCAAGGAATGGCGTTACTTTTGAAAAAGAAATAGACGTTGCTTCTGTTACTCCCGTATTCAACCGCTTCTATCTGAAGACTTTTGCGCTGCTCGGGATTTATGTCGGCGTTATTCCAGTTCTTTTGGGGCTCCTCTGGCTGCCATTTTTGCGGCTGCTCAAGGAACGATGGTACAGCTTTTTGCTGGCTTTGACCGTCGGATTGCTCATCTTCCTGGGATTTGATGCGCTGGCAGAATCTTTTGACCTTTTGGAAGCCATACCCAGCGCCTATAATGGGATAGGAATCATTTTAATCGGATTTACGTTGTCCATCCTTACGTTATCCGCCATAAGCTACAAGTCAGAGCACCACCGACAGATGAAAGGCGAGCCTTTTCAAGCTCTGATTTTTGGATATTTGATTGCACTGGGGATAGGATTGCATAATCTCGGCGAAGGGCTGGCTATCGGAAGCGCCTACGCCGTCGGAGAGATTGCCTTAGGAAGCCTACTGGTTATTGGATTTATGATCCACAATGTTACAGAAGGAGTGGCGATCGTTGCTCCTTTGACCAGATTTGTCAGGCCCCTGGGCAATTTCTATGTGCATCTGCTCATCATGGGATTACTGGCCGGAGCGCCCACTATCATTGGTGCGGTCCTGGGCGGCTTTGCCTACTCTCCTGCCTTAGCGGTATTGTTTCTGTCTATAGGAGCGGGCGCAATTTTTGATGTTTCCTATGACATCATGCACCATATGGCCAAAGGGAGGTGGATGTCTTTATTCACCATAACCAACGTCCTGGGTTTTTTGGCGGGGCTGTTGATCATGTATCTCACCGGGTTTTTGGTGTTAGGGTAAAAGGGGGCGATATCCGGAGTGAAAAAATTAAAAGAAGTTTTCAAGTCATTTTTTGATAAGAGATTATGGCTGTTTATGGGTTCTGGATTGCTGGTAAGCGTAGCCTATATGGACCCGGGAAATTGGGGCACTAATATAGGCGGAGGCTCTTCTTTCAATTACAATCTTCTTTGGGTCATATGGATGGCCAGCGGCATGGCCATGCTGTTCCAGTATTTGTCTGGAAAAATCGGCATCGCGGGCTACTCGCTCCCTGAGCTCATAAAATTAAAATTTAAAAGCAGGGCTGCCGTTCTCTGTTACTGGATTCTGGCAGAGATTGCGATTTTAGCTACTGACCTGGCAGAATTTCTGGGGATTGTTGTGGCGTTGAATTTGCTGTTTGGCATCCCTCTCTTGTGGGGCACCTATATAGCCGTTGCTGATGTGTTAATCATCTTGTTCCTCGCCCGCAAAAAGTTCCGGGCCCTGGAGCAGGCATTTATAGGGCTGGTCGGAATCATAGGCTTGGCTTTCGTGTATGAAGTGATCATAGCAAAGCCAGATATTCCGGCTATATTGCTTCATTCAGTAAAGCCGATGATAAACAAGGAAAGCGCTCTGGTAGCAGTCGGGATGATAGGAGCAACGGTGATGCCTCACGCCTTATTTGTGCATTCCTGGCTGATAAAAAACAAAGTCATCGCCTCCAATTTTACTGACAAATTTCAGACGCTTCGATTCCATGTGATAGATAATGTAGCATCATTGACCATCGCCGGATTCGTCAATGCGGCCATGCTGGTCATGGCTGCTGCCGCTTTTTATCAGGCTGGAGAAGTTGCTACGCTTACGCAGGCCCATAAAACTTTGATCCCGTTATTTGGAGAATTTTCGGCCTTTGTTTTTGCGCTGGCTTTGCTTTCTGCCGGAATCTCGTCGTCAGTAACAGGAACCTTGGCGGGCCAGGCCATCATGGACGGCTTAACCGGATTCAAGATAAACTTATGGGTGAGAAGGCTCATAACCCGGTTCATCAATGTCATACCGTTAACACTGGCTCTTTTGCTTGGAATAGAGCCTTTGAACATCTTAATTTACAGTCAAGTGGCGCTCAGCCTGCTTATACCACTGCCTTTGATTCCCATCATCCTTTTTACCTCCAACAAAGAGATAATGAAAGAGCTGGTCAATAAAAAAATAACCACGGCCTTTGCGATAGTATTTGGGATAATTATTTTGGCATTTAATGCCTACCTACTATATTCGTTTCTGGTCAACTAAAAAGGCTCATAGCTCCATACGGCATTAATCACCTTGAGTTTTCTCAATGAACTCTTATAATCATAAAGAACTATTCTCATAAAATAATTTATTCTTCCAGTGGCACTTCCTTCCGGAAGCCGCACTTCTTACAATACAGCACCTTAAACAATCCATCCGTGTAGCGGTGCTGGCCCTCGTGCAAAGGCTTCTGGCAGTCCGGGCAGTTACTCAGCATACGGTTGTGATGCACTCTTTTTTTCTTTATAATCTTTTCTCCAGCAAAAAGCAGCGCAGAGGAAAAGAGGTGGAAGATTTTTAAACAGGAAAAATATCCTCAGAGAATACATGGCCGACCCGATAGCACAGGTTTTGCAGCCGGTTGATGAGGTGATTGCACTGTTGCAGAGGTGGAACGCGGACTTGCTACGCATTTCTGATGTTCTGGAGCATAATATGCATGATGTTCTCCAAAATTTGCCCGGGCGCCTTTCAGCGGTAACCGATCAAAAAAAGAAGCGGGCACTGGAAGACAAAGCTTTACGGCATATGCAAAGAAAATTTTGGCAGCAGAGGCGTTTCGTTCTTGACGCCCATGCCCGTGCCGAAAATCTCCGTAAAAAAGTTGACGAGTTAACCCCTCGCCTCTACGCCGAATATAGCAAGAAACTTCTGGAATTCGTTGACAAGATTGGCCCCTACGATGCTCTATTGGTAAAAGAGCTTTCTGCGAAAGAAGGGCAACTTGCTTTGGAACTCCAGACCTCCCTTGCCTTGCCAGTCTCTATTCTTCCGGTTGTTAACACGGTCATAGACGACGTGCTGGCTCCTTTGCTGGCAGAAATAAAAATGATGCTGCAATACCTAGAGGAGGCACGACCCAAGATTGAAAAGCGGCTCATTGCTGATGCGACTTTTACGGTGGTTCTCGACGAGGTTTCTGCAGCGGACGAGACGACTTACCTGGATGCTAGTTTTGCCCGGAAACTGGAAAAAGAGCGGGTCGATAAAGGAAAAACACTTTATAATATCAGCGTTTCCGCTCCTTTACTTGTTCCCCGACGCGTCTGGCACGAGATGGCACATCGTCCGCATTGGCTTGGCCGGGCTTTGGTGCCGCATAAGCTTAGGAACTATCTGGAAGCAAAGAGGCATGCTGAAGTCGTGACGGTTAATCCCACCAGGACAGAAACAGCAGAGGTTGTTTCCTTCTGGGAACAGACACCGAAAGGGAGGTCAGCTACTGAAGAGGAAAGAGAACGCTTTCCGAAAAGTGGCGACGTTTCTTTATTGACCGTTGCCCTCCGTCCGCATGAGAAACCAGTCGTTATTCTTTCCAATGATTCGGACATTTATCAAACGATAAAAGTAATGCGGAGTTCTGGCAAAGCCCGTGGCGTGCGTGTCTTCGCTTACGCTAAAGAAAGCCGTTTGGAGCAAATGGCATAAGGGTACATTCTCGTTAGGGCATCCGTATATCTCCTAAGGTGTATACAGGCAAGAATCTCCAGTTTTTCCCGTGCAGCAGGAGTTGCATGTTCTAACGCTTGTTTTGTGGTTATGAATGCTCTTTTCCGGAATTGTTTTCCATTTTTTCCATAGGTGAGCTCGTACAATTCTGGCTCAGCTCCCCGACGGACCAGAATTCGTTCACACGGCTCTTCGAGTTGGCGAATGGTCAGTGTATTGTGCAATTCTTTATCGTCAGTTCCTGCATAGCCAATCAGGGGAACGTTATAGAACTCGGGGATGTGCACGTCCCCTTCTGCTGAAAAATCCAAGCCCAGATCATAGAAGTGGAAAATATCGTTTTGAGCCAAGCGAAACGCATCTTGACGCACGATGAGGTAGCCTTGCTGAGAGTGCTGTACATCATCCCAAACCTCATTGCGAATGATGAGCTTATGAGGATAGCCTTCTTCCGGCTCTGGTGTTTTCGGGGTCATTTTATTCCTCGATTTATTCTGGAAAAGAGAGTTCTCCGCCATCGGCTAAGGAAAGCTGGCCGTCTTGTTCAGTTACGTCGCGAAAAGATAGTTTACCATCCGTTTCAGTGATAATCTCAGCATTATCAGCAATCAGCTTATTTCGAGAGGAATCATATTCCCCCCGCACTCTTACTGGTTTTTTGTTATGCCCTGCTCTAGCAATTATTTTTTCTAATTTTGTGGCATGATGCATAACTCTGCTCGTTCTTTCTCGAGAAACAACAGAAACCACCCGTTTCCCATAGAGACTTTGTAATGTGAAGTTATAGCTCAGCTCATCTGGTTTTTCTTTAAACTGATCTCTTTCCACATAAAGGATGTTATCTCTCTCTCGAAACCAGGGGTAATCTCCTGTAACGACTCCAATCATTTCTACTCTCTCCAGAGATGATCTTCCCCCCTGAACAAGATCACTTATTCGCACTCGTTTGTATTCGTTCATGCCTTCACCCTACACCTCAATGATCTTCCCTTTCTTTCCGACGTTAATCACTCTCGTCCTGCCAATGACTTCTTCAATGCCTTCCGTTTCATGGACGTGGCCGCAGATATGGATGTCCGGCTGGAAGTCTTCGATGGCTTTGCGTACGCCGGTGCTGCCCGGATACACGCCCAGGCCCAGAATGCTGCCGGAAGGCTGGATGTGCGTGACCATGATCTTTTTCTTCGATTTCTTCACCTGCTCATGCGTTTCCTGCAGCGTCTTGAAGAAATCTTCTTCCAATAGTTGGTGCGGGCCTACGTCCGCATAGCCGCAGCCGAAAATACCGATATCGCCTTTCTGCAGCGCTTTTCCATGCAGGTGCTTGACTTTAAAATGTTCCGTCATGAAGTACGTTTCTGCTAAGCCTTCATGATTGCCCGGCAGGATGACCACTTCTAGATTCTTGTCTTTGAACGGCTGCAATAAGCCGATGGACGAGCCGTCCCGATCGACCAGATCTCCGGCGAGGATGACTAAGTCTACGTGTTCTTGGGCACCTTTTTCGGCCATTTCCTGCATCCAGTGCTTATCTCCGTGGATGTCGCTGAGTGCCAGAATTTTCATGAAGCCTTTTTTGAAGAATGCTCTTTATAAACCTTTTGTTAGTAATAACTAAAAAGTAGTCAAACTGTTTCTTTGTCTATTCGCCATCTCTTTCCGAACTTCCCTCGCTTTCTCTCATTCTTCCCCGCAGCTGGATATCGAGCACCAGGTCTTCCAGCTTCCGTAAATCATATTTGATGCCGTCCACTTTCCGCCGCATTTCATTCTCGCGGATATCACACTTGAGCAATTCGCCATAAATCTGGTCAATCTCATCGCGGATTTTCATAACTTTATCCACCTTGCCCTTGCCGGCCAAGAAGACCGCCCGGCGCACCATCTCGCCCGTTAAATCTGCCAGGCCGAGAACAAAATGCTCCGCGAGCACCGGGAGCTGCACCAGCTTTCCCGTCTTCACAAAAGAAAAGTAGAGATGCGCTTCCACGTACTCCTGCATCGCCACTTTATAGCTGCCTTCGCAGACTAATCGGGAGTCATGCCGGGCAATGGCTTGTATCGCTTTTCTTTCCTCATCCATCTGCTGCAGGAGCTTCTCTGCTTCTGGGAGTTCATCCCGATGCACGGCATAGATCAGCAGCTTGCTGGCGCGGATGATATCGCGGCTTTTCCGCACGAGCGCTTCGCGGTGCTCTTCGTACTGCTTGAGATTTTTGCGAAGTTTGGGGAAATTGACCATTTGCTTTCAATAGTTTGCATTCTTTATAAGGTTTTTTACTAAGAGAGGAAGCTTTAGGATACCCGTTCGTCGTAGGGTTGAGCTTTGCGAAATCTCACTAGAGAGGATATGATCCACTCTCTTCAGAAAGTTTAGCTCCCTAGACTGCTGAACCTCTTTCCGTTTGTCGCGGAACCCCGAGCAAAGCGGGTGCCCTCTAGAATGTTTTTTCTTCTGTTTCCGGAAAAAAGGAAAGTTCGTCGTGAGGCTGAATGAAGTGAAACTATCCATGAAGCATTAGATTTAATCATTATTTCTGGCCGTTCATCGTGAGGTTAAGTGAAACGAAACCTCACCAGAGAGAATTTTGGTCCAATCTTTTTGCCGAGCGAAGCGAGCGCAAAAGATTGTGAGGCAAAATATTTATATAGAACACGCCTTCCTGAAGCGTAGAATGCAACGAGGTTAAAAACTATGGAATCTGCACGACCGTTAGATACGCTCAATGGAGCACGGAATAAAAATGTTATGGTGGACCTGAAAAATGGGTTCCGCTATGTTGGCAAGCTGAAAGCGTTTGACATTCATATCAATGTCGTTCTCGACGATGCCGAGGAGTACAAAGATGATCAGGTGCGGCGCCGTTTGGGGACTATCTTCCTGCGGGGAGACACGATTACGGTTATTTCACCACAATAATTTTTGAAGAGGAAGCAGCATGACCAAAGGAACGCACAGTATGGGTAAGAAGAGCGGGAAGAAGACCCACATCCCGTGCAAGCGCTGTGGTAAGCGCGCATATCACATCCGCAAGAAGCGCTGTGCATCCTGCGGCTATGGGGCGAGTACTGCCTTACGGACATATTCTTGGCTGAAGAAATAGGGATGGCAGAAAAAAGTGGGAGGCAAAATCTTCGCGCTCTTCTCTTCAGTTCTGCATGCTTTTTAAGTTCTGCAACTGTTTTCTCGTGCGCCTCCGGCATTACGGAGGGGGAAATTTACGACAAGGATTACGAACCAGCCAGCGGGCCGGTAGAAGTGCGTCCGCTCTGGGTAGAAAGCGTTTTCTATCTCTTGCTTATCCCTCGTTCTGACGACGAAGAGTATATTCTGCGGATACGGGAGTATAATCCAGAACTCGGCAGATATGAGACGAGTACGCTTGCTGTTTCGCCGGAAACCTATGCCAGAGTGCGGGTGGGAGATTATTTTATGGGTTCGTATGAAGACGTGCTCCCGAATTATGAAGATATGGACCGGCAGCCAGAATGAGCCTCTAATTTTTTTTTGCTGTTTTTGATGGTTATTTTTGAAGAGCAGCATCTTTATTAACGCTTCTTTTCTCTGCGAAGAGCATGCTCATTACCGTTGGCTCCCAGAACGAAGTAAAAATCCAGGCGGTCAGAAAAGCGCTTTCTGCCTATGAGCATTTCTGGGATGCTAAAGTTGTCGGCAGGAACGTTCCTTCTGGCGTTTCTGCACAGCCAACGTCTCTTGAAGAAACGATTCGTGGCGCCATGAACCGCGCTAAGAACGCTTTTCAGCAATGTGATTATAGCGTTGGCCTGGAAAGCGGGCTGTTTGCCGTTCCCTATACGAGAACGGGGTATCTGGATGTGTGTGCCGGTGTCATCTTCGATGGCCAACATCCTCATGTGGGGTTATCGTCGGCGTTCGAATATCCGCCGAACGTGCTTCGCCTGGTTTTCGAAGAGGGGCTGGAAATTAGCCAGGCGTTTTATCAAGCAGGGTTGACGAAGAATCCCACGGTAAAGCATGCCGAAGGAGCGGTCGGGGTTCTTACGAAAAGGCGCTTGACGAGGAAAGAGCAGACTCAACAAGCTATAGTGATGGCCTTAGTTTCTCTGGAAAATCCGCAGCTCTATCTATGAGCAAAGCAAGCCTCTTTTTCCTCAAAAAATACAGGGGAGAGCGTTCCCCAAACATTTATTAATCTTCTTTGCTTCCTTTTTCCTGAAAAAGAGGATGAAAACGTACGATCTTATCGTCATCGGTGGCGGCGGCGGGTTGAATATTGCTTCCGCAGCCGCAGCTTTGGGCTACAAAGCTGCAATTATCGAGAAAGAAAAGCTGGGCGGCACCTGCCTGAACCGGGGCTGCATTCCGTCGAAGATGCTGATTCATCCCGCGAATGTTGCGGAAATAATTCGCAGTGCCAAAAAATTTGGCTTCTTGACGGGAAAGCTCCGCGTCGATTTTAGCAGTCTGATGAAGAGAATTTCCCATACTGTTGATGAAGAAGCAGCTAGCATCAAGCCGAATTATGACTTTTATCGGGGGGCAGCAAAGTTTCTATCTAACAAAATCGTGCAGGTCGAAGGGCAGCAGCTAACGGCAAAGCATATTGTCATCGCTGCCGGTGCCCGTCCATTTCTTCCTCCCATCAAGGGGCTGCAGGGAACACCGTATATGACTAGCCGGGAAGCCTTGCGGAACAAGAAACTGCCAAAACGGCTGCTCATTATCGGCGGCGGCTATATCGGCTGCGAGCTTGGCCATGCGTACGGCAGCCTGGGTTCCGACATCCATTTTATGGTCCGTGGCGAGTTCCTGCAGCGGGAAGACGGCGACGTGAAGACAGAATTTACGCGAGTCTTCAGCAAGCGGCACACGGTCCATTATGGCACGGTAAGCAATGTGGCGTATCGCAACAAGACGTTTACGCTCGCCGTCCAACAAAACGGGGGGCTGAAGAAGCAAGTACAAGGAGATGCTTTGCTCGTGGCGACGGGAATCCGCCCCAATAGTGACCTGCTCGGCCTGGAAAACACCACGATAAAAATAAATAAAGATGGCTTTATCGCCGTGAATTCCTCTTTGGAAACATCCGTTCCCGGCGTTTATGCGATCGGCGATATTGTTGGCACCTATATGTTCCGGCATAGCGTCAATTTTGAAGCTGAATATCTGGCGCAGCAGCTCTTTATCGAGAAAAAGAGAAAGCCGCTGCACTATCCGCCCATGCCCCATGTCATCTTTACCCTGCCGGAAATCGGCGCCGTCGGAAAAACGGAAGAAGAGCTAAAGCAAGAAAGCAGCGTGTACGTCGTCGGCAGGGAAGAATACAAGAATCGGGCGCAGGGTTTGGCACGCTTATCCGACCATGGCTTTGTCAAGCTGCTGGTGGACAAGAAAAGCCGGAAATTGCTGGGTGCACATATTCTTGGAGAAGAAGCCGGCACGATGATTCATCAATTGGTATTAGCGATGACGCTGAACGCCACGATTGACGACTTGGCAAGAATGATCACCGTGCATCCGGCGTTGCCGGAAGTGGTGGCGAGTGCGGTAGATGATGTGGTGGGGAAGCTGTAAGCAGAATGTTCTCTTGAGATTTAGAACGAGTGCCCCCGCCGTGCAGGGACCTCAAAAGCTAAATCCCACCGGACTTTAAAGTGATGGGTCTTATTTCTTTTTAAGGGAGAGAAGCACTGGACCTATATAACCTTTTCTATGACTTTTCATTGAAAATTTGCCTGCTTTTTTCCCTTGGTTCTATTTATGCTTTTCGACTTTAATGAACCCAGAAGTGCGCGTACTTCGTCGACAAAACGGAGGGCAAAACCATGAACTGTAAATTATGCAAACAGGAGACAAGCGTGAAAGTTTGTACAACGTGTCGGGATTTCCTGCACTGGAATTATCCTGGCGAGAAAGTGGAAGACGTCTTGGAAAAGTACAAAGAACTTTCCGACGCGCATTTCTATCTGCGGAGGAGGAAACGAAAATGAAATGGGAAATAATCGTTGTAGCGTTATTTTGGCTGGTATATGCCCCTTTTAGTTTTGTTCTTTGGGGATATGGCAGTATGTACCTTGGTGGCCTTGTCGCCATCTTTAGTGGAGGAGTTGTGCTGACAGCAGCTTTCCTAGGAGGGAGCTTGCTGGTACGGTACCTCTTGAAGAAAAGATTGACCAAGAAACAACAAGAGCTAATTACAGAGAAAATGGCGACACTGGAGGAGCTGGAACGGGAAGAAGCTTTTGAGGGAGCAGAGCCGGAATTGGAAGAAAATGCAGGGCTTTCGGAAGAGGTTTTGGAAGAAAAAACTCCGGCTCCTCCGCAGGAAGAGCCCTCTTCTTCTGCTCAAGAAAAATACAACCTAGACTAGGAGGTGCAACCATGAAAACAATAGTATATCTTTTGCTGCTGTTGGCACTGTTCTTGATGCCGAACGTGCTAGCAGCCCAGCAAGCCGACATAGACACGGAAATAACGGCGGAAGAACAGCAGCAGTTCGACCAGATATTGCAGCCGGTGTTTAAGATATACAACTTCGTGAAGTACATCGCGACCGTTGTGGCAGTAATTTTCTTGCTGTATGCCGGAATTAGTTACATGACCTCTGGCAATGACCCCAAGAAGAGAGATCAAGCCAAGAACATTGTAACCTATGTGGTGATAGGGATGGTGGTGATCTGGGCGGCTCCACTGCTGGTGAACCTGCTGATATGAAAAAGATACTTTTTTTCTTTTTTGTATTATTTTTGTCCAGCGTAGCAGCCCTAGATTGCAGTGCAATAGCCAATCAGCAGTGGTGCGAGGATATTCAGAATAGCAGCCTTTCCGAAGCTGAGAAAGAGTACCTGCTTTCCGACATTATCAGCAATAGCAAGCACTATCCCGACCATCAGCTGGTAAAACAATGGAATCAGAAGGTTTCTACCACCACCCCACCAGAAGGCATAACCCAAAAGAATAGCGAGTATATCGAAAATGCTTGGGTAAAGATACTGGCAGTTATGCCTTCTGTTCTTTTTAATGATACGTTGTACCTAAGCAACAATGGAGAAGCCTTGCTGGGGTATAATCACGACGTGCAGATTCCCTCAGGAACAGCGGCGGGGGATTGCAAAACCAAACGGGATATTGTCAGAAATGCCGGAACTGCCCAGTTTTTCATCAACAATCACTACCAAGGGAGCGGCCATTCTGTGCCCTATGCGGCTTCTTGGCCGCATAACGCCGATATTACCCTAAAAGCCGTGTATACGGCAGAAGTAACAGCCAAGGTAAAGCATTACACCTGGCAGAAGGACTATTACGGGAAGAATGGCAGGAAACGGTATAAATGGGTTTGTGACTATGAACGCACCGAGTACCAAAGAGATACGCTTACCATTTCAGATACTCTACGAGCCAAAATTCATAACCCGCAACCAATGGCGAGTTTTACCGTAAAAGACCAGTATCTGGATACCGTAAAAGGAGAGTTTATTTCGAAAGATGCGGTGAATGCCGAATTAACGTTCTTTGATTCTTATTACAAAGAGCATAATTACGTGTTTTCGGAGGTGGTGAGCTTAAAGCCGGTACAGGTTTTAACGATAAAAGCGGAAAAGCAATTAAGCCAAGAGCATCGAAATTTAGCCTATTCTGGAAGCGAGATTACTGTTCCTACAGGAGAGGGCTGTCAGATTGCCGTGTATGATTTCTTTGCAAAGAAAGTGCTTCCCTGCGATCTTGCCTATGAAAGCCCAGAGTTTACGGTAACGACAGACCAAAAAGTGTATGGGCCAAATGACACCATTACCGTTATTATTGAGCCATCGGGGAAAGAATATCTGGTGGCGTATGCTGGTAAAGAGTACCAGACGACCGGAGCCTTACAGCTCAGCGCTATCTATCCGTACAATAAGATAGAAGTGCATTATAAAGACCGAGTTGTTCCCAAGCTCATTCACGTGAAGAATGATAAACCGTTGCATACAGCTTTTTCCTTAGTCATCTTTGGCTTGGGAAATTATGTGCTGGTTGGTTTTATAAGAAAATATTGGGGTGTGGTGCTTGGTTGAGTGCGGCTTAACCAACCTGGCGACTTGCTTGCCGGCGAAATTCTTTGAGTTTTTGCTGAGCCTGTTGAATGCGCCTATTAAGCCGCTCCTTTCTTTGATACGTACTTTGCTAACGGAGCCCGCCAATGTAAACACGTTCCTGCCGCTGTGGGCGGTTATTGTCTATGTCATTTCCTTGTTTTATGGACTGTTTTTCTTGTTTGCGGGGTTTAATCTCCTGATTTCTGGGTACGATTCGGCGAAGCGGGAGAAAGCAAAGTATTGGCTGAGGAATGTCGTGCTCATGATTATTTTCGTACAGGCGAGTTTTCTTCTGTATAGCTTAATTATAGAATTGGGGAGCTTACTGGCGGCGGGGGTCATGGACATTATTGATCCCAAGTTCTTCCTGCTGACGGTAGATAATGTGACAAATATCGGATTGCAGATGGCTCTGCTTATCCCTTACATCATTACGCTGGTTATCACCATTATCCTTCTTGGATTGCGCTACTTGTTTGCAGTCGTGGGCGTGGTATTATTTCCTTTTGCCCTGTTCTTTTACTTCATCCCGCCCTTGCAGAGTTATGGGAAGCTCATTACCAATTTGCTCCTAGTGATTATTTTTGTGCCATTCTTTGACGCAGTCATTCTCTTTGGTGCGTCTGCACTGCTGAAAATCCCGCTCTTTGCCGGCTTCAAGATAGTGCTGACGATAGTAGCTTTTACGGCGATTAATTTGCTGATGATTTTGCTGATTATCTTTGCCATTATTAAAGCAGCGATGAGCGTGTTAAACTCTGATGTAGGCAGAGGGGTAAAGAAAGCGGCTAAATATTTTGCATAATGACTTACGAAATCCCTCAGGAACTGCAATACCGAGAGAAGATTATCTTCGGGCTGACTTTTGAACAGCTCTTGTATGCGGTAATCTTCTCGCCCGTAGCGATAGCGTTGCTGTTCAAAACGCCCTTTCCACTCTATATCCGAATCTCCCTTGCCCTCATCCCTTCCGGCTTAGCCGGAGTTTTCATGTTCACCAATATCCCCAAACAACTCAAGAACTGGATAAAGTGGCTCACATGGCAGAAAATAGACATCGATCATCCCAAAATGAGGCAGTTTCTGGAAGTCGAGAAAATAGAAGGAGACATAATACAGCTAAAATGAGAAAAGTATCAATCCTGAAAGTTGAACCCATTAACTTCACCCTCAGAAATAATCAGGAAAAAGAAATCATCATCAGAACCTTTCAGAAATTCTTGAACAGCTTAGATTTCCCTGTTCAGATAGTCATAGCTACGGACACCCTTAATCTTGACACGTATCTTTCAAAATTGGAAGAACGAAGCGACAAATTAGGGCAAAAGGTTTATTCAAAAATTCTGGAAGATTTCAGGAAGCACTTACAGAAAATGATTCTTTCCGAACGATTGCTCAACCGCTCTTTCTATTTAGTTGTTCCAGAGAAAGAAAACATCATCTTGGAAGTGGGGGTTTGCGAAGAACTGCTCAAGAACATGAATTTGAAATTTACCAAGCTCAAAGAGAGTGAACTGATGTTCACGCTAAGCCGATTTTTCAATGATCTGTATGAAGATGGCAAAGAAATCAAAAAGGAAGAGTACCTCTATTCCTCCATAGCTCCACAGCAACTTATTAACAAACCTACCGAACTGCAATTCAACGATACTTTCGCCCGAACCATCGCCGTAAAAGGCTATCCCAGAACCGTAGAAGAAGGCTTTTTGGACAAAATCATCACTTTAAACGGCAATTTTGACATTTCTATCCATATTGAGCCTTACGACATAGAAACCATGATGATAATGCTCAATAAAGAACTCCAGAAGCAGCGGGGGGACTTATGGTCAATGGAAAATAAGGGAATAATTAACCCTTCTTTAGAAATCAAATACCACGATACCAGAAAAGTGCTGGAAGAGTTGCAGAAAGGCAACCAAAAAATGTTCAATGTTTCTTTATATATTACCGGCAAAGGGAAAACCATAGAAGAACTAAATTTACTGAGCAAGAAAATAGAATCGGAATTAAATGCTCTGCTGATGATTCCCACTACGCCGAGATACCAGCAGCATATCGCTATGAAATCAGTTCTTCCGTTAGGAAAGAATCAACTGAACATTAAGCGGAATATTACAACTACGGGACTTTCCGCGTTTTTCCCTTTTACGTCCCAATTCCTGCAATTAGATGAATCCGGCATACTGCTGGGATTGAACAAGAATAATATCCCCATTATCAAAGACATTTTCAAGCTGTATAAT
>DATDWF010000108.1:0-9002 GCA_035289745.1 Candidatus Nanoarchaeia archaeon
GCATCCGGATTATGCGCCAAGCGCCATCTGCCCTCGTCTGGGAACTTCTTACAAGAATGCGTCTGGAGCAGGAAACGAAGTTCGCATTTCTTTAACGCCAGCACCCTTGCAAGTGCTTTCATACGATTCCGATGATGATCCCGATGCCCGGCTGCGTTCTGAGGAATCAGCAGCAGCGTTCCATCTGTGGGGCACACGCAATGGCCACTATCTGGGCTGCCGGGAAATGGACCAACTTATGGTTATGATGAAAGGGGGTGGATTTATTATAAAATTTGTTGCCCATATCTTCAGCGGCGGGGTTGCTAAAGGGGCAGTCAATGAAGTCATTACCGCGACAGAGTCCTGGGCAACAGAACGTCTGGATGACCGCTATGTGGCAGACATGTACGCTTTTATTCCCGGTGAGCAGGGCATGCGTGGAACGGGAACGGTCTGGACGCCGGAAATCAGGCGAAGAAGAGAGGGCGAACAGTGTGATTCAGCCTCGACACAACCCGGCGATCCGCCAGACGAAGCGGGAGCATCCTGTGATGTGCTGCCGTCATGCATCGGCTTTAACAGCCAAAATACCTGTGCAGAGCCGTGCATCTGGACGGGCAGTGAAATTGGCACTTTAGCTCGATGCGTGCTTCCGTGTACGACGAATGCGGACTGCGGGTACTTTGGCCCGTGGCTGCTGCGCTGCCAGTCGCTCTCGCGATTTGACGGCATGGAAGGCAATGGCTGCTTCCTTTCCGCGTGTACTTCTTCTGCAGAATGTGCGCCGGGAGAAGAGTGCATTGCCATCGACGATTACCCGCATCAGGAAACGGCTTCAGGAGCGGAGCCGGCCGCCATGATGAATACGTACGATATTTGTTATCCCGTGGAGTGCTTGGAAGAATAGAAGAAGAATCGATAGAAAGATTATTTGAAAAACCTATTTCCAAATCTCATACTCTTTCACAATAATCACCAAGAACAGGAAGAGCAATACTGCACCTGCCAGCATGAACCATAAGCCGGGCAGCACCGCAGAATCGCGAATCGACGTATACATCCCCCAGCCCATGACGATGAATCCCAGCCAGAGGAATTTGTCGAGGACCAGCTTCATCACGTCAAATTCCTGCTGTTCCGTCATGCGCTTTTTGTGGTGGACCATATATCGCAACTAGGATGTTTTTATGAAGAACGTTCGTTCATCGTACAGTGTCGTACCATCTTCTTGCACTATTTTCACTTTATACAAATAATTGCCACTTCTCGTGGGAGCAGTAATCGTCACGGGAATGACCCGCGCTTCTCCTGCTTTAAATGAAACCGGTGAATTGTCCCAGAGGAGAACGCTACTGGTTTCATCAACCCCGCCGACGGGAACAAAAGCGAAAGGCTGCGCCGGAGAAAAGGGCTTAAAGCCGTCTTTGGTATTCACTTCAAACTGCACTTGCAAAGTGAGGGCCGTATCTTCCGTATTTTTTACTCCGATAGCCTGAACGGATTCCTCATTGGTTTCCAATGCTAATTGGGTTGCCGGAAAGCTTAACTTTTTGTTGCCTGTGCGTAAATCATCAAGAATTTGCTGGCGAATCTGCTCCTGCACCGAACTAGCAGTTTCTTCAATGGTTTTGAACTGGCTGCGGACAAATCCCAATCCCAGCCCGAGAACGACAAAAGCAATGACAACGATGACGATAACTTCAATGGATAAGGACAGCGAACCTCTTTTATTCATCACGGCACCTCTTTTTAAACGTAGAGAATATCAATTTCTTTGCATTTAAAAATCTTTCGACGGGGTTTCCGGAAAAATCACTCCTCTTCATCCCAAAACAGCCCCCGCAGCGAGCCTTCTGAATCGTACGGCATGGCATTTTCATACTGCACCGGTAGGGGTGCTGCTTCCCGGCGAACCGTAATGCCATAATTCTTTTCGGCATCGTCCAGAATGCTCGTGATGCCTTCGGCAATGTTCATATTCTGGCCAGAAATAAAATAGGCGACCGTAACACCAACGTAATGGAGATTTCCATCATACACGGCAAAAGCCGGCCCGCCGCTATTCCCGGGACTGATAGGGCTGGTGATAGTAAACTCATAATCCTGCAGCAGGCTGTTTTCCGTGAAGTCGGAGACATTGCTGACTTCCCCCGCAGAAAGGAATCGGCCTTGCATAAGAGAATAGCCAACAGCGTAGACGAAATCTCCCGCTTCCAGAACTGCAGAATCTCCTAAGCGCAAGTGCGGGCTCCGGGCCAGCGAGGGCAACTGATGGCTGGTGGGCAGACGTAAAAGCGCATAGTCCGGCCCGGGATAGCGCCCGCTTTCGCTCAGTTCACCGGAAGAATAATCCGGACAGGCCACGCCAAGCGTTTCGACATCGCCCACGGTAATGCGCACGCTCACTCTTTCTGCCGTCCCGATGGTGAGCAATTGCTCCATAAAACCCTGTGAGAGTTCCAAAGAAAGCGATGGAATCTGTGATTGCTCCTCGAGGTACATGTACTGTATGGTCTGTGGCGCATCAATGACATGATACGCCGTCACCGCAAACTCGTCGTTTAGCACCAAGCTCGAGCCGGCTTTGCGCAGAGTCTCGATAGATTCACTGCCATCCGGCAGCAGAAACCGATATTTGGCTTCGACAAAGACGGGCTGCGTCACCTGCCTCGCTTCTTCCCGGGCTTCGTCAGGAACAGAACGAGCAGTATGATCAAACCCTCCGCGAATCGGCGGCACGTCGAGCCCCGGAGACCATTCCCGGGACTGCAAAGCGCAGGAAAAAAAAGCGCTGCTCAGGAGAGCACAGAGTGTAGAAGACTTTAATCGCATATCGCCCACCTCTTTTCTGACAATGCCAAAGGAATGGTTTTTAGTTATATAAATGGTGCGTATTATGCGTTATAGATAATGGAGGATGTGCTTTCTTTTTTGTTATCAGAAAATAAACCGAAAAAGAAGGGGAAAGAGCATATCCTGAAAGAGAAAGCTGAGATACGCCAGCAAAAAAGCGGGCACAAACGGAATGCCTTCGCGAATGCAGACACTGGTCTGTTTTCCCTTCGCCGCGAGATGGCGCAACGCCCAGATGTCTTCCCGCTCCAAGGTCTTGGAACGGAGCACTTCGCCGCGCTTAACGGTGATCGTTTCCGCCAGCCAGTCGCCGGGCGTGAGTTTCTCGACGGGGATCTGCTTCAGGCAGCAGCGCTGCTCGATGGTTGCCACAAACGTCATGAGATAGAAAAATATCAGAACAAAAAGAGCAAGGGTCCAGGCCAGCGAGAGGTACATGCCGACGAAAAGCAGGGGCAATACTGCCGCCCAGGAAAAGAGATGCCAGTGCTTATAGGCATGCAACTGCTGGCGAAAAGCGGGCAGAAAGATCGTTCTTCTTTTGACGGCCAGGATACTCAGCCAGCACAAGCCGTAGATAGCGCCGGCAAAGAGCAGGGTGAGAAAGAAAAGCAGCAGGGAAAAGCTCTCCATGCTGAAAGGCAGCGGAATGCCGATAACTGCCCCCAGGCCGATGAGCAGCTTGCTATCGCCGCCGCCCCACTGATGCAGGCGGTAGAAGAGAAATGCAATCAGGAACATGGCAGTGAAGCCGAGAATTCCCGCAAAAAGAACCTGCCAGCCGAAAGCGACCGAGAAAATGGAACGGATGCCTAAGGCTCCGAGGATAAACCCATAGCTCAGCCAATCCGGCACTTCGCGGGTTCGCAAATCGGCATAGGAAGCAACGGCTAGGGCGCTTAGGGCCAGAACGCTCAGGATGAGGGCGAGCATTACTGAAAGGAAAGGCGGGAAAGTATATTAAGGTAGTGTTGAAGTTATGACCCTCTTAGGCTGATTAAAGAGTATAATTGGGAAATTGACCACAAGAAAGGTCAATACCTAAATCGTCTTTCGTATTCTTTATGTTTCATCCATTCAAGAACAATGCTGAGGACGACCACTTCGTCTCGTTTGATGGTGTAGACGAGTCTCCAGGCGTTGGGGAGGTTGTACTTCCATAAATTATCAAGAGAACCGTACTTCAGAGTATATTCTCGCGGGATTAATCGTTTGGCAATCTGCGTTCCTGAAAAAGCATTTTTCTTCAAATCTGCAACGGCGCGATCGAGCCACTCTTTCAGCTGCTTATCTTCAAATTTACCGTCTTCTAATTCGTAGTATGCTTTCTTCAAAGCATCATCGCCAAACCGCACTTCTGAGCTCAATTCCATGACAAGTCTTTCCGCGCTAAGTAACGCTTTACTCCTTCGGGATCCCAAACCCAAGCGATTTTTCCTTCTGGGTCGACGGCAATTTTTCCTGATTCAAGAAGATAGTCGATAATGACACAAAACGTTTGATACATCATTTGCTTTGGCAAATTTTCCCAAAGGGCTTTTTTCTTAAATTCTCCGCTATGGTCATAGATAAATTGCTCTACCATGAGCACGGTATCCAGTTGCGGGTAGTGCAAAATTTCCTTTTGTTTAAAGAGGAGTTCGGGCATTTGGTGTATAAGTTTATACAACTATTTAAACGTTTCGCTACTTTTTTCTCTTTACCAAGATCGTCTTAGAACCAGTTTATTGGTTTGTATAACCCAAAATAATGGTTAATCCTCTCATTGCTTTGAAACACTTTTGCTTAACTTCATCAATATATCCCGGAAGATTCCGGCGCGTTAGATATCTCTTTAGAGTAGTAAATCGTGCGAAACATTTATAAAAAAGGCTACTTTTTACTACCCAGTATGAAAATAAAAGTATCCATATCTATGGACAAAGAGACGGTACAGCGGGTAGAAGCCAGAGTAAAAGACGGCATCTACCGCAATAAAAGCCATTTCATTGAGCTGGCGACGCAGCGGATGCTGGAAAAATGAGCAGGGAAACAGGAGATAAAGGACTGGAAGAGATTCTGGGAGATTATTTGCTGGTGGCTAGGCAGTATTTTGATGAGAATTTTGTTAGAGAGCATGCAGGATTTCTCGGAGAGATAGCAGAACACTGCGGAAAGGAAACAGACTCTGCTTACCTTAATCTCCCCAAAGACTTAGTACCCAATCATGCTGGTTTACTACTTGCACTCGCCAAATTCTGTGGGAAAAACATCGGCTGGGCTTATAATTGTCTCCACAAAAAACAGGTGCCGAAGCACAAAGACTTTCTGCTTGCAATCGCTGAACACTGCGGAGAAAGAATCAGCCGGGTTTACAGCTCTCTTCTCAGAGACTTAACACCTGAACAAGCCGAACGAGCGTTCCGCGCTGGAAAAGAGCAAGGCATTACGCATTTTGACCGCTACTTTAGGAACCACAACTTTCCTTTAAAAGAATGCACTCTTGAAGCAATAACAAAAGCATCGCCACAGAAGCCTCTGGCAGTTATCATTCACAATAAGAATGACAATAATGAAGTGTTTTCTAATGTATTTTATATCACTGAGCTTCTGCACGTTCTGGATCATTATTCCGTCTGCCTCTTTGAGGCGGATAATCGGACAGAAGCATTTGAATACATAAAACGTGCTGCTACAGCAAGTAAAAAACCGAGAAAGATTTCCCTGCTTGTTCTGGGCGGGCATGGGACTCCGTACTCACTAAATTTAGGAAAAACAGATGATACAGAGTACGCCGACGACGAGCGAAAACAGCTTGAACGCGAGCAGGAACGCTACTTCAGCATCTTAGACACAGCACGATTTGCAGAAATGGGGAGATATGTCGCTCCGCGCGGAAAAATTGTTCTAGTCTCTTGCAGTACGGGAAGATATATTCCCAATGGGAAAAATCTGGCGCAGGTCATTGCCGAAAACATCCCGCATGCCACCGTCTATGCACCACAAGTAGATACCCATCTGAAAAGATTTGTCATCGATAACGGAAAATTGACGGATGTGGAGTACAATTGTGGATCAGAGCTAACGGTAAAGCTTTGTGGAGGCGTTTCTGGACAGCAGAAAAGAGGATAAGAATATGACCAACAATTCTCTCTGGTGCGTCCTGCCCGTCGACCCGCCCGTGCAGATTGGGCAGGGATTTAATGGAATTGCAACCCATAAGCGCTGGACGTTTGAAAAACTCATTGTTGATGAGTCATACTGCCTCGACTTTATCGTCGACGAAAGAAGTCCGGTGTATGCAGCACGAGAAGGAGAAGCCAACCTCGTCTGTGTCGACTACGATTTCAATTACTTCCCAAAAAGCGGAGAAAGCATTGATGCAAAACTGTTCAAACAAGCCATAGACCAGATTAATTTTATTCGCATTAATCATCTGGATGGAACATATACTCTTTACGGGCATCTCCAACGAGGCGGTTCTTCGGTGCAAGTCGGCCAGCAGGTAGCGGCAGGAGAGCTGATTGGTTTCAGTGGCAATACTGGTTTTTCTTCCTCTCCACATGTGCATTTTGGAATTTATGAAAGAATAAATAATCAGGAAATACGAACGTGCCCTTTTCGGCTCTTGGATTATGACGGCCCTTTGGAAGATAGGGAAGTAAGGCCGGAGGTTTATGTCAATAACTATAGAACGATACCGTGGGAGCGTATTGCCTAAAATTATCTCTCTGGAGGTTATTAATCTCTTTAGGCTCAGGGAGAAGTGTTCTTTGATAAATTTATATCATTCTTTTTGAGCTTCCGATACATTTTCTTGGTAAAAGCAATGACTTTTTCTGCATATTCCGTATCAAGAATAGTTCCGTAATAGAGCATGCCATTCCTGAAAAACCGGAGCTGGTCCGCAAATTGGACCTCATTTTCAGGGAGACCAAAAACCCGCAAGTAGGAAACTTCTGCTTCGTGAGCTCCTTGCCCGGAAGCGTTGTATCCTGCCAAAAGCATTTTTGCCCGTATCAACTCCATGAGAATATCGTAACAGGATTTTATGTAATCATTGGCCGTATCGGGGCGCAGGCCGATTTTCTGTATCTTTTCCTGAAGAAGGGCATAACTGTTTTCAGCTTCTTGCATCAAAAAGTAAGCCCGCGACCTATCAGGTGCCTGCACTTTAACAATGCGATTCTTAATGAACTCCACAAAGTGCTTTATGGCTCTCATAATTCCACCCCACCAATGAGAACTATCCCGTTGCAGAGGTTTTCTTTTAAATGTTTGTGAATCTTGCCCCACGATTCGTAAAACTGAAGCAGAATTTTCCGTTCAAGCACTTTCTCATATTTTTCCAGGGCAACATCTTTTTCTTTCCTCCCAATAATAGCAATATCGATATCAGAGTTTTCTAAGTCGTCCCCCCGGGAATAACTCCCAAAGAGAACAATCGTCCCGCCTGCAAAGGCTTTCTCCAAAAAATCGGATAAGCCGCTTTCGTACAGTTGCTTTAGGTTATCTACCCTCTTCAATTGCAAGACTCTGCGGCTATCTCTATTAAGCCCAACAGCCCACCTTTTTGAGGTGTGGTCTTGGTTTACCGTAACGAACCCTCTTTTCTCTAAGCCAGGAAGCGCTTTCATCACTGCCGGCTGGGAAACATGGAGCGCTTGGGCAATCTGGTGTTGATTCACTAAAATACCCGCTTTAACAAATAAGAACCGGAGAATCATCTGCTGCAATGATGTTAACTCAAGTTTATATCTATTTACCATGGTTAACATATGTTAACTTTAGTTAATATTTAAACATTTTGGTTTTTGGGGTTCAAAACTGTTTTTCAAGCAAAGATACGACTGCAACTTCTCCCCCACCAACATTTTTAAAACAATCAGCACTTTCCCGCCCATGACTCCACCACCCGTCCTGCAAGAGATCACTGCAGCGATCAAGAAACAGCAGATACGATCGCAGGCCAAGCTCAATCTCCTGAAAAGAGATGTCAGCAAGAAGCATCATCTGAAGAGCATCCCCACCAATATAGAAATTCTGCTCTCCTTGCCGGCAGCGGAAATCCCGTTGTTCCAGCATATCCTGCTGACGAAGCCCGTGCGCACCATTTCGGGTGTTACTCCCGTCGCCGTGATGACCACTCCTAGCAAATGCCCCCATGGCAAATGCACTTTCTGCCCTGGCGGCCTCGGCAGCCCCTGGGGGGATGTGCCGCAATCCTACACCGGCCATGAGCCAGCAACCATGCGCGGCATCCGCAATGAGTACGATTCCTATCTGCAAGTCATGAACCGGCTGGAGCAGTATATTCTGCTGGGGCAGACCGTCGATAAAATTGAGATTATTGTGATGGGCGGCACGTTTCCTGCAGAACTGAGAGAGTATCAAGAGGAATTTATTCTCGGCTGCTTTCAGGCCATGAATGATTTTTCGGCTTTGTTCTTCAGCGAGAAAGAATTTGATGCCATGAAATTCAAGGCTTTTTTTGAGCTGCCGGCAGAATTGCCCGATACCAAGAGAGAGAAACGGCTCAAAGAAAAATTAAAGATGATAAAACAGCAGAGAAAAACAACTCTCGAAGAAGAGCAGCAGCGCAATGAAACGGCCAAAGTGCGCTGTGTCGCTTTGTGCATCGAAACCAAGCCGGACTGGGGATTCCTGGAGCACGGGAATGAAATGCTCAAGCAAGGCTGCACCCGTGTCGAGTTAGGAGTTCAGTCCGTCTATGATGACGTGCTCCAGTACGTCCATAGGGGGCATACGGCTGCTGACTCCAAAAAGTCCACACAAATCCTACGTGATCTGGGCTTCAAGATTAATTTTCATGCCATGCCCGGATTGCCATTGACGGACAGGGAGCGCGATATTGCTGGTATGCAGCAATTATTTTCCGATCCTGATTACCGGCCGGACATGATCAAGCTGTATCCATGCATGGTCGGGCCTGGTACGGCACTCTATAAGCAATGGCAGCTCGGAAAGTTTGCCCCGATTTCGACACAGGAAGCAGCAGAGCGGATTGTGGCATTCAAGAAAATCGTGCCGGAATACTGCCGGATCCAGCGCATCCAGCGCGACGTGCCGACAAAGATGTGGAGTTCTGGCGTCGACCGGACGAACCTGCGGCAATATATCCATGAAAATTATTCTTTCACGTGCCGCTGCATCCGCTGCCGGGAGCC
>DATDWF010000109.1:0-18020 GCA_035289745.1 Candidatus Nanoarchaeia archaeon
ATGAAATGCGACCACATAGGTCGCTCAATTTTGAGGCGCTGGAGACACCAGCACAGGCTTTTATTCGCAAAATGAAGAGGGAGGATTTTTAAGATGAAACAAATTATACTATCGAAGGGAAATAATTACAGGATACGACACACATACTTTACACAACAATCTTTAAATATCTTCTTTCTTTCCCTCTTTCCATGCCCAAACCAAAAGTCTTCCTCACCCGCCACATTCTCGACGGCAATCTTAGTCTTCTCCAGAAGCACTGCCAGCTGAAAATCTATCCCAAAGACCAGCCTATCCCCAAAAAAGAGCTGCTGAAAGAAGTAAAACATTGCGATGCGCTGCTCTGCCTGCTGACGGACAAGATAGACAAAGAAGTCATTGATGCCAATCCACACTTGAAAATAATCGCCAATTATGCCGTCGGCTATGATAATATAGACCTCGCGTATGCAACAAAAAAAAGTATTCCCGTCGCCAATACACCGGGAAAGCTGATCAGCGAGGCGGTGGCGGAACATACGGTTGCTCTGTTATTAGCTTTGGCCAAGCGCCTGCGGGAAGCGGATGCGTTTACAAGAGCGGGAAACTATGCGGGGTGGTCGCCGACATTGCTGCTCGGCAGCGGCCTCAAAGGGAAAACCTTAGGCATCATCGGCTTAGGGCGCATCGGCTCTGGCGTAGCGGAACGCTGCGCGCATGGGATGGGCATGCAAGTACTCTATTACGACGTCATTCGCAATCTCAAGTTCGAAAAGAAGTACAAAGCGATCTTTACGCCGCTCCGCAGGCTGCTGCTGCAATCTGATTTTGTGACACTGCACGTGCCGCTGCTTCCATCGACGCGGCATCTCATCAGCAGCAAAGAGCTGGCGCTGATGAAGAAGACCGCTTTCTTGGTGAATACGTCGCGAGGCCCCGTCGTTGATGAAAAAGCGCTGGTTTCGGCGTTACAAAGAAAGCAGATTGCGGGGGCTGCTCTGGATGTCTTTGAGCATGAGCCGAAACTGGCGCCGGGATTGGCGAAGCTTGACAATATACTCCTGACACCGCACACCGCTTCTTCGACAGTAGAAGCACGAGAAGAGATGACGATGCTGGCCGTGCGTAATATCTTGGCAGCGTTGGCGGGGAAGAAAGTGCCGCATGTGGTGAATAAAGGAGTGTATGGGGGAAAGAAATAGTCTTTTAGTACATCTTACGGTTTGTCAACAGTCCAATATTTCCAATGTGGCTCTTGGTACCAAGAATGGAATTTAAGATGAATTCTTCCTTTGAAGTAAATCTCCAGCAGGTGACTATCCAGAATATGCCTCAGGAGCGATCTTCTGGGCTCTGGTAGACTATAATCGTAAGGATCAATGCCTGTTCCTAACATAACCATTCTTCCAATCCCATCTTTGGTTGGTTTAATTCGCTCATATGCCAGAGAAAATCCATCACCCTCGCGTGTGCCCACTTCTCTCAATGGAAAATGAAACACCTCATCAGAATCAATAAGGATATGCAAGCCAGAATCATCTTTCCGAAAATCAAGGGATTTTCCTTCCAGAATTTCATCAACTTTTGTAAGCCCTTCCGCTCGAAAACTTCCATTGGGGTTACGCCCTCCATAATCCCGGATAAAAATCCTTTCTGCGGGATAGGTATCTATGCACACCCTTAAATTTTCAAAATCCAATTCTTTGGGCATAAAATATTGTTCCATATTATCCTCTCTCAAACTCTTCCACTCTTTTTGGCAGTGCACATAGCGAGCTGAACGTAAAATCTGCCCCTAACTTCTTGAGCAGTTCCCGGTAGCGGAAGTTTTTCTGCAAGACGACGACTTTTACGCCGACCTTTTTTGCAGCCAGAATATCACCAGCAGAATCTCCCACGTAGAGCACTTCCTGCGGCTTCAGCTGATGTTTTTTTACGACGTGCAGCAGATTCTCTTGTTTTGATTTCGGCCCCCCCAAGATTTCTGCAAAGTATTTGCCCAGTCCGCAATGCTCAGCGATCCTGTGGACTTCCCGTTTATTTTCCAGAGAAAGCAGGAAGAGGAACTCTACTTGTTTTTTGAGTTCGCCCAAGACGTTCGTGCATTGCATCAGCGGACAGCGATGCAGGCTTTGCTCGTAATGGAAGCCAAAATGCTCATCCATCGCACGCAGTTCCTGCCGCGTCGGCTTTCTTCTGAGAAATTGCCGGAACAGCAGCGTTACTTTCTCCTGACGGTTCTTGCCCGTTCCTGCAACTTTCCGGTAGGCTGTTGGCACGCCGCGCTGCACCCCAAACTTTTCCCGGAAGACTTTGGCCATCTCTCTGGCTTTTTTCTCTTCAGAAAGCACTAACGTTCCATCGAAGTCGAAGCCGACTGCTTTGATATGCCTGCTCATCTCTTCATTAAGAAAGTTCTTTGAGTTTAAATACGTTGTTCTTTGCTGTAAAAAGCCAGCAAAAAAAGTTAAGAATAGAAATAAAAACCGAAAAAAAAGAGAAAAAGAAGAAGAAACTTTATTTCTTCTTCGCGCCCATGATCCTGAACATGGTCGTTCCGCATTTGGTACATTTGCCTTTCATGGCGCTGCGCTTCATGCCGCCTTTGCCTTTCATCGCCACTTCTTTGGCATCAGCCATCATGCGCTTGGCCTTGCATTTTACACAATATCCTTCTGTTCCTGCCATTGGTTGATCCCTCCACTTTTTTAAGCTTGTTTTTGATTAGTCAGGGAGAAGAACGCTTGTTTCCCACGCTCTTTTTCCTGCTATTTTCTTCGTATGAGGCTTCTTCCTCTTAAAAAGGTTTCGCCGAATTTGCATAGATGTACGAGAAAAATGCCCAAAATTCCCTAGCGTTCAATGCCGATCCGCACAGTAAATCTCTCACTTTCCAGCGCCGTTTTCCCGGAAAAGACGATGCTCTTCGCATTGAGCACCGCTTTCAGGTCGTCTTGCACACTTGTAATCATTTCGGCAAATCCTTTTTCCGAGCTCTGCAGCACGAGTGTAGCGATTTCTTCTTTTAATGAAACGTGCTGTTCGGCTTTCCATCTCCGCACGGCGCCGATGATATCGATGCCCAGGTCGCCGGCCAATTCAGCCTGCTCATCCTGCCATCGGGGCTGCGCTAGAGGCCAGGCCGCGACATGGATGCTTTTTGCTTCTTCTCTTTTCGCAAAAGCATGCTGGTAAATCTCTTCCGTGATGTGAGGCATGACAGGGGCCATCATTTTGAGAATGCTCAGAAGCGCCTGGTCTAAAGTATACTGAGCGCTTTTCCGCTTTTCCGCTCCGCGTATCACCGGATTGTACAGGCGGTCTTTGATGATCTCCAGATAATAATCACAAAAGGTATGCCAGAAGAAGTGTTCCACGGCACTTTTGGTCCGGGCATATTCATATGCGGCAAAGGTTTCCGTGCTTTCGGTCATGAGTCGATGCAGCTTGCTGAGCAGCCACTTGTCGAAGACTTCAGTTGCACTTCCTTCATCTGCTTTTTTCCCTTTTTGTGTTTGCAAGTAATCTTGCAGATGCAGTACACAGAACTTTGCGGCATTCCATAATTTGGTGATGAACTTCTGCCCCGTCACGAGATCTTTCTCCTGAAACGGCAGGTCATCCCCTAGCGTCGAGCCAGCCGCCCAGAAGCGCAGCGCATCTGCCGAGTATTTTTTTATCATTTCTAACGGCTCGATGACATTGCCCAAGGACTTCGACATCTTCTTGCCGTGGGGATCCTGCGCATGGCCGGAAATCATGACTCGCTTCCAGGGCACGCGGCCATGGTGATAGAGGCTTTTGACGACGGTATAGAAGAGCCAGGTTCTGATGATGTCATGCGCCTGGGGCCGTAAGTCCAGGGGCGCCTCGGCGTACGGAAAATCATATTCGCCTTGATGGGCCCAATTGGTGATGATTTCGGGTGTTACTGAGGACGTTGCCCAAGTATCAAGCACATCCTGCTCGCCGTCAAAAGTTGTCGATCCACAGCCGCAAGGCTTCTTCGGCTTATCGACGGTAGGATCGACAGGAAGCTCTTTCCGTTCCGGGAGCATATGGCGGCCACACTTTTGGCAGGCCCAGACGGGAATGGGAATGCCAAAATGCCGCTGCCGGGAGATGCACCAGTCCCAGTTGAGGTTTTGCACCCAATGGTCATAGCGGACTTTCATGTGCGGCGGATACCAAGTAATCTGATTGGCTGCTTCCAGCAGCTCTTCTTTTTTATCCAGAATCTTGATGTACCACTGCTTGGTCTTCAGGAACTCCAGAGGCGTCTTGCAGCGCTCGTGCACATTGACCGCATGCACGATGTCTCGCTGCCGGATTAAGGCTTTCGTTTCTTTCAGCTTGTCGAGAATCGCCTTGCGCGCTTCTTCAATCTTCAGGCCTTTGAACTCTGGGGCCAGCTCATTCATCCTGCCATTCTTCTCAAAGACCACGCGCAAGGGCAATTTATAGCGAAACCATTTGTCGACGTCTTCTTTGTCGCCGAACGTACAGACCATCATCAGCCCCGTGCCTTTCTCTTTATCGACGGTTTCATCTGCAAGAATGGGCACTTCATAATCAAAAAGCGGCACTTTGGCAAACTTGCCCCGCAGCTTCTGGTAGCGCTTATCTTCCGGGTGATAGAACAACGCCACGCAGGCGGGAATCAGTTCCGGCCGTGTCGTAGAAATGACCAGCTCTTTTCCACCGCAGCTGAACGCTACATCATTGAAATGGGACGTTTTGTCAATATTCTCAAATTCAGCCTGGGCGATGGCTGTCTGGCATTGCACGCACCAGGCGACAGGTGATTCCTGCTGGAAGATACGCTCTTTGTTGTAGAGTTCGATGAACGAGGCTTGCGACGTAATCTGGCAGTGCTTGTTTATCGTCGAGTACGAGCGCTTAAAATCTGCCGACATGCCGATCTCTTTCCAGGCCTGGATAAACTGGGGCTTTTCCTGGGCAATGAACTCGTTGCAGATCTTCACGAACTCCTGCCGGGGCAGCTTGGTGGAGAGGATGTTCTTGCTCTTTTCCACGAGCCGTTCCGTCGGCAGCCCATTATCATCTGTGCCAAAAGGAAAGAAAACATTCTTGCCACGCATGCGCTGGTATCGTGCAATGATATCCTGCTGGGTGTAGCTGAAAGCATGCCCCATATGCATCTTGCCGGAAACGGTAGGCGGGGGCGTGTCGATGCTGTAGGTTTCTTTCTTTGGATTGGGATGATAGACATAGATATTATTCTCTTCCCAGTATTTCTGCCATTTGGGCTCGGCTTCTTTGGGGTTGTATTGCTGCGGAAGTTCCATCACAGAATGGGAGTTGCAGGGAATTTAAAAAAGTACTGATGGAAAAATAGGAATATGAAAAGAGGCCTCCTGCTTTATGTATCTTTGTCGTCTCTGGTTTTTCTCTTCGCGTAATACACCAACCCCCACCACCAGAGTGCTACACTGCCGAACAGTATTCCCAGGCCTAAAGCTGTGCCATCCCTTCCGTGCTCATCTGCCACCTCTTCAATCTTTTTCCCTAATCGTTCCAAAGAAACCCTATATGCGCCGGGCATTGGGGAGTTCTCAACCGCTTCCTGCATCTCCGCAAGCTCCCGCTCTAAGCCCACCAGCTCCGGCAGGGAAAGATTTCCCTGTGCAGCCCGCTCCAGCGTCGCATTAGCATAGTCTAACACTTCTCTTGGATCTTCTTCCCCATACTGCTGGAGGTATGCTGCAGCGCCGTGCAGCACATCCAATTCGTAGGAGTCCGGCTGGCTGTAATAGGAGGCAAACTGCAGCCCAGAGACGAGAGCAAAAGCGCTGCCGCCGAGCAGGCCGAGGTTTTTCACTTCTTTTATTTTCGATACAAGCTGCTCCAGCCACTCAAGCGTGCACTTCTCTCCAGCCATTTTGTTTCACCTCACTCGCTTATTTTCATCCCGCCGCTCTTGCTTTCTTCCCAGGCGGCAGCCGTAATCTGCATAAATTCAGCGTTCTCCTGCATTTCAGTAATGGTTCTTGCGCCGCAGTAGCTCATGCCGCTCTGCAGCCCTTTGAGCAGGCCTTTTATCACATCTTCGACGGGGCCTTTGTAATCAACCAGCGTGGAAACGCCCTCGACAAAGAAATCCAGACGCTCCTTGACTTCTTTTCCCTCTTCTGACTCTTTGCGCTGATGGCTGCTTTCATACGACGCGCTGCCGATGTATTTCTTGTAGCGCTTGCCATCCTTCATGATGATCATGCCCGGCGATTCATCCGTGCCCGCAAAAAAGCTGCCGGAGAAGATGCTCGCTGCGCCCGCTGCTATTGCTTTAGCCACATCACCAGGATATTTCAGGCCGCCATCCGCACACACTGGAATGCCATACTTTTTAGCAACAGCTGCCACGTCCATAACGGCCGTTAGCTGGGGCACTCCGGCACCAGCCATCACCCGTGTCGTGCAGACCGGTGAAGGCCCGATGCCCACTTTCAGCCCATCAGCACCCGCAGCAATAAGATCTTCGGCCGCTTCTGCGGTCGCAATATTGCCGACCATCACGTCGACGGAAAGATGCCGTTTCAGCTCTTTAAGCTGTTCGATAACCAGCACCGAATGCGCATGCGCGATGTCCAAAACAAGCACATCAGCTCCTGCTGCAACTACTGCAGCTGCCCGTTCCAGCATATCTTTCACGCCCACGGCTGCTCCAACACGCAATCTGCCTTTCTCGTCCCGGCAGGCATGCGGCCAGTGTTCGAGGCGCGTGATGTCTTTGGTGGTAATCAGCCCCCGCACTCGGCCGTTTTCCATGAGAGGCAGCTTCTCGATGCGGTGCTGGTGCAGGATGCGCTTCGCTTCGTCGAGAGAAATGCCAAAAGGGGCCGTAATGAGCTGTGCTTTTGGCGTCATGACGGCTGAAACGGGCTTGCTGAAATCTTCTTCGAAAAGGTAATCTTTGGAAGTAAAGATGCCCACGAGCTCATCATGCTGCACAACCAACAGGCTGGTAACGTGCTCGCTCTTCATACGAGCTACGGCTTCTTGGATGGTTATATGAGGAGGAACCGAAACCGGATTCTCTATCACAAAGCTGGTGCTCCGTTTCACGCGTTTTACTTCCGCAACCTGCTCTTCAATCGTGCCAAACTGGTGGATGACCCCCAGGCCGCCTTCCCGGGCTAAGGCAATGGCCATCTTGTGTTCCGTCACCGTGGCCATGTTGGCGCTCACCACCGGCACGGGCAAGTGAAGATGTTTTGTGAAAAAAGAGCTGGTATCTGCTTCCGTTCTCGAAGCTAAGGGTGTCTTCTTGGGCACGAGGAGAACGTCGTTGTACGTTAAGCCCAGACGGAGCGGTGCCATGTTGTATAAACTATAGATAACATACGTTTAAATACATTTATGCAGTTGATCAGCTATATTATTTAGGTTGTTCGTTGAAAGAGACAGTTGAATATGTTATTACCTGTAGATGTATTCCATCCTCCCTATTTCGTTATCACCTAAAAAGGCAGAATAAACTATTTAAGTAAGGGGTGTATAGAAATTGAAAGAAAAAAGGGGGTGTGGTTATGGGGGAGCAAAAAAGAGGTTTGCAGGTAGGGCGATATTTTACGAAAGAAGGCATACATCCGTTCAGCCAGTTCGCATTTGAGCGGCGTTCTTCGACCATTAAGAATCCCGATGGGAGCATCGTTTTCCATATGGATGATGTGGAAGTGCCGTCATTCTGGTCGTCCGTAGCCACGGACATCCTGGCGCAAAAATATTTCCGGAAAGCAGGCGTACCGCTGCAGAATGAGGGGGGCGAGCCGCTGCTGGATGAAAATGGGAAGCGGATCACCGGCAGCGAAACCAGCATCAAGCAAGTAGCGCACCGTATGGCGGGCTGCTGGCGCTCCTGGGGGGAGAAGTACGGCTATTTTGCGACGGAGAGTGATGCCCAGATTTTCTACGAAGAGATGCTGCACATGATCGTCAACCAGACCGCTGCGCCTAATAGCCCACAATGGTTTACGACCGGATTGCATTGGGCGTACGGCTTGCGCGGCCCAGCGCAGGGGCATAGCTACGTCGATCCTGATACAAAAGAGTTAAAAAATTCGCAAGATGCATACACGAGAAATCAGCCTCATGCGTGCTTTATCCAAGCGGTCGAAGACGATCTGGTTCGCGAAGGCGGCATCTTCAGTTTGCTGGTTCGGGAAGCCCGAGTGTTCAAGTACGGGAGCGGCACGGGCACAAATTTTTCTCGGCTGCGGGGCAAAGGCGAGCGCTTAAGCGGCGGTGGCACGAGCTCGGGAGTGATGAGCTTCCTGAAAATTTTTGATGTAGCTGCAGGTAGCGTGAAGTCCGGAGGAACAACGAGAAGAGCAGCCAAGATGGTCTGCCTGGATATGGACCATCCGGAAATAGAAGAGTTCATCTGGTGGAAAGTCCGGGAAGAAGAGAAAGTGGCCAGCTTAGTGGCAGGAAGTAGAGTGCTGAAGAAAAAGCTGGCACAGCTCATGCAACGAGTGAAAGGAAAAGAGAACCCGCTTGCGGACCAAGAAGTGCAAGAGTCCGTTCGCGAAGCGGCCCGGCAGGACATTCCGCTCAATTATATTGTCCGCGCCATCGCGCTGGCGCAGCAAGGCTATGATCTGCCGCTGCGGGAGTTTGATACGCATTATGAGTCCGAAGCATATGTCACGGTTTCCGGCCAGAACAGCAATAACTCCATACGCATTCCGAACGAGTTTTTTACGGCGCTGCAGGAAGGCCGGGAGTGGGCTTTGCGTGGCCGCACTTCTGGTGAAATCATGAAAACTATTTCCGCAGAAAAGCTCTGGGACGACGTCGGCTATTGCGCCTGGGCTTCCGCTGATCCTGGTGTGCAGTTTGACACAACGATGAACGAATGGCATACCTGCCCGAAGGGGGGAAAGATTAATGCCAGCAACCCCTGCAGCGAGTACCTCTTTCTCGACGATACGGCGTGCAATTTAGCGTCGATAAACCTGGTGAAATGTTATGATGTTGAAAGTGGGGTTTTTGACATCCAGGGATACATGCATGCCATTCGCCTCTGGACCATGGCATTAGAAATTTCCGTGCTGATGGCTCATTTCCCGTCAGAAGCCATCGCCCGGAAGAGCTATGAATACCGTACTTTAGGATTAGGATATGCCAATTTGGGAACGCTGCTCATGCTGCAGGGTGTTCCCTATGACAGCGAGCAGGGCCGGGCTATCGCTGGCGCTCTTACGGCCATTTTAACCGGAGAAGCGTATGCTACGTCTGCAGAGCTGGCTCAGGCGTTGGGGCCTTTTGAGCGCTTTGCTGAAAACCGGGAAGATATGCTGCGGGTCATCCGCAATCACCGGCGGGTGGCATACAACGAGAATATGTACGAAGGGCTGAGCAAGAAGCCTGTGGCGATTGGTCAGCAGCTGTGCCCGCCGCTGCTTTTGCAAGCAGCGCACACCGCCTGGGATCGCGCTTTGTCTCGGGGCGAGCAGTCAGGCTACCGCAATGCGCAGGTCTCGGTTCTCGCGCCGACGGGGACTATAGGGCTGGTCATGGATTGTGACACCACGGGCGTGGAGCCGGATTATGCGTTAGTGAAGATGAAGAAGCTGGCAGGCGGCGGCTATTTCAAGATTGTCAATCAGTCAGTGCCAAACGCTTTGCGCCGCTTGGGCTATTTGCCGGAGCAGATCACTGCGATCTTAGCATATTGCATAGGGCACGGGACGTTGGAAGGCAGTCCGGCAATCAATAGGGAAACTTTGCTGCTGCACGGCTTGTCGGAAAAGCAGCTCGATGCTGTCGAGAAAGGGCTGCATGCCGCGATGGACATTCGTCACGTATTTAATCCTTGGGTTTTGGGCGAAAAAGAGTATCAGCGCTTGCTGCACGGGAGTAAGGGAGATGTCCTAAGGGCGTTAGGATTTACGGACGCTGAGATTGCTGCGGCCAATGAATATGTCTGTGGCACCATGACGCTGGAAGGCGCTCCCTATTTGCGAGAGGAGCACTATGCGGTGTTTGATTGCGCGAATAAATGCGGCAAAAACGGGAAGCGCTACATCCATCCCTACGGGCATCTGAAGATGCTGGCGGCAGCGCAGCCGTTCATCTCGGGCGCCATTTCCAAGACGATAAACATGCCGCAGGAGTGGGGCATAGGGCAGATCAAGCAGGCGTACTACGATGCCTGGACGATGATGATCAAAGCGGTAGCATTATATCGCGATGGCTGCAAGCTTTCCCAGCCGCTCAATGCCACCTTAGAAGAGCATCCGGAATTACGGGAGATTCTGCAGGAGACGCATGCACAAGAAGTAAAGAAATGCGTGCTTCTAGGCAGAAAAGAACTGCTGCTCTCTGCACGAAAAGAAGGTGAGCGGATATATGACGTGCAGCTGCAGCTGGCTGATACCACCCCGGCGCAGCAGGCTTTGTTCGGGGCGCTCGTGAATTCCGTCAATATGGGCTTGCAGCACGGCATTCATCCCGAGCAGATTGCCGAGCACAGCCTAGTTGTCGAAGGGCATCCGGTGATTGCCGAATTGCGAACTTTCCTGCTGGAAAATGGAGCGCCAGCGCCGAGAGAGGAGCATATAAGCAGAGGAAGGCCGAGAATGATTATGGAAGATAGAGCTCCTTCTCGCCTCGATGCTTCCGCTGCCGAAAAATGCTCCAGCTGCGGCGCAGCGCAGTTACGTCAGAACGGCACTTGCCATCTCTGCGAAGTGTGCGGGGAGACGACGGGGTGCAGCTGATCGTTCGCAAAAATATCTGGCGCCCTGCGGAAAACTTAATAAAAGATTAGGTTTTCAAAGAGAAGTATGCAGAAATATGTTTTTCGGCGGTATGTTCCGGAATACGTGACGTTCTTTGCTTTAGAAAAGAGGCGGCTGAGGAAAGCGCTTGGTCCTTTTGCAAAAATACAACACGTGGGTTCCACCGCTATCGTGGGGCTTGGGGGTAAAGGGATTCTTGACGTTCTGGTTGGGGTGCCGAAAGCAAAGTTCAAAGAAGCAAAAAAAAAGTTGGAAAAAGCTCGCTATGAATTTCGCGAGAGAGCCAGCACCCCTGACCGATTCTTTTTTAGGAGGAACATCCGCCATAAAAAAGGAAACAGAAGAGTTCATATCCATCTAACAACTTGTGATGGAAAAGATTGGAAAGAGATGATTGGCTTTTGTGACTATTTGTCCAAACATCCTGATGCGGTTGAGGAGTATGCAAGACTCAAGAAAGAAGCAGTCAAAAAAGCTCGAGGCATTGGCGAACTCTACCGCAAACACAAAGAGAGCTTTATTAAGAATATCGTAAAAAAAGCTTTACAACAATGAACCTTGCACCCCTGAATAGGACGGTAACCAACGTCCGCAAGCGCGATGGCCGCATTGTCCCCTTCCAGGTGGAGAAGATTGCCGAAGCTATCTTCAAAGCAGCGCAGTCCGTCGGCGGGCATGATCAAACTCTAGCAGGCCTGCTTGCTGAAAAAGTGGCTGCTCTCGCTGAAAGAACTTTTCTTGGTCGTATCCCGAGCGTGGAAGACGTACAGGATCTCGTCGAGAAAACGCTCATTGAAGAAGGGCATGCCAAGACGGCTAAAACCTACATCCTCTATCGCCATAAAAAGAGCCAGGAGCGGGAGCAGCGAGCGTTTATTCTCGGGGAGAAGCATGCGGAGCTGGAGATTAAATTTTCTCCCCGCGCTTTGAAAATCCTGCGCCAGCGGTACCTGCAGAAAGACGAGCATGGCGAAGTTATGGAAACGCCGCACCAGATGCTCCGCCGGGTTGCTCATGCGGTCGCTGCGGCTGATGGGTATTATGGCGCCTTTTCTGCAGAAGTCCAGCACACCGAAGAGGAGTTTTATGCACTGCTGGCAGATCTGCGCTTTTTGCCCAACTCCCCGACGCTGATGAATGCCGGAACGAAAATGCAGCAGTTAAGCGCCTGTTTTGTGCTGCCAATTGAAGATACCATGGAAAGCATTTTTACGACGCTGCGCGATGCCGCTTTAATCCACCAGCGGGGCAGCGGGACGGGATTTTCATTTTCCCGCTTGCGGCCGGCGGGCGATGTGGTGAGATCATCCCTAGGGGTAGCGGCCGGGCCCGTCGCTTTCTTGCAGACATATGATGCCGCGCTGGAGAGTATAAAGCAAGGCGGCGTCCGTCCGGGGGCCAATATGGCGGTTCTGCGCGTGGACCATCCCGACATTATCCGCTTTATCGAAGCCAAAGCGACGAGCCGAGCGCTGACCAATTTCAATCTGTCCGTCGGCGTTACGGATGCGTTCATGCAGGCAGTGGAGCAGGATTTATTATATGACCTTCGGAATCCGAGAACGAAGAGTGTTGTTGGCCAGCTGCGTGCCAAGGAAGTGTTTGCTGTAGTAACACAGAATGCCTGGCGGACCGGCGATCCCGGCATCCTTTTCCTAGACGAGATAAACCGCAAGCATCCGGCGCCGCATCTCGGTGAGATTGAAACGACGAACCAATGCGGCGAAGCGCCGTTATTGCCGTATGAAGGCTGCATACTTGGCTCCATAAATCTGATGCGGTGCTTAGCTGCGGGCCAGCCAGCCATCGATTGGGAAAATTTGCACCGCACGGTAAAAACCGCCGTGCACTTCCTGGATAATGCTATCGACTGCAATGTGTACCTCACCCCCCTGATTGAAGAAGCGGCGAAACGGACGAGAAAATTCGGCTTGGGCCTCATGGGCTTAGCCGAATTATTCTTCACGCTTCGAGTAAAGTATGATAGCAACGAAGGGCTCGATCTTGCAGAAAAAATCATTGCTGCTTTACGGGATGCAGCATATGCGGCCTCGCAAGAGCTGGCCGAGCTCCGCGGCGTTTGTCCGGCATGGGCGGGATCTGCGCACGAGGAAAAAGGGCGAAAAATGCGCAACATGAGCTGCCTTTCTCTGGCGCCAACGGGGACTATCAGCCTGCTGGCAAATACTTCAGCAGGATGCGAGCCCCTTTTTGCTTTGTCGTACCAACAGACGATGCTGGGGGGTGAAACGTCACTCTATCTGAGCCCGGTCTTTGAGCATGTTGCCAAAGAACGGGGATTCGCTTCTCCGGAATTGTTTCGTGAGGTAGCCCAGCAGGGGAGCGTGCAAAATATTGCGGGCGTCCCTGAGGATGTCCGCCAGATCTTTGTGACAGCGCGGGATATCGGCCCGATATGGCACATCCGCATGCAGGCCACGCTGCAGCGCTCTGTTGATAATTCCATTTCCAAGACGATAAACTTTCCGAAGACGGCAGCGATCCGGGATGTTGCAGAGGCGTATCTGCTGGCGTGGAAGATGGGCTGCAAAGGGATCACCATTTACCGGGATGGCAGTTCGGAGGAGCAAGTCCTGCAGGTGGGGGAGCGGTAAGGGCATGAAAATTTACACGAAGACGGGGGATACTGGAGAGACATCGTTTTTTGGCTGTTGCCGCGTTGAAAAAAATGATCCCCGTATTGAAGCGCTCGGCACGTTAGACGAATTGAACTCTGTTATTGGTGTTACTCTCTGTTTTGTGCAGGATGAGAAGTTAAAGAATCTCCTTTCAAAAATCCAGAATGACCTTTTTACGTTAGGAGCTGATGTGGCGGGGAGTGAAGTGGTTCGGGACAAACTGCCGAGAATTACTCTGGAGCACGTGCAGGAAATTGAGCAGATGATCGACCTGCTGGAAGAAAAGCTAGGCATGCCTAAAAAGTTCATTTTACCGGGCGGTACGCCAGCCAGTTCTTTCTTGCATCTGTGCAGGGCGGTGGTCAGAAGAACGGAGAGGGAGTTAGTTGCTGCCAAGCCCCTGCTGAAATATCATGAGCATATTTTGTCGTACATCAACCGGCTGGGTGACTTTTTTTATGTTCTGGCCCGGCAAGCCAATAAAGAGCAGGAGATTAGAGAACAGCAGCCTATGTATAAGTTTTTGGCGAAAGAGCAGAAAGGAAGCGAGCCAATAGAAAACCAAAAAGATTATTAAGCTGAAGATTTTTCTGTTTTGTATTCCGTTCATCCTCCAAACGAGGTGTTTGCTGAGGGCCGCAAAGGCCTGAGCCTTTGCGGGCGCTGGAGGAAGCAATTTCTCTGCGCGGAAAAGAGGTGATGGCTCTCCGGGGAAATTCTCCGGGGAGCTTATGATTCGTTCTCGGTTTGATGGCAATAGTACTTGACATAGTGGTATGGATACTTTTATGGATTATCCCCTTTGGTCTTCTTAGTTTCATTACAAAAAAGGGGATAACCTACAATAAAAACTATGGATGGCTGGTCATATTTTTCTTGTTTTTTACGCTTCTAGCGGGGGTTTATTTTCGAGACCTTCTGAAAATGGTAGATGGCACTTTCACCAGTATCCCTTTTGTTGTTCTTGTTTTGGTATATCTTGTTACTTCTTTGGCCTATGCTTTTTCCCATAAATACATCCAGAGTCCCTCACGCCTTATTGAAAGATATCCTCAGCAATTCTTCATCCAGATGGATTATCGGTATCTTGTTTCCAAGTCATTTGACATTCTGTTCCAACAAATGATGATACTGATGCTCGTCCTATGGCTTTCGCAGCAGGGATTCTCCCTCTCGATGACGATGCTCTTCTCACTCCTTCTTTTTGGAGGCGTTCATATCTTTGCACTCATCCCTGCCGGAAAACTGTTTGGGATGTACTACCTGATCGCTTCACTCCTGGGAGCGGTTGTTTTCCCCCTCTTGGTTCTTACCGTGAATTATGGCTTTGTCTATAGTTATGCACTCCATTTCTTTTTTTATACAGCTTCGGCAGTTTTCTTCTGGCTGTTTGCTCCAAAGATCTTGCGAGAGGGATAGTTTTCTGTTCCATCATTCTTTTCGACCACCACAGTCTATTTAAACGACGTTTTTTTCTCTTCTTTTCATGGATCTCCAGCCGCGCTTGGAAGTTATTGTGGGAACGATGTTCAGCGGGAAAAGCTCACTCCTCGTCCACCGTTTTCGCCGGTACAAAGTTCCGGGATATGAAACCGTTCTCTTTAAGCCGGTAATGGACCAGCGCTATAGCGAAACGCATGTGGCAACTCATGATGGGGTGCAGGAGCCAAGTATCGCCGTCCAGAACGCGAAGGAGCTTGCTCATATCGTTACACCAACCACGAAAGTTATCGGCATTGATGAGGTGCAGTTTTTTGATGGTGCAATTATTTCTCTCTGTAACTACTATGCCAATGAGGGGAAAATAGTTTTGGCTGCGGGCTTGCTCAAAGATTTTCGCGATCAGTATTTCTCTTTTTCTGATGGCCAAAAGACTATGGGGGACCTGCTGGCTGCTGCCGATGAGGTTGTTTATCTTTCCGCTCTTTGTACGCAGCCCATCAGCGATATAGAAAAATGTGGCCAACTGGCCACCCGCGTGCAGCGGTTTGTGGAGGGAGAAATTGCTCCGGTTGATTCGCCAGTCGTTCTGGTTGGCGGAAAAGAAGCCTATGCACCGAGATGCCGGAAGCATTATGTGGCGTATAAGTGATTCTGGGTGCTATTCTCTATTCTAAGCGTTCGATTACCATAATCCATAAAAAACCATTTTCTCTGGAAAGCCCATGCTTCTCCGCCAATTGCGCTTAGAGAATATTCGCTCCTATCAGGCAGAAACCGTTACGTTTCCCGAAGGGACCCTGCTGCTTTCTGGTGATATCGGCTCCGGAAAGTCCAGCCTGCTGCTGGCTATCGAATTCGCCCTCTTTGGTGCTTCCCGACCGGATCTGCCGGCAGAGTCCTTGCTGCGAAAAGGCAGCACGCAAGGCAGCGTGGAATTGACGTTCTCTCTCGACGGGCAGGAAATCCTGATCCAAAGAAATCTGAAAAAGACCAAGCTGGGCATCCAGCAGACTGCGGGTTTTGTGCTCAAGAATAACGTAAAAAAAGAGCTCACGCCCGTGGAATTGAAAGCGGAAATACTTGCCCTGCTGGGTTACCCGGAGGAGATGATTACCAAGAACAAGAATTATCTCTTCCGCTATACCGTATACACCCCGCAGGAAGAGATGAAGTTTATCCTGCAGGAAGCGGCAGAAAGCCGCCTTGATGTGCTGCGGAAAATCTTTGGGATTGACAAGTACAAAGTGATCCGGGAGAACGTGCAGCTGTATCTGCGGACGCTGCGGACGCGACTAGCCGTTTTGGAGACAAAGATTGCGCCATTAAAAGAACAGCAGGAGCAGCTGCAGCGGGTGAGTGGGGAGAAAGCTGCAGCTCAGGGGCAGCTGGAAGCGCTGCAGAAAGAGCGATCCCAGTTGGGGGATGCTTTGCAACAAAAGAAAGCAGCGCTGCAAGGCTTGGAGAAAGCCCAGCAGGCCTTTCGTGATCTGCAGCAGCAGCACCAGATAAAGCAGATGCTCCGCGAAGAAAAGCTGCGGCAGAACAAAAAACTGGAGGAGCAGGAGCACCACCTGCAGGAGGAGTTGCGGGCTTTGGGTTCTCTCCCCAGAGAGAAAGAGGCACTTCTGGACGAGCTTCATCGGGCAGAAGCGGAGCGAGAGCTGTTGCTGAAAAAGAAAGCAACCCAAGAAGAACAGCTTCGCCACCTGCAGAAGCTGCTGGCTGCCTGCCAAAAAGAAGTGCAGTTTGGAGAAGAATTGCTCGTCCTCATTCCCAAAAAAAAGGAATTTTTGCAGGAGCTGCGAAAGAAAGTGCAGGCTTTGGCGGGAAGCGAAGAGAAAGATCAACAGCTGCAAGAGTTGCTGGAAAAAACGAATGTCCTCTTTACAAGAAACCAGACGCTATTACAGCAGGCGCAGGAGTTACGAGAGCGGATAGAGCAATTAGATACCTGCCCGACGTGCTTGCAGCAGGTTTCATCGTTTCATAAAACGCGGATTACAGCAGAGAAAGCGCAGGAAATTGTTCGTGCAGAGAAACTGCTGGCTGATCTGACAGACAAGAAAACGCAGATGCAAGAGCATCGCCATGAGCTGCAGGAACAGCGGAAGGCATATTATGAGCAGAAAAATGGGGTGGCACGGATGGAGCTTGAACTGGCCCATCTTGAAGAAAAGAACATTTCTCTTGAAAAAAAACGCGAAGAGCTGCAGGAGCTCATGGAAGAAAATAATGCTTTGCTTACCAAAGAGCAGGGTGGTGAAACAGAACGGCTGCAGGCGTTAGGAGACATGATAGCACAACGAAAGAAGCAGCTAGAGCAGGTTACCAAAAGAGAGCATCTGGAAAAGCAGGCGGCGGTCGTTAAAGAACACCAGCACCCTTTGCAGCAGGAGATGGCCGCTCTGCAGTCGGCGCTGCAAGTGCTGGAGCAAGAACTGCAGGGTAAAGAAGACTTCGGTAAGCAGATTACCGAGCAGAAACAGCTTCTGGCAGAAGTGCAGGAGCAGGAAAAAATAGTTCTCGCCCGGGAAGAGCGCCAGCGGACTTTGCACGAGCAGCTGCTGCGAGAAGAACAACGGCTGCAGGAAAGTGTGACAGTCTTATCCGAAGAGAACCAGAAATTGCTTCGCCTGAAAGAGCTGGAGTCCTGGCTGGAAGGCCATTTTGTGCCTTTGACGGGAACGATCGAGAAGCACGTCATGGTCAGAATTCATCGGCTGTTTAATCATCTGTTTCAGGAATGGTTTTCCATGCTTATTGATGATGCAGGAGTTCTCAGCCGGCTGGATGAAGAGTTCACGCCCATTGTCGAGCAGAATGGGCACGAGCTGTTCTTCGAGAACTTAAGCGGCGGCGAGAAGACTTCTGCGGCGTTGGCGTACCGGTTAGCGCTAAATCGGGTCATTAACGATGTCGTGCATGAGATAAAGACGAAAGATTTGCTGATACTGGATGAGCCCACGGACGGCTTTTCTTCCGAGCAGCTGGACAAAGTGCGGGATGTGTTGGAGAAATTGGCTTTGCGGCAGGTCATCCTAGTGTCGCATGAAGCGAAAGTGGAGAGCTTTGTCAATCATGTCATCCGCGTGCAAAAAGGGGGGGAAGGGAGCGAGGTGGGGTAAAGAAGTTTCGTAATGTCCAAAGAGTTTTACTCACGAGTGGTAAGATAAATATATATATATATATATAT
>DATDWF010000110.1:0-4106 GCA_035289745.1 Candidatus Nanoarchaeia archaeon
AGCGGCTCCGGAAAAAGTACCCTCGCCGAAGCTCTCAAAAAAGAGCTGGAAGCTCACTGGAAAACGGTGGAAATTCTCGACGGCGATGTCATTCGCAATACCCTGCACCAAAAGCTGGGCTTCTCGCGAGAGGATATTCGTACTAATAACCGGCTCATTGCCGAACTGGCCGTGAAAAAGAGAGGGAGCATCGATTTCATTCTCGTTCCTATAATTTCGCCCTATCGGGAAGACCGACGCATGGCCAGAAATATCGTCGGCAAAAGCTTCATGGAACTCTTTGTGAACTGCCCACTGGAAGAATGTATCCGCAAGGACGTCAAAGGCTTGTACCAGAAAGCGCTGCGGGGAGAGATTCCCAACTTCATCGGCATCGCTCCGGAAAAGCCAGATCTTACCATTAATACATTGGAGGAGCCTGTTTCAGAATGTGTAAAAACGATAATGCGACACCTCTCAAATTAGCTTCTCCCCTTATCAACCCTCCACAGGAGCTTTCCTTGCACATACAGTTTCCGAAGGAATTCTAAGCAGAATAAGCCGGCATAGACCATCAAAACCACGCCGGGCTGATCGAAAAGAATGCCAAAAAAAAGAAAGTTTCCAAGGTGCTCGACACGAAAGAAATCAAAAAGAAACTGTTTCAAAAGCGATTTTCCATACCGGGGCGTAGCTTGATCAACAAGTCCCAGAATTGTTTTCTGCTCTTCAAAAGATTTATACCATGCTGGATTAATAGCCGTCGATTTATTGAGCAGGTAAAAAAAAGCTGCTGCTAAACCCCCATAGAAAAAAAACCAATCACCAGAGTAACGCAGCATAGTGCCTAATCCCAGGCAAATAAAGAGCCAGGCATTGTTAATATAATGCCCGAGGTGATCCAGGTATTTGGGAAAAAGCGGCTTTTTGTGTTTTACCCCCGCTTTGGAGAAGCGAAAAAGCTTTCCGTCTGATAGATCCACAATGAACATGCATTGAAACAGCACTATCCCTAAAACAAAAGAAAAGTACGAACCGAAAGTGAAAAAGAGGGGGGCAAAGAACTGAACAATTACCCAGAAAAAAGTAAGCTGAGTGGGCGTAAGGCGGCAGAAAAGAGCGATTTTCACCACGTAATTCGCAAAGAAATCCAGAAATCTTTCATACCCCCGGCGTTGGGTAGCGGCATGCCGGCGAATCTCCGAAATAGAGGTGGTCATTTTTTGGAGAATGATATCTCTTTTTTAACCAGAGCCATATACCCTATCCCTAAATCTGTGCCTAAAAAGAGGTCATGGGCCCTAAAAACCAGGGGATTAGCAAGCAGCTTTCCAAAAGTCATTTTAGCGCCTTGAAGCGTACCCGGGTTTTCTTGGCTTGTGCCAACTCCCGCAAACGTTTTGAGCTTCTGGCGCATAGCGAGATTGCCAACTCGCTTGAGAAGATTAAAGAGGGGGAAGCCATAACAATAAAAATCTACCAGGTGAAAGCCTGCTTGAGCGAGGCGAAGCTGGAGCTCTTTTTTTTCATAGCGACGGACATGGCCAGAGAAGACGTCGTTGGCATCCCAATGCGCCATCCTGGCAGGAACAGAGAGAAGGAGATGCCCACCTGGGTTGAGCCAAGAAGCCCATCGTTGCAAGGCCTCATCATCATTTGGAAGGTGTTCCAATACTTCTAAAGCAATCACCAGATCAAAAGGCTGCTGGGGGATAAAATCTTTTTCGTCGATGTTTTGAGCGGGGAAAGGTGCTCGCCGGCAGAATTCGGGATTCAGATCAATCCCCAGGCGATGAGGGATAGTTGTTTCGCTCAGAAGGGGGCGGGTTGAGAACCCGATTTCCAAAGCGGTATGGGGAGATAATTCATTCAAGAGACGCAGGGCGAGATGCCGGCGATATAAAAAACGCATAGTTACCATTTATCACTCCCAGAAAACTGGCTTCTTTTAAAACTTTATCAAAAAGAGCCCCAGAACTTAGAAAAGCGCTTCCAAAAATCTTTCGCCCGAGAACGGTCTTCGGACGTTATTTCCCCAAGCACGAAAATGAGCAACACGTACAAAACAAGGAGGAAAGGCAGAATAAACAGGAAACCTGTCTGCGGCTGGGCAAGGCGACCCAACCATAGAATAATCGCTCCAGCTAAGCAAATCCTTCCCAGAGAAAATAAGGGCATAGGAGAAACGCTCTGCAGGCAGAGTCCTGAAGCAATCACCCCTATCATCCCCATGCCTACCGCCCACGACGCTGCTCCCGGTAAAGAAAAAGTCGGAATCAGGAGGCGGTACCCAATAAAACCTATGGCCAGTAGAAAAGTGGAAAGGAGAATCGCAACTAGGCGCTTCCCAACGGCAAAAAGGATGACGTTGAGTGTTAAGAAAAGAGAAAAGAATAGTGCACTGAATGCCAGAATCTCCAGAAGGGGCCCTGCACTTTGATACGCGGTGGAATAGAGGAGCACGATGAGGCGCGGTGCAGAAACACTGATGAGAACTGCGAAAGGCACCAACAGAAGCATTGAATACCGAAGGACTTGCTGGATGTATTTTCTCATGAAGATCTCCTTCTTCTGGGCGACCGCACCAGCAACTGCCGGAAAGATAGTCAGAGAAAAAGCTGTTGAGAGCGAATAGATTACTTTTGGGACCGTTGTCGCAGCAGTATATACCCCCAAAGATAAACCATCGCTGAGGAGGGACTTGACAGCAAGAAGGCCAAGCTCCATGGCGGCAACAAAAAGCCCCAGCGAGAGGGTAATGGGAAGAGCAAACTGCAGCAAAGACTTTTTTGATACTGGTTGGACTTTTTCCACCAGCACCGGGAAAACAAAGAAAATAACAAAGAGAGGTGCAAGCACGTAAGCCGCAACGGCACCAAAAACGCCCAAACCAACAGTTACGAAAGCAATCGCTAAGAGTACTTTGAAAATGGCAACGCCCCCTTCCATAAAAGCCTGCCGGCGAAAGTCGTGTAAGCCGTTCAGATAGCCTTTAGCATATACTGTATGGATGCCCTGCGTGAAAATGGCAAGCGAAGAAAAAACAATCAGCAATAAGAGGGAAGGATCATGAAGAAGAGAAACGAGTTTTGGAGCAAAAAGAATATAGAAAAGCAAGCCGAGAGCAGCTAGCGCAGCTTGCAGCTGAAAGCCGGCTTTCATTACTGCAGTCGGGCTGTTCCCTTCCGCAATCTGTTTGGCGACTGCACGATTGATGCCTGTCAAAAACAAAGCAGTATTGATGAGCATGAGCGAAGAGAGAACACCGAAATCGCCGTAGGCAATGGGACCCAACCGGCGACCGAGAAAGAAGTGGATGAAATAGCCTGCCAGAACGACGGCTGCCTGCGCACCCGCAACCAGAATGGTCCCGGTGACCAAGCTTTGCTTTCTTTCGGGAGGAGAACCCATCATTTTCGGTGCGCCTCAAAGAGATAACCCAGCTGCTGGAGAAAGAAACTGAAAGCAAGTAATAAAAACAAAAGAGGGAAAACGGGACGGTGCCAGTTTTTTTTAATGATATTCTTTGTTGACCAAAGCCGCAAGCTTATAAATTCCCCAACTGGCCCTATGCGTTTCTTCAGATGAAAGTTAGCCCTTCCCCGCCTTAATTGCCAGCGTACAAAAGACCGTAAAGTAGTTCTCGCCTCGTGATATGCAAAAGCAGTAGGGGCATACTTCACGAGATGACCGGCTCTTTCAAGACGATAGGAAAACTCCGCATCCTCAGCTCCCCATTTCAGGGATTCATCAAAATAACCGATGGTGTCGAAGACCTCGCGGCGCAACGCACAATTCCCCGCCGCAAGATGGTTCGTAAACCCCTCTGCAGAAACTCTCCACACTTTTTCAAACCCTAAAGAGCCCCCACCAGGAAAACCTAAGGCCGCGACACAATCGCCAAAAAATGTTGAATGGGGTATTTTTGTGCCACTGGTGACCGCGAAGAGAGTGTCATCTTTAAGCAAAGGCCCAACAAGAGAAGAAAGCCACTTTTCCTGCGCCCAACAATCATCATCTATAAAAACAATAATCTCCCCGCGAGCCTGCTGGAGGCCTTGATTCCGGTTAAAAGGAATGCCCCGCTTCTCCGGGATGGTGACATAGCGAACGGGCACGGGCAACTC
>DATDWF010000111.1:0-6169 GCA_035289745.1 Candidatus Nanoarchaeia archaeon
GTGTGCTGCGGGGGAAATAGAACACTTGAACCGGAGTACGGTCAGCAATCACGTCCATAACGGAAGAAAGGTTGTTGTAGCGATTTACAAAGATGGCCAGACTCTGGAGAGGGGCGCTTTGGGAGAGGAAATTAAACAATACGCTGATAAGAAACGCCAAGAAAAAGGTGGATAGCTCCTTTTTCGAATTGCCGTCGCAACGTTTAAAAATAATCTCCCTTTTTTCTCTATAATGGCCCCGTAGCTTAGCTTGGTACTGTGCCAGCTTTCAGCTGGCATCCTGAGCAATGGAGCGCACGACTGATAATCGTGAGGTCCCGTGTTCAAATCACGGCGGGGCCAGTTTTTTAACAATTAAACAAAGAAGGATACATATGGAAAAAACCAGCAAAAGACAAGCAGGGGATAAATCAGTTCCTCTCGAAAGGAGAGTTGTATTCTCTCACTGCCCCACTACTGCACTAGACGACTGGAAGATTTACGTATTCGTCGATCTCCTCCATGCGCCGGAAGAACTGCATGCTGAACTGCTTGCGGAGTTGCACCCTTTGGGGGGAACATATGAAGAAGTCGCAAGAACAATCCCTCAGCATTTGCGCCATTGCCCCCGCTGCCTGCGAGTATATCAGGACGCATATGCAGTAAAAGTTGAAATGGGTGAGATTATCAAAGACACGGAAGAAGGCTATCAGGTGGCAGCCCCCGAACTACGGGAGCGAGTCTTAGAAGTAGCAGAAGCCTATGCGAAAAAGTACACCCGGCAAAGGCGAGTTGCAGAAGCATTTGCAAAAAGAAAGTTGTATCATTGAGCCCTATAAAGCTACGCTCTTGCTTTTTTTGAGATCTGTTTCTTTTGAAAGACATTTTGACAGGCTTTTCACTTCCCTTCAGCAATCAACAACTTTTATAAACGGCTGCATTCTTCCAACAACTGGGCTCGCGAGAAAAACTTTGTTTTTCCACACGCTCTCTTCGGAGGGTGATGCAAAGAGAATCTCAGATTCTCAGCGCGGTGGTCGGCAGGTTCTCAGGGACGAGCCCGCTTTTTATGGTCTTTTAGTGCAGTTCCACCGTTCTTCCAGATGATGAAATAAGTCTGGTTGCTTCACTGCTGCCCCAATGACGTCTCGAAGCGTGTCTGTTAATGCATAGCTGAATTCTGCCGAAGAATCAGAACCATACTTGTGATCCAATTCATGCAGATACGTTGCCAATGCTGCAGGAAAAAGCCCCCGTATTCTCTCCCGCGATAACCAGACGAATTTCTCATTATATTGCCCATGAATGATGCTCTTTTCTGCCACCCGATCAAAGAGCCAGACCTCTTTTTTTGATTTCATGGGGAATGGAGCTAGGGCATCGTAGAGTATTTGCATCCTCTCTTTATCCCCGGGAGACGGCTCTGCCCGATAGTGCTGCTGCAATTCTTGAAACTTCTCAACAACCGTCTTCATACCCAGTTTTGCAAGAGAACGGTTACAGATGACATATCCCTGTGCAGCTAGGGCCTCGCCGATGGAGTTCGGAGCAGAAAAGTCTTCTGCCAGATATTTTTCAGCAAAAGGTAAGCGAACTTTTTCGCGAGAAAAAGAGCTCCATAACTGGTCAACAATTTTCTCCAAGACATCCGACCCCAGATTTTTCCCCTTCCAGTTCACCTGTGTCCCTTCCGTCCAGATGGGCTCGAGTTCATATACCACCCGAATAAGTTCTTTTGACGAAGCTGCAGCAAGGATATGGGGGAGGATGAGAGAGTCCAGTTCACTTCTGGTTACCAGGCCTCGATCCCGATCTTTCCGGAGCGCTTTATTGTCATACGTCCAGAGAGAAAAGAAGTCCACGGTGTTCCATTCTTCTGTCTCCACATGGCGCCGCTGTCCCGCAAAATAAAAATTCCCTCGAGGGATCTTGTCACCCCCATCTCGGCCGCCCAAGAAGCGCAGTCCTCCGACTGTGGAGATATCAAGAGTCGAGTTTTGAAAGTCCTCGTTTGCCGCATGATAAAATAAATCCTTGGCGCTCTGAAGAATGTTCGCATGCTGCTTCTTCTGCGTCTTTAACTCTATAAAATTCCCGGGAAAAGGCGAGGAAGCCTGCTGCACATCGGCAAATAATCCCCTTTGTTTTTGCACGTATTCCCCGTAGGGAAGATTGTCAAGAGTGAAATCAATGATCCAATCGGCTGCGCCATAACGAATCTGAGAGAAATCATAATCGCGCAAGAGCACCAATGCTAAGATCTTAACCCCTTCCCCAAAACCTCCCGCAGAGAAAGGATTGTCCGTTTTCGTGGTCCCCCCCAAATGCAAGAGCAGCCGGTAATCATATGTTGCCGGACTCTGCAGGCGAATCACATAATCTCTTCCGCTTCGCTCGATAACCGCGGCAATACCATCCAGCGTTTGATTATTCTCGTCGAAGAAATTTTGCCAGACATCGCGAGCGGCTTTTTCCAGGCTCCACGAAACGCTATAACTATCCAGAATGCCGAGGTATTTTCTCTTGGCGCTCCCTTCCAAAGGTTGCGGAAGAGGGTTCTGAGCGAGTCGTGCTTCTAAACTTGCTTTTGGTACATTCTTTCTTCTAAAAGGCCATCGCATGGATCGGCTGCACGTCTGGCCATTTATAAAGATTCCCAGCAAAAAATATCGTCTTTCAACCTCAATTTCTTAACAGCTTCTCTGAAGCATACAGGTTCATGTCTCTACATTCCCCCCGCTAAATGCTTAAATACGAATTATCATTCGAGAATACTCACAAATAGTCGTAAAGAGGGGGTGTATTACTATGAACAAGAGTATGAACAAAGTCCTAATTATCAGTGTTCTTATGCTGAGCATTTTCCTCGTAGGATGCTTGGATTATAAAATGTATGATGTGCAAAAAGGAAATGCCGATGATGAAAAGCTTCTCAATGAGCTAGCACAGATCGAAGAAGAACTGGCTGCAGGAGACACAGAGAATCCTACCGCGGCAAAAGAAGCCGCTGCTGAGGAGCAAGAGGTTACTGAGGATGTCGTCGTGGCTGAGCCGAGCAAAGAAGCAACAGAAGCTCCTGAAGGAGAAATGCAGGCCGTACGGATTAAAGAGAACGAAGTGGTCCGTCTGAGAGTCAAAGTAGCTGATCCGGATGGTGATAATGTTACCTATCAATTTTCCGCGCCCCTTGATAAAGAAGGCGCCTGGAAGACAAACTATGGGGATGCCGGTGAATACCTGGCAACGATCACGGCTACCGATGGCCGCCTGAAAACGGAGAAGAATATAAAGATTATCGTCGAGCGAGTAAACGTGCCGCCGGTCATCGAACGGCTGGTGGATTTGCGCGTGAAAGAAGGAGAACGCGTTTCGTTCCAGCCCAAAGTAAGCGATCCAAACAATGATCCGGTGACCGTTGCCGTTTCAGAGCCCTTAGCGAAAGGCACTTTTACGACAGATCATACCAGTGCGGGTGAGTATCTCGTTACCGTAACGGCTAACGATGGTGAATTATCTAGTGAAGCCACTTTTAAAGTGGTGGTTGCCGATGTTAATGTCCTGCCGGAAGTAAGCAATGTGCCGGAAAGGATGCAGGTGAAAGAGGGCGAAGCGGTTGCGCTCAGCCCCGTGGTCAGCGATCTGGACAATGATCCGCTCAAAGTAACCATCAGCGATCCCGTGGGCGATGACGGCACGTGGGAAACCAAGTACACGGATCATGGAGAATACATGGTACTGGTAACAGTTACCGATGGTAAAGATACCGTGAAACGGAACGTCGCGTTAACGGTTGAAGATGTCAACATGCCGCCGGAAATTGTGGAGATTTCCCTGGCAACGGGATGAGCTAATGCTCATTCCTTTCTTTTTTTAGTGTCTAGAAAATGGGAGCGAGAAAAAAAATCATCATAGGAGTTCTTCTTCTCGCCCTCGTGCTCCAGGGAGCGTTAGCCCTCCAGACCTTTCGCGTCCAAGAGACGGAGCTGGTAAAAGTTTCTGCCAGAGTAATTGACCCTGATAATGATTCAGTAACGGTTACCTATTCCGAGCCCCTCGACGAACGGGGAGAATGGCAGACGGAGTATGGTGATGCCGGAGTGTATGCGGTAACCATAACGGCATCGGACGGCGTGCTGGAGAAGCGCGAGGACATCAGCATTATTGTCGAAGAGAAAAACCGGCCACCCACACTCCTGGAAAAGAAGCTGATCGTCAAAGAACAGCAGACTCTTGACCTCAAGAAGTTCGTCAATGATCCGAATACGGATTTCTTGGCCTATACCTTTGAGCGGCCTTTTGACGAGAGCGGCATCTGGCAGCCTGATTTTGATGACGAAGGCTCGTTTGTGACGACGTTCACCGTAAGCGACGGAGAATTTACGGAAATTTTTGGCGTAGAGATAGAGGTGCTTTCCACCAACCAGCCGCCGGAAATAAAAAATACGTTTTCGGGAGAGGAGGAAGTCGAGATAGCCGAAGGAGAAACGCTAAACTTTTTTGCCGAGGGTGTTGATTATGACCGAGAAGACCGGGACGAGTTGGCGTATCAGTGGTCTCTGGATGAAGAAGTTCTTGGCGAAGAAAACGAGGGCGAATACTTCTTTAGCTACGAAAGCGCCGGCAACCATACACTTCTCGTTGCCATAAGCGACGGTGAAGCTACAATGACAAATAGCTGGCAAGTGCTCGTAAAGAACACTAATCGAGCGCCGGAATTTTCGCTGGCACCGATGGCGGTACAAGAAGGAGAACAGCTGGTATTATCAGTTCCAAAAACTGATATTGATGGCGACACTGTAACGTACACCTTTCCCGCGCCTTTCGATGAGCGCGGCATCTGGCAGACATACTACAACGAAGCAGGAGAATACAAATTGAAAGTAGTTGCTTCCGACGGCGAGCTCAGCGGCACGGCAAATCTTCTCGTCACCGTTCTCAACGTGGACCGAGCGCCGACGATAGAACTGCCGGAATATTTTGAAGCACGGGAAGGCGAAGAAGCTGTTTGGAAAATCGCTGCCGCAGACCCCGACAATGATGAACTCACCATCACGCTCAAGAATGCTCCAGCAGGCGCAGGGGTAAACCAGACCACCAAAACCATAACCTGGAAACCAACCTACGAAGAGCTCGGCAGAAGCAAGGGCTTTTTTAGCAACCTGCTCAATGCGGCCCGGCTGGAGCATCTCTTCCTCAAAAAGAAAAAGATTCCTTTGACTGTCGAAGTTTGCGGGCTGGAGCTGTGCACCGAGCAAGAGACCCAGCTGATAGTCTATAACACGAATCGAGCACCAAATCTTTTTGAGGCCAAGAATCTTACTATTATGGAAACCGAAACGATACAACTCGTTCCAGAGACGACCGATCCCGATGGGGATTTCGTTTCCTATGCATTCTCGGAGCCTTTTGGCCAGCACACGGGAGAATGGGAAACCTCATATGAAGATGAAGGCACGTACACCATCGATGTTACGGCCACTGATGGAAAAGCTGCCACGACTGTTCCCGTGACCGTTACGGTCCTGAAAAAGAACCGGGCGCCAACCCTGAAAATTAAAGACGATACTCTTCTTGTCAACGAAGGGCAGGAATTCACGGTGACTTTTGAGGCAGAAGATGCGGATGGAGATAATGTGACTGTTACCGTACGGAACCTGCCCGAAGGCGCTTCTTTCGACGGCACGAGATTGGTCTGGACGCCTTCTTTTACGACGGTAAAAAGCAGAACGGACAGCTTTTGGAATCATCTCTGGGAATCCTTCCCTTTGTGGAATAAATATTTCAGCCCGGACAAAACAGTGGTGTGGCTGGAGTTTATCGCTTCGGATGGGGAAATCGAGACAGTGCATCCCGTTAAAGTGACGGTAAAGAACGTGAACCAGAAACCGGAACTAGTAGACTTCCTGCCGGCAGAAGGCGTAACGATTGGCATACAGGAGCCTATGCTGTTCCACGTCGCAGCCAAAGATGCGGATAATGAGCCGTTGGAATACCACTGGGACTTTGGCTGGCATGAGACAGATGTCCGTGGAACAGACACCATTGAAAGGACGTTCCTTTCTCCCGGGCGAAAGAAAGTTACCGTAACCGTTAGCGATGGCTGGGAAGAGGTCGAGAAGACGTGGACGGTGCTGGTGCAGGAGAAGCCGCAGCAACGGACGCCGGAAAAGAATATTAAGGTGTATGTGAT
>DATDWF010000112.1:0-13945 GCA_035289745.1 Candidatus Nanoarchaeia archaeon
AACTGGGCGAGAACCCAGTTCTTGTACTATTTTACGCTTTAAATCGATATTAAATTTTCTGCGTGACCTCATTTTCAGACCTCCATAGTTGGTAAGATAGAGTATCTTAACTATGTGTCCGTTTTGAGGGGGTCACTCCAACTGATACACTGGACTCTTCTCTTGTATAAACAGCAATAACCCATCAGTTAAATATGTGCACCACCATTTTGGGAAGATGTGGAAGCCTTTTGGATCTGGACGGCCGTGATGCCCTCACATATTTCCAACAATCCCTAGAACGATGTCGAGAGAAAACTGTGGGAAAAAAATTCTGAAAACTCCCCATCGTTATTTTTTCCCAAATCTATCTTTTCATTACACCTCATCAATCCTCCAGTGCGGGTTCACGCCGATGTCACCACTTTCCTTTCTGCGCAGATACCCTTCCCAAGCGATCATGGCACCGTTATCTTTTACGAGCTCCGCAGGAACGTTATAAAACGTAGCATGCCGCTCTCTGCACATGATATGTAACATGTCACAGAAGCGTTTATTGGCTCCCACCCCACCGACGAGGAGCAGCTCCTGCTTGTTTGTCTGGGCCATGGCCCGTTCGGCAACTTCCGTTAACATGGCAAAACACGTTTCCTGCACGGAAAAGCAGAGATCTTCCTGAACGAAGCCTTTCTCGGCCAGCTGCCGGATTTTTGTCAAAATGCCGGAAAAAGAAACATCCATGCCTTTGACGGCGTACGGCAATGCCACATACTTTCCGCTCTTAGCGAGCTCTTCGATCTTGGGCCCGGCGGGAAAGCCCAGGCCAATTATTCTGCCAAATTTATCGAGCATGTTGCCCAGGCCGATGTCCAGCGTTTCTCCCATGACCCGATATTTGCCGCCTTCTTGCACAATGACTTGCGTGTTCACGCCAGACACATAGAGGTAGCAGGGGTCTTGCAGCCGATGCAGCTGCTTGCCGATGCTCAAGTGTGCCGCAGGATGGTTGACACCGTTCAGTTTTTTTTTGTATTTCTGTGACCATTCTTTTGCTTTCTCATAGCCTTTCCACAACGCCGGATCAAGTCCCGGGCCGGCAGAGTAGGCCATGCTGCTGATGTCTTTCCAGCTCACCTTTGCTTTTTGCAGCGCTTTCTGGAGCACATTTTCCGCAACACGTTCATGATGCTCCGCAACTTTATCCGGAATCATGCCGCCTTCCGCAGAATGAAAGCTGTCTAGTTCATTCGCTAGGATTTGGCCTTTGTCCGTGACGATGCCGATGCCAAAAGTATGTGCCGTGCTTTCGATACCGAGGATAATCATGGCTTTGTAAGATAGCTCTTGCTTTAAAAATCTACGCCAAAAGTATAAATACTTCTGGAAGATATCTATCCTAAACAATAGAACGGCTTCTGGGAGCCGTCCGGGCGATAAAGATATATGGGCGATAAAGAGGGGCGACAGAAAAAGCTAGAGGACATTCTTCGAACGATTACGTGGGGTGATGTCCTCAAACTACGGCGCTTTCGGGGAAAGCTACTGGGCAATCCGGAAGCAGCATTTTTCGTGTACCAGCAATTACGGTTGGAAAAAGATACCCCGTTAGCTTTGGAGCATTTCCACAAAGCCCGCCAGCACAACCGCTGCTGGGCAGATACCTTCTTGTATCATCTCTGCGTCGATGGCTATCAGATACCGGAAGAAGATCGCTTTTCTGTAGCGCTGGAGATCAGAAGCAAGGAAATGCGGTATGATGCGGCAAATGATGCACGGTTACGCAGCGATTACAAGTTTGCGCTGGTGAAAAGTTTGATTACTCCTGGCTGTGATGAGCCTTTTGTCCGTCTTCTTGTTTCCGGTGCAGCATATTGGATGAAGGGATTGTATGCTGAGCATCGGCAGACGTTACTCGGGTTGCTCTATTCTTTGTGAAAAGCTCTTAATCTTATTTTGGGCACTGGGTTTATTTATCGTTTACCTTATTATAGAACTTCTAAAGAAACTGTTAGAAGGTAGTTTTGGTTTTGAAGAACTGGTTATTGGCCTCTTGATAGCAAATCTTGGGTATTCATTTTATATCAATGCACAATTATCTGAGCATCTGGGCTGGCACAAGGGGAAAGACGGTTAAAAATAACTGATAAAATCGAGTACGTCTTCTTCAAGCAATAACCTTAAAAAATAACCCTCATTCTTCAGAGCCTGCAGCCCCGTAGTCTAGTGGACCAGGATGACAGGCTCTGGAGAGTGGAGCATTCTGCTCTGCTTGGAAAGACCTGTAGACCGCGGAAGCACAGGTGTGCTGCGGATTTCGAATCCGCGCGGGGCTAGCTTTTCTCAAAAGAATTCCGGCTTTGTGGGGATATACAGTGAGCGCACGTATGCTCTCAGCTCATCCGGAAAGCCCTCCGGCAGCTGCGGCACGTCCATGGTTTGTGGATTATAAATCTCTGCCGTTTCATACACCTCCGAAGGTGCCCGCAGGAGCATCCCCCGTGGAGTCATCTTGACGATGGTTATGCCTAACGCTTTCAGCGTATCCGCAATAGATTGCGCTACTTCCAACTTTTCTTCCAAAGAAGTCCGTACCCCAAACTGCTCTTGATCAATGACCAAGCGAATGTCGATTTCGGTAGCCATAGGCGATGAAGGTTAACTTTGTTTTTATGATTAGTTTATTGTTCTTTCCATCATTTAAGGTTTCATCGCTGCTTTACGATCTAGTTCGAGAATCTTAGAACACTGAGAGTTACATCTACCCTGAAAATTACGATTGCGAGCGACAAGACAGAGTGCCGAAGCTGCTCGCTTCTCATTTGGATTTCCTTGCCGCAGCATTTCGAAAGCCTCTACTGTCCATGATGAATAGTTATCATCCCAATAATCCAACAAGATTTTCACTTCGATAGGGAGTTGCTCATCGCTTACATTAATAATTTCTGTTAACTTTTGATAAGAAAAGCCCATTACTGCTGCATCTGCAACAGTACCAACAGTACCCCGGTTCTGATCGTCCATCCTATCAGAAAGCTCTTCCTCAGCTGTTCGTTTAGCTTCCCACTTGTTATGCTTTATTCCATAGTAGTCAGCAAGAAATTTTTCTGCCCTTTGGCCCGCGTTTTTTAGAACTCTAAGATCGGGGAAATGTGGCTTTACTGCAGTCTCATAATCTTTAGCTCTTTGTGTTTCAGTGTCAAGATTTTGTAGGTACTTTTCGAGTATCTCAGAAAGCTCTGCCATGAGTAATGTTTATCAAGAAGGTCTATTTAAACATTTGGTGTCTTTGTTTTACTCTTCCCTCCCTCCTTCTCCTTCTTCTCCCCTTCCAGCTTCTCCGTGTGCTTGCACTGCGGATAGCCCGAGCAGCCTAAAAAGCTACCGTAAAAAGAGCGTCTCACCACTAACAGCTTGCCGCAGTCGGGGCAGTTTTTCTCGATTTTCTGCTGTTCGATGAGTTTTATCTCTTTATTTTCTTCCGGGCTTACTTTGCTGATGCATTGCGGATTGATGCAGAACGTCCGCGTGCCTCGCTTGATGAGCTTGAGCTGCGGATAGCCGCATTTGTCGCACACTTCTTCCGCCCGGCGGATCATGCCCAGCTGCGGCACTTTGAACGTCGTCTTGCAGTCCGGATACCGCCCACAAGCGATGAACTTGCCAAATTTGCCGAATTTGACGAAGAGGCGCCCCTCTTTGCAGCTGGGGCAGCTGCCGATATAATTCTGCTCTTCCTGCGTGGAGCGGATGGATTCCAGCAGCTCTTTGCCGACTAAGATTTCTTTTTTCTTGAACGCTGCCAAGAGTTCCGTCAGCACTTTCTTCGCTTTCTCGAGAACCGCAGCAGGCTTTTCCTTGCCTTCGCGGATGTGCTCCATGGATTCTTCGAAATCGGCCGTCAGCTTTTCATCCAGAATTTCCGGCGCATATTTATGGAGGACTTTCACCGTCTCCATGCCCAGCTTCGACACCGTAATCTGCACCCCCTCGATATAGCCGCGCTCAAACAGCCTATCAAGGATGTCGGCCCGCGTCGCTTTCGTGCCCAGATTGCGCTTTTCCAGCTCTTTGATGATGGACGATTGGTTATAGCGATTGGGCGGCGTGGTTTCCTTGTCAAGCTTTTCAATCTTCTTGATAGCCACTTCCTGTTTTTCTTTGAGGTCAGGAAAAGTTATTTCTTCTACTTTCACATACGGCTTGTAAAATGCATGCCACTGCTCTTCCAGTGTGCGGCTGCCCTTGGCGATAAATTCTTCCTGCTTCACGCCGAACGTTACGGTCATCGTTTCCCGCACCGCGGGCTGGGCAAATGTCGCCATAAAGCGCTTGACGATCAGGTCATAGATCTTCTTCTCCTGCGGCTTGGTGGTCTTTGGAACCACGCCCGTCGGAAAAATGGCCGGATGGGCGGGATCCGTTTTCTTCCCGTTATTCGGCTGCAGCTGTTTTAAAGAGAGTAATTCTTTGCAGAGCTTTTCATAGTCCGGCTGCCGGCTTAAATCGGTCAGAATTTTCTTGAACCCCAATTTTGGATCGAGCTGCTGGGAAGACGTTCTCGGGTACGATGTGCAGCCCGCGAGATACAAGCTTTGCGCAATCGCCAGCGTCTGCTTGGGCGTGATGTGAAAGAGATTGTAGGATTCTGATTGCAGGGTTGTAAGATCAAAGGGGTACGGCGGCGCCTGCAATCGTTTGATCCGCTCTACTTTCTGGACGGCACATTTTTTCTCGTCTTTTATTTTCGTCAGAATTTTTTTGATGACGTCTTCTTTCAGGAATTTGCCTTCGTGATGCTGCGCTTCGATGGGCTGTTTTTCGTGCTGCGCATGCAGCCACAATTCCCAGTAAGGGGTTGGCAAAAAAGCGTGGATCTCTGCTTCCCGATCGGCGAGAAGCTTTAACGCGGGGCCTTGCACCCGGCCAGAGGACATGACTTTAAACGAGCCCGCTGCTTTCACGGCCGTCGTCAAAGCCCGGGAGAGGTTGATGCCGTAGAACCAGTCCAATTCATGCCTCGTCTCGCCGGCATGGGCCTGCCCCCAATCAAGATGATGCAATTTTTTCTCGTACGCTTCAATAAGGTCGGGCTTCGTTAACGTCGAAAATTTCATGCGGTTAGCATCTTTCTGCCGACAGATGAAACGGATGATATTCCAGCCGATGACCTCGCCTTCGACGTCGTAGTCGCAGGCGATGGTAAACTCGTCCGCTTTTTTTGCTACGGCAGCGATGGTGTCAACATAATCTTTCGTATATCCCGCTGCTTCTCCGCTTTCATACGAAGGATGCCATTCGATATCAAAGACGGGATATGTCCAGCCATGCTTTTTCTTTTCCACCAAGCCAAAAAGGTGGCCGACTGCTGGCGTAACGTAAATTTTCTTCTTTCCGCGGGTGAATTCGTAATAGAAGCTCTTCTTGCTTTTTTTCTTCTCCAGCTTGCCTTCGGCTAAGGCCTCCGCTACCTTTTTGGCCGAGCTGGGCTTCTCGGTGATGATCAATTCGGGCATTTTACTGAGAATTGAGAGGAATATTTAAAAAGGTTTGGCATGGGGAAGTGGTGAAAGGGGGAGTTTACTGATGGAATCTCTGGCAGAAAGAGTACGGGAACAGAGTGTCATGGCGGGATTTATAAGCCGTTTCCAAGACCAGTTTTCTCTGCAAGGGCAAAAAGCTATTCTCCGGGCCGGGATTTCACCCGAGGTTGCCGTTTCCTATACGGGTTTTTCTTCCGATGAGGTTATTCGGCTTGTAGAGGGAGGAATTCCTGCTGATCTTGCTCAAAAATATGCTCTTCCCGGCGTTACCAGTGGGGATATCGTTTGTTTTGCAGAAACGGGCCTTTCTCCGGAGACTATCGCTGCCTATAAAGAGCAATCGCTGTGCACTTCCGGCATCATCGAACTGGCGTATTCCGGAATCCTTCCAGATGATAAGCGCCTTCTTGCGTATGCCCGCGATGGGCGCGTGGGCTCGGCTCATTATCCTAACTTTGTTTTGCGGAACATTCCGTTATCGTGGTATACGTGGAAAACGTTCCACTATGAACGCGTTCCCCGTGCGGAAAAGCTGATGGCGGCTTTTGTACGGGAGCATCTTTCGCCAACGCTGCAGCAGCGGCTGAAAGAAAAGTGCAACCTTACTGCGTTTGAACGCTATTCTTGCCGCCTGCTGAAAGAAGTTTCCAGAAATCTGAACCCCAGATACCAGAGCGAAAAACCCGTAGCGGTGGTTTTGAGTGGCAAACACGATCCTGATGAAGCCTTTATCGCGGGAACGCTGCAGGCGTATATGGCCATCGCCAACCGCTATAAGCTCTTTCTTGGCGAGGCAGAAACACGGGAAGAAGCTTTTCATCTTCTTCAGAAATTTGGGTCCCATCACGGAACAACACGCAGCGGAAAGCCGCGAAAGCCAATTGAGCTTTTGCTGCTCTCCGGCCATGGGAATAGAGTTGCCCTTAATTTAGGAGCTACTCCCTATGATGACCGCATTACTAAGTCGCAGCTTCTCCGCTATCAGAAACATCGGAAGTCTTATCTGAGCGTCTTAGATGGTGAGCAATTCCGCAGCCTGAGGCCGTATGTGCAAGGAACTGTTATCCTCGATTCCTGTGAAACGGGGGAAGGCGGAAAAGATGCCGAGAATCTGGCGACGTGCCTTTTTGAAGCGCTGCAGCTCAAAAAAGTCTATGCGCCGATGCACGAATTTCAGTTTCTCGTTATTGATGACAAGCTTGAACCTCATTTTAATTGCGGCAAGGCGAGAACGCTCGTCTTAGAACGGTGATGTTTGCCTGTTCTCCAGTCCCATCATTCTTTTCTGCTTTGGTTTCCTCATCATCCCCTACAGCCGTATCCACTTCCTTCTTTTGCGGAACAGCTGTGGGTTCTTCTGCACAAATCTCCGCAGGAGATGCCGGAAGAGGAAAGAGCGCGGCTCGTGCTTGAGGGAAAAATAGCCGACAATAGCAATAACCGCTGCGCCCAGCACATCCACAATAAGGTCCCACATGGTATCAACCAACCCGGATTTCTGCATGTGTAATCCGAAAAAGCTGTCCATGGCAAACTCAAATATTTCCCACGCCACGCCCAGCGCCAGCGAAAAAGCAAAAGAGAAGAGTGCGATAAATCCGGGCGTCATGAAGAGATTGATCCGCCGCTCTTTGTTCAGCACATACACCAGAATAAAGCCGAGCATCCCCAGCAAGGCTGCTGAAGTCGTATGCAGCACAATATCCCACCACCAGAACTTGGTGTAGTATGCATGGATCTCACCGAGAAAAAGGGACGCAAAGAGCAGGACGACGGTCAGGACTTCAAACTCTACCGGTAGGAAGACGTTGTAGCTTCTTCGCAAGAGCGCCGGCAGGAGCGTTAACAGCAAGATGCCCAGAGAGAGGAAAGCAGACAGCCATTCCTGGCGGAGCAGAAAAAAGATGCTCATGAATACCAGAACCAGCTGTAGGAAGTACGAGATAAGCAACTGCACGCGGTCGGCAGTGGCGAGGTCTTTATTTTGGATTAAAAAGGGCATACCGTGAAAGAGGGAAGGAAGGTTAATAAAGATTTTGGGGGGGCTCTCAAAAGGAAATGGAAATCATCACCCTCTACGGCGGCTATGATAGCAATTTTACGTACATCCTGTTCGAAAACAGAAAAGCAGTTCTTATCGATTCCGCACTGCCCGCTGCAGAAATATTTTCGGAAGCCAGAAAGCAAAACGCGGTCCTTGAAGCCGTGTTCATTCTCCACAGCCATTTTGACCATATTGTTGAACTGGAGGCATATCGGGAAGCAAAGATTTCTTTGTATGCGCACGATAGCGCTCCTTTTCCGGTTGACAAAAAACTGCGAGATGGCGAGCAGCTGACGGTTGCCGGCATGCGGTTTACGGTGCTCCATACTCCCGGCCATCGCTTTGATGCCATTTGTTTACGAGTGGAAAACTGCTTATTTACTTCTGATACCCTTTTTGTGCACGGCTGTGGCCGTACCGATTTGCCGGGAAGCGATCCACAGCAGCTTTTAGCAAGCTTTCAGAAACTGTGGCAATTGCCCGATGATACAATTATTTATCCGGGGCATGATTATGGGCCGACGAAAACGTCGACGATTCAAGAAGAAAAGAAGTTTTTCCTAGACGAGCGTTTCTTTAAAATCAAAGCGAACCTTTAAAAAGCCCCCCTAGTTGTTCTTATAAAACAGTAAACAATGGCACCAATTACCCTTATTCCCGAACTCGAGAAAGCGTTCAAAGACCTCGGTTTTTCTGCGTTCACAGAAATCCAGGAGAAAACCATCCCTTTGATCCAGCAGGGGCAGGATGTTATCGGCCAGTCCTATACCGGCTCGGGAAAAACGATTGCTTTTGGCTTTCCGACGCTCGAAAAAGTAAAGCGTGGAAACGGCTTGCAGCTGCTGATTATCGTTCCGACCCGAGAGCTGTGCCTGCAGGTGATGAATGAGTTTTACAAATTCTCCAAGTACAAGCCCGTGAACATCGTTGATGTGTATGGGGGCGTTTCCATCAATCCCCAGATTGACCGGCTACGGCGTGCCGATGTCGTCGTCAGCACGCCCGGGCGGCTGTTGGATCACCTGCATAGGGGGACGATCGACCCCTCAAAAATAAAAATGCTGGTTTTAGACGAAGCCGATAAGATGTTTGAGATGGGCTTTATCGATGATGTGAAAGAGATTATCTCCCGGCTTCCCCGCGAACGGCAGACCTTATTGTTTTCAGCAACCATTTCGCAGGAGGTGCTTACCCTGGCCCATCGCTACATGCGCAATCCAATGAAAGTGAAATTGCAGCTCTACGTCGATAAGAGCCAGCTGCTGCAACAGTATTACGAAGTCGAATCCCGTGACAAGTTTTCACTCCTCGTGCATCTCTTAAAGCAGGAGACGGCCGGCTTGTGCATCATTTTCTGTGCCACGCGGAGAATGGTCGACGTCCTGGGCCGCAATCTGGGAAAGCAGCGGCTGAAAGCCCAGGCACTGCATGGCGGCTTGTCGCAGACCCGCCGACAGCGGGTCATTGAAGATTTCCATGCGCACAAGTTGGATGTGCTCATTGCCAGCGATGTGGCAGCCAGAGGATTGGACATCAAAGACGTCAATCTCATAGTAAATTACGACATCCCGAAAAACGCTAAAGATTATGTGCATCGCATTGGCCGGACGGCCCGAGCAGGAAGTTCCGGAAAAGTGATCTCCCTGCTTGCTCCCATGGACCATGAAAATTTCCGCCGAGTGTTAGAAGACCGCTCTTTAGACATCCGTGCCGTGCCCTTGCCGGCTTTTGAGCGGATAGTCTTGCAGAAATCCGAGCCGCAGAGGCGGGAACTACCGCAGCGGGGAAGGTTTCAGGGCGGGAGGGGGAGAAGGTGGTAGGGCCTGCTTGGCTATAGCAAGAAAGTTGTCGGGTGCTAATCTAATCTTTTGTAAATATTTTTTCGATGACCAATGACAGTAACTTTAACTCTATAGTAGTCACTTCTAGAAAAATTTATAAATAAACGTCCCCGAAACCATACAGAGAAAACCGGTGACCTATGAACCTTATCGAACTCAAAAGAGAGCAAGTGAAATTAGCGCCAAAAGTGGTGCTGAAAGACAGCTTTACGGTGATAAGAACTATCGGCGGTGCGGCCTGTGCAGCCATCGGCCAGAAATTGCTGGCGACAGTCGTGGTCTGCGAATATCCGTCGTTAAAACTTCTTGAAAAAAAGACTGCCCTCCTGGCGAATCCTTTGCCCTACCGCCCAGGTTTCGAGGCATATCGGGAAATGCCGGCTATCATCGAAGCCTATAACCGGCTGGAGCTGGAGCCGGACGTGCTGCTGGCCAAAGGCACGGGCATCCTGCATCCGCTCCGTCTGGGAATAGCATCGCATCTAGGCCTGGCGTTGAATGTGCCAACAATTGGCATTAGCGAGACCTTGCCCCTTGGCACCGTTGCAGATGGAAAAGTTGTTGTTCAGGAGAAAACGCTGGGCTATGTCATCAAGACCAAAGAGCATGCGAATCCGCTCTATGCTTCCCCGGGCCATCTCGTTTCGCTGAGTTCCATGCAGCAGATCATTCCTACCACCATCATTCCGCCCCATAAATTACCCGAGCCGTTGCATCTGGCTTTAAGAATAGCCCGGAAGAAAGCGCAGAAATTGCGGGTGGTAGGAACAGAAACAGTGGAAACACGGGCCAGGTGCCTGAACATTCTCTGAAATAGCGTTTTCCTCCATCTCGTTACTCCTTTTAAATAGTCTCTCCCTTTCAACAGCAACCTTTATATACAAAAAATAAAACCTTTCACCCTGAAAAATAGGCGTCTTTTGGCGTATCCCCATGACCCGCATTACCCGCATTTCCCTGCACGGCTTTAAGAGCTTTGCTCATAAAACGCAGGTACCTTTTGATACGAAGTATAATTGCGTTCTCGGGCCGAATGGAAGTGGCAAGTCGAATATCGGCGACGCCCTCTGTTTCGTTCTTGGCAGGCTTTCGGCAAAATCCCTGCGGGCTGAAAAGACCTCCCATCTCATCTTTAACGGTGCTAAAAGCAAGAAGCCCTCTTCTGCCGCTACGGTTGAAATCGCTTTTGACAATACCCAGAAAATCTTTCCTGAAGATGCCAAAGAAGTAGTCATCAGCCGGACCGTTACGACCAAAGGCACGAGCGTCTACCGGGTAAACGGCAAAAAGCGCAGCAGAACGGAAGTGCTTGATCTCCTGGCCATTGCCAAGATCAATCCGGACGGCTACAACATTATCCTCCAAGGAGACATCATGCGCTTTGTCGATATGCCGACCGTAGAGCGGCGGAAAATCATGGAAGAGATCAGCGACGTTTCCGTGTATGAAGAAAAGAAAGAAAAAGCCCTTCGGGAGATGGAGCATGTCGATGAAAAACTGCAAAATGCCTCCGTCATTCTGAAAGAACGGCGCACCTATCTGAAAGAGCTGGAAAAAGACCGCAATCAGGCGCTGCAATTCAAAGAAGCCAAAGCCAATATCGATGCCTGCAAAGCAACGATTATCCACCTGCAGCAGCAGGAAAAAGAAGCAGATAGGGAAAAGCTGGAAAAAGAGATGGGTGGCCGGCAGGCTGCCATCGGGGGCTTTGAGAAAGAAAGCACGGCACTGAAAGAAAAAATCATGAAAGCTAAAGAAGCGGTCTCTCAATTAAACAAAGAGATCGAGCAGAAAGGAGAAAAAGAGCAGCTGCGCGTGCACCGGGAAGTGGAAGAGCTCAAAGTGCGCATGGCACAGGATAAGACGCGGGTATCATCTTTAAAAGACGAGCTCAATAAGATCGAGCAGCGGAAAGACCAGCTGCAAAAAGAATTGCAGGACCTGCAGGAAAAAGCGAGCTCGCTCAGTGGCAAAGAAAAAGACTTATTGCGTGAAAAACAGCAGAAAGAGCGGGAAGCAGCAGAGCTGGAAAAGCATCTTGTCCAGTTCCGGAAAAAGCATAACCTGGAATCGTCGCAGCAGCTGGAAAAATCCATTGACGAGAAAGAAATCCGCCTGGATGCTTTGCAGGAATCAGTCCAAAAAATCCGGCAGCAGCAGCAGGAATTATTGCGGGAAAAAGACAAGCTGGAATACCAATTGCAGACGCTCGACGAGCGCTTGCAGAAAGTAAAAATTATCGAGAAAGAGCAGCAGGAGCAGCTTAAAGCCTTGCAGCAGCTCAAGAAAGATTTAACGCAGGCGACGCTCCGGCTAAACAGCTGCCTGGAGCAGGACAGCAGCTTTGCAGCGCAAATGGCGCATGCTAAAACAAAGCTGCAGGGACTGCAGGAACAGCAAGCTGCCATCGAAGCAAAATTACGTTCTGTGGACGCCGATATGCACGCCAATCCGGCTGTCAAGCGTTTGCTGGAACAAAAAAAGAGATTTCCCGGCATCGAAGGCACCATTGCGCAGCTGGGCAGGGTGGATAAAAAATATGCCCGGGCCGTCGAGACCGCTGCGGGAGGAAAGATGCAGCATCTTGTTGTCGATACGGACAAGACGGCTGCACAATGCATCGAATTTTTGAAAAAAGAGAAGCTGGGCGTCGTTTCGTTTATCCCACTGAACAAAATAAAGTATGTGGACATTACTGCGGATGATAAAGCGCTCCTGAAGCAGTCCGGCGTGCATGATTTTGCGTTGCATCTGGTCACTTTTCCTGTGTCATACAAGAAAGCCTTTGCGCATGTATTTGGCAATACGCTGGTTGTTGATGACGTCGAAGCGGCCAGAAAGATGGGTGTCGGCAGAATCCGCATGAGCACGCTGGAAGGGGATAGTGTCATGGAAAGCGGCGTGATGCGCGGCGGCTTCTTACAGCGCTCCGGCGGCGGGTTTAAAGAGAGAGATTCTGAGGAATTGCTGGAACGGCTGGAGCATGAAAGTGGTCAGCTGCAATCAGTCATAGACAGTGTGCGCACGAAACGAGAAGCGAATGAGCAGGAAATTGCGGCTTTGCGGAATAAGCGTTCAGAACTGGAAGCAGAGATGGTCAAATTTGAAAAGCTCCTGCATCTGGAAACGGGCGATCTGGAAGCTACGGAACAGTCCCGGGGAGCGGCGCAGCAGCGGCTGAAAGAGGTGGAAAAGCTGCTCGGCGAGATGCAGAAGGATCTAAGCCAGCAGAATGGTGAGCTGCTGCAGCTGAAAGAGGACAAGCAGCAGCTTCGCCTGAAAGTGACGGAGTTGCGTGATCCGCGCTTATTGGCGCAATTGCGCGCGTTTGAAGAATCAAAACAGCAGTGCCGGGAAGCGCTGCTGCGCATCGAGGCTGAGATGAAAAATGCGCAGGTGCATGGCGAGCAGCTGGTTGCACCAGAGCAGGAAAAAGTAGTAGGCATCCTGAAGCAGCATGATAAAGAAGAGTTGCAGTTCCGGAAAGAGGTTGAGCAGTTGACGGCTTCTCTTGCGAAACAGGAAAAATTGTTGGCAGAGAAAGAGAAAGCCAGCACGCAGTTCTATGCGCAGTATCGGGAGCTGTTCACGAAACGGGAAAAGCTGTCGCAGGAGATCAGCTCTTTTGAAAATAAGGTGGAACAGCTGCGGGAAAAAGTCCGCACGCAGGAAAAAGAGCTCAATCTGGTTTCCCTGAAAAATGCCGAAGTAAAGGCGAGGCTGGCCGGGCTGGGCGAAGAGCTGAAGCGGCATGTGGGCGTGAAGCTCATGCCCGAAAAGAATGTCGAGAAGCTGCAGAAAGATCTCGGCCGGTTTGAGATCGTGCTCAGCCAGATGTCTGCAGTGAACCTAAAAGCGCTGGAGATTTATGAGCAGATCGAGACAGAATTCAATGCGTTAGTCAAGAAGAAAGATGATTTGGAAAAAGAAAAGACCGATGTGCTGGCGCTGATGAACGAAATTGAGTCCAAGAAGACCGAGCATTTCCTGAAGACGTTCAACCAGGCAAATGAAAACTTCCAGCGGATCTTCAGCAGCCTGTTTACCAAAGGGAAAGCCTATCTGCAGCTGGAGAATCCGAAAGATATCTTTGCTGATGGCTTAAGCATAAAAGTCCGGCTTACGGGCAACCGTTTCCTTGACATTAAATCTCTTTCCGGCGGCGAGAAGACGTTAACAGCGTTAGCTTTTATCTTCGCTATCCAAGAATACCAGCCGGCGTCGTTTTATGTGCTAGATGAGATTGATGCGGCATTAGACAAGCATAACTCGGAGAAGTTGGCGAAGCTGATCCGGAATTATGCAGAGCGGGCGCAGTACATCCTGATTTCTCATAACGATGCGCTGATCTCTGAAGCAGATACGCTGTTCGGCGTGAGTATGCAGGACGGCGTGAGCAAAGTGACGAGCTTAAAAGTGTGAGTTCTGGGGTTGAGCTTAATGGTGTTATGTCCTCTGGGCTTTAAGTGAGCCAGACTAGAGTTAGTCTATCAAATAACTGGTGAACGTGCCCCGACGAGGAGCGTAGCGACGAAGAGTTT
>DATDWF010000113.1:0-22506 GCA_035289745.1 Candidatus Nanoarchaeia archaeon
ATAAAACTTTTTAAAGACCATCCCCGTTTAGCCATCCTGACGGGCCCGTAGCCTAGTCTGGATAGGGCGACAGCCTTCTATCGCAAGAAAGAGAGCTGTAGGTCGGGGGAATTATTGCAAAATAATCCCGAATTCGAATCCCCTCGGGCCCGCTATTAAAAGATGAGGTGGAAATATGGGTATGCAATGGCTGAGAAATATGTTCTTCAAATCAGAGAAGGTCCCGCAAATGGATTCTCCTTCTCTACAAAAGATAAGCTTAAATAACCCGCCAACCAGAGGAGAAGGCAAAAAGGAGGAGAGTCGAGTTTTGCCGCGAGGTGGGAATATGGATATCCGCCGGGTACGGACCTGCGAACGCTGTAAAGCGGTTGTGCCCTTAGAAAGAGTGCGCTTGTACCCCCGAGAAAAAGGAAAAGATGTCAACGTGCTGGTCTGCGATACCTGCTGTAATGAGCTGAAGCAGACCGTAAAACAAGGCCCACCAAAAGCGCCCATCAAGAATATTCCACCGGCGCAGCCCAAGCTGTACCGCTGTAACCGCTGCAATTATTCTTTCCGCGTGGATCAGGCCAAAGTAGGCTTATTGCACCGCTTAGCGTGCCCGTACTGTGGGAAAGACGACCGCTTGGAGAAATAGACAAAAGAGGAAGAACAGAACCATGATGCTCCACATCCATAAGCTCGGCGATTTAAATCAGAAAAACGCGGACATTGAGTGCGTGTCCTTATTGCGGCAAGTGAGAGGAAGCAAGCGGCTGCCGCTTCTTCCCGAGCAGATGCACGCTGAACTTTCTCCGTTGCTGATTACCGGCACTGATGTCACGGTGATGAAGCAAGCGGCAGAGCTGATTCCTTCAGTAGCAGGAAAAGTCAGCGCCTTGCTGCAGCGCAAAGACTTCTTGTATGAAAGCATCAACTTAGAGCGGACGCTGAAAATGATGGAAGAGATTGCTGCACCGTTGCAGCAAAACATCGCCTTTGCCGAAGGGCTGCAGGAGTGGCTGCAGCAGTCCTTTGCGGGAGAGTTTACCATGGTCCTGAATCGCATCCCCGGGCTGCGATCACCCGTTGATAAGCAGCAGAGCAACGAGCAGCTGAGCCTGCTGTTCCAGCGCCTGTTGCGCAGCAAAGATCTCCGCTTCGCCAGCCAGGGCCTTATTCACGAAGCCCATACGACCAGAATGAATGATCTCGACGAGAGCATGGTGAAAGGCTTTTTTTTCCACATCACTTTGGAAGAAGAGCTCAAGAAGCTGAACTTTGACCGCATCAGGCTGCGTCTTGCGCCTGAAAAGCTTCAGGAAGCTGAAGGGGTTCATGAGCAGATAAAAGTAGTCCGAAAAGGCATTGAACGGGCTTACGAAACGAACAAGCGGCTGGTGGAATTGTCTGTTATACTCTATGCGTACGTGAAATGGGCGATGCAGGGGTAAGGAAAGTTTTTCGTACCGTGATCAAAGCAATTCTGTTTGATGTGGATGGAACGCTGGTTGATTCTTCTGAAGCACATATCGCTTTTTTTCAGCGGATTTTCCAAGCCGTTGGATACGGCATTCCTCCCAAAGAAAGCATCAGAAAATGTTTCCATTTGAGCATGAGCGATGCCCTGCGTACTTTAGCTGCTGATAAACCGACGCAAGAAGTCGAGCGGCTCTTAGCGGTGGGAAATACGGTCCGCTATCCGACAGAATTGCAGAAAGTTCCCGAGCATTCGCTCCAAGTCGTTCGGGAACTCTCCAAAACCTTTTCTCTGGCTTTAGTGACGAGCCGCCGTCGGATCGGTGTGGAAAGCTATTTTACCGTCGCTCCCGTCAGAGACTATTTTTCGATCATTGTTGCAGTTGAAGACGTGGTGCAGAGGAAGCCTCACCCCGAGCCTTTGCTTACGGCAATAAAACGATTAGGAGTAATGAGCAAAGAAGCGGTGTATATCGGCGATTCTCCCGTCGACGGGGAAGCTGCCAAAGCCGCAGGAATGAGATTCATTGCCTGCACAGATATTCCGGGCGCGGATGCATATTTTTCTTCTTTTAGAGAATTGCCCAGGCTCATTTCCCAGTTAGGCTCGAAAACCTTATAAAATATCTTCCCTCGGACTGCTCAGAAGCGCGGGTAGCCAAGCGGCCAAGGCAATCGCCTGCAGATCCGCTAGGATGAGCCCTTTCCGGGCAATGACCAGAAGTCAGCGATCATTCGAGGGTTCGAGTAGTGCTCAGGTTCGTGCTGAGTACGCGAAAGTCCCTCCCCGCGCTTTTTTTTCCGATAATCGTGCACGCAACCATGCCGCCAAAAACTATCTCTTCTCTGGGATTAGCTGCACTGATGCAGGAACTACAATTTCTGGTGGGGGGAAAGATTGCCCAGATTTATCAGCCGGAGAAGAAAGAGCTCCTTTTGCAGATCCATATGCCGCAGCAAGGCAAGCGGCTCCTGAAGATTATCTCCGGAAGAAGTATGTTTCTTGCTGAGCAGAAAGAAGCACCCCTGCAGCCTTTCAGTTTCTGCCTGCAGCTGCGGAAATATCTCGATAATGCCACGCTGAAAGAGCTGCTGCAGCAGGATGCGGAAAGGATAGTTGTATTCACGCTGGAAAAAGAAGGGCGTTATTTTCTCATTGTGGAATTATTTGCCAAAGGGAATGTTATTCTCACCGATGAGCATTGGAGCATCGTCGGTGTTCTGGAGCAGCAGCGCTGGAAAGACCGCACTATCAAAGTAAACGAAAAATATGTCTTCCCCACGCCGAGCATTAATTGGAAAGAACTCACGGAAAAACAGCTAAAAGAGCTTTTGCTGAAGAGTGAGAAAAAAAATCTGGCCGCGGCTTTGGCTACCAATTTAGGCTTGGGGGGGGTATACGCCGAAGAGCTCTGTGCACGAGCAGGCATTGATAAAAAGATGACACCAAAAGACGTATCGGAAAAAGAAGCCAAGACCATTTTCAATTCCTGGCAAGAGATCCTGCGAGAGCTGCAGCATCCGCGAGGCTATCAATACGATGGGGAAATAACTCCTTTTCCGCTGCAAGGAAAAACGCCAATACGGGAAACGGCAACGTATGGCGAGCTGCTTTCCCAACAAGAAGAACGCAAAAAGCCCTCGCCATATGAGCAGAAAATTGCCGTGCTCAGAAGAATGATTGCCCAGCAGGAAGCAATGATTGCCGGACTGCAGGAAAAGATAATGACGGAAACAAAAAAAGGAGAGCGGCTCTACGAAGAATATGCTCCAGTGCAGGAGCTTCTGCAGAAAGTAAAGCAGATAAAGCAGGAAAAAGGCTGGGAAGCGGTGAAAGAAGGGTTGCAGAGAGAGAAGAGCGTGATTTCCCTTAATCTCCAAGCCAAAAAAATGGTCATTGAGGTCTAACCCATGGCAGGCCAGCAAGAAGAAACAGCGTTAATCCCGCTGGAGGGCGGGGCAGAATCTGAAGAGCTCGAAAAAATGCTGCAGAGCTTGAGCAATGAAGATCTGTTCTATGAGTTGGGGAGAGTGCGCAAACTCTACAGCGGGCTTATCACCCGATTACGCTATGTGCTGGGGCATACCTGTTTGGGGGACGTGCCGCCAGAGCAATTGCTGGAGCATAGCGATGCTGCGGAAAAAAAAGAGCGCCAATTATTTTGTTATTACGGAGCGCTGCTGAAAGAAACCGGGAAGCGCTTACTCGGCACAGGGAGAGAGAGTGATATTACCGCAATCCTTGACGCCGTTCAGGAAGAAATTTGCTATTAGCTGCAGATTGAAAAGAGAAAAAGAGATGATCCGCAACTCCTTCGTTTTTCTGGAAAGCATCCGCTCGGGAAAAGAGAAAGTGCTCTGGAAGCAAGGTATCCATGACTGGCAGGATTTTCTTCAGACCAAGAGCATCAGGGGAATTGCTCCGGAAAAGAAAGGGTATTTTGACCGAAAGCTGCACGAGGCACAAACAGCGCTGCTCGAGGAAAACTCGGCCTATTTTCTCGGAAAGCTTCCGACAAAAGAGATGTGGAGGCTCTATGACACGTTCCGTGACGCCTGCGGCTTTCTGGACATTGAAACGGATGGCTATGGGCGGATTGTCATCGTCAGCCTTTCTGATTATTTTACGACCAAGACTTTTGTCCGCGGCGTGAATCTTGAAAAAGAGCTGCTGGAGAAAGAATTGCGGCGCTATAAGCTGCTCGTGACGTTTAACGGTGCGGCATTTGACCTCCGGAAGCTGAAGCGGCAATACTCAGTAGGACTGAACGTGCCGCACATCGACCTGAAGCCGCTGTGCAGCAAGCTGGGCTGGAACGGCGGGCTGAAAGAAGTGGAGAAAATGCTCAACCTGCGGCGGCCAGAGCATTTGTATCTCAGCCCGGTAGAACTCTGGGAGCAGTTTTTGGCATCGGGCGATAAAGAAGTGCTGGAGCGGCTTATCGCCTATAATGCGGAAGATGTGGAGAATTTGAAAGCCGTCCTGGAGCGGGCGGCAAAAGAACTCTGGAATAAAATATATAAAGACGCTCGTGCACCTGCTTCCCATGCCGGAGAAAGCAAAAATAACCCCCTGGGAAGTGCAGGGAAAAGTGGATTATGAGAAGCTGCTGAACGAGTTCGGCCTGCAGCCGCTGCGATTCTTGCCCAAAGCTTTCCAAAAGCAGGTGCTTTTCCGGAGAGGCATCGTCTTTGCCCACCGGGATTTTAAGCAGATCGCCGAAGCAGTCGAACAGAAGAAGCCTTTCGCCATGATGACGGGCCTGATGCCCAGCGGCAAGTTCCACTTTGGCCACAAGATGGTGGCGGAGCAGATGGTTTTCTACCAGCAGCTGGGCGCGAAAGTGTATGTTACCGTTGCGGACGTCGAAGCCTACAATTCCCGAAATCCCGATCTGAAAGCCTTGCGGGATGTGGCTCTTACGGAATATCTTACTAACTACGTGGCACTGGGCTTAGACCTAAAAAAATGCGATTTTTATTTCCAATCGGCACGTTCTCCCGACGGGAAGAAAGCCAATGCCTACTACCGGCTGGCTAACCTGCTGGCACGGCACGTGACATTTAATGAGTTCCAGGCGGTGTACGGGGAAATCACTCCGGGAAAAATGGTCTCCTCATTGCTGCAGGCCTCGGACATGCTGCACCCCCAGCTGCCGGAGTTCGAAGGCCCGCTGTCCGTCGTCGTTCCCGTCGGCATCGACCAAGACCCCCACGTGCGCTTAGCACGGGACATGGCGCAGCGCATCAAAGAATGGAAGTTCCTGCCATTAAGCTCGACGTACCATCGCTTCATGCCCGGGCTGAAAGGAGACAAGATGTCGTCTTCTGATCCAACGTCATACATTGCCCTGACCGACATGCCGGAAGAGGCTGCACGCAAAGTGCAAAAGTATGCTTTTTCAGGCGGGCAGGCCACGATTGAAGAGCACCGCAAAAAAGGGGGAAATCCGGACATCGACGTGGCGTTCCAGATGCTGCGCTACGGATTAGAGCCGGATGATAAGAAGCTGGCAAAAATCGAGAAAGATTATCGCGCGGGAAAGTTGCTCACCGGCGAGCTAAAGCAGTTGGCGATTGGGAAACTGACGGCATTCTTGAAAGAGCATCAGAAGAAACGGAAAAGTGCAGAGAAAGCCATACAGAAATTTCTAAAACCATAAAAACCTTTAAAAACTTTCTCCTCTTTCTGCTCAGTAAAGAGGTGATAGTCATGGCCAAGCGTCGGCAAAGAAAGAGTGCAGCACCAAAAAATAGAAAATGGCACGCCGTGCCCCTGAAAAGCAGCTTCATGGTGCTCGCCATTCTGGGATTTTTGATTTCAGCGTATTTGGTGTATCCACAAAGTGCCAGTTACGGGCTCATTTTCATGGTTATCTTTGGAGCGATGCTTATTGCATCGATTGTCAGCATGACCAAAGCCCCCATCATGAAGCCGTGAGGAAAGCATGGCACGACGGAATACGTTGCAGTGGAAATTTCCCGCAAAAGAGATACAGTTCCTGCGCGTGGAAGTGCTCTTTGTGGCGTTCTTAACGGTGCTGATCTTTCTCGTAACTTTCTTCCAGCTTGGCGATGGGGCGCTGGCGATGCTCTATGCTTTTCTCTTTCTCATCATCTATGGCGTGCTGTCTGTTGTTGTCCAGAAAATCAGCCGCGCCGAGGCGCACTATGCGGTCCGCGGAAAGCATCTGCATGTCGTCAAGAAAACGCTCCGGAAAACTGTCACAGAAAAAATTCCGCTGCGGGACGTCCTGCACCATAAAGTCGACAAAGTCTTTCTCGGCGGGTATGTGGTAACGAAAAAAGGGCGGAAGCATTCCCTGTTCTTCAATACGCGGAAAGAGGCGGAAGGGTTTGAAAGGATGGTGAAGCAGGGACGACGGGCATAAGTTATTGTTTACTCAGCAGTTCACACTGACGCTCAAACTTCTCCTTCGCTTTCTTCTCTTTCCAGAAGACCTGATGCGAAGCTTTTTTCTCGAAAAGGGCAATAGCCATTCTGGTTACATTCGCACCACTGTTTATCCCATGTTTTATGGCGAGTGCCTTGGCTTCCTGCAAGGAGGCATCCAGCAGGCGAAAGTTATCCCGCTGGCATTTTTCTTCGGCCTCTTGCTCTTCTTCTTCGCTGAGAGTAATTTCCTCCCAAACGGGTGAAGAGCTGCCCGGAAGATGCCGCGGAAAGGCTTTCGAAAACACCATGAGCAGTTTTCCGAAGGAGGATTTTTATAGGTTAAGAAACTGAAGCTCTGCCATGACCTCCTGGGAACATGTGAATATCGTGCTGCGGCTGGCAGATATTGTCATCGAAGTGCTGGATGCGCGAGAGATTGCGGCCTCACGGCAAAAAGCGCTGGAAGAAAAAGTACGCCGCTTAGGGAAGAAACTCCTGTATGTCATCACCAAATGCGATCTGGTGCCCAAAGAAGAGGTGCAGCAGGCTGCCCACCAGCTCCAGCCGTCTGTGTTCATCTCCAGCACCGAGAAGTGGGGAACAACCATCCTAAAAAAGAAACTGCTGGAAATCGGAAAAGGAGAAAAAATAACTATCGGCATAGTGGGCTATCCCAATGTGGGGAAATCGTCGCTGATCAATGCTTTGGCGGGGCGGCATGCGGCTCGCGTTTCTCCGGAAAGCGGCTTTACGAAAGGGATGCAAAGAATTCGCGTCAGCCCCAAGATATTGCTTCTCGACACCCCCGGTGTTTTTCCCCGGGAAGAGCGGGCCAAAGAAGGGCTGGAAGCGGCCCGTTACGTGAAAATCGGAGCAGTGGATTACGGAAAGCTGCGTGATCCGGAAACGGCGGCGCTGCAGCTCCTTACGGACGAAAAAGAGCGTATCAGAACACACTATAGCCTGCAGGAAGAGGAGCCGGAAGAGATTTTAGAAGCGCTGGCAAAGAAATTTAAAAAAGTGCGGAAAGGCGGCTTTCCGGACAGTGAAGCGGCAGCCCGGCTGCTCCTGAAAGAATGGCAGGCCGGAAAGATACGATGAACATGAAAATACAATAAAAAGCTAAAGAATTATTGTTCTTCTGCCGTCTCCAAATCTTTAAAAAGAAGATACGTCTTTTTCAATAAAAAAAGTGCGAATGGAGGTGGATATAATGGGTTTATGCGAAAAAAAAGTTCAGAAATATGGTGACGTTTTATACGTCCTGTTCCGCGTTCTGGTCGGCTTCGGGTTTATGCTCCATGGCGGGCAGAAGCTCTTCGGCTGGTTCGGGGGCGTGAATGGCGGTGGTGCAGTTGCTTTGGCCAGCCTTTTTGGATTGGCTGGAGTTATTGAGTTTTTCGGCGGCTTGGCCGTATTGCTAGGCTTCTTCACGCGATTGGCAGCGGGTGTTGGCGCGTTGGAGATGGCTGTGGCGTACGTCATGGTGCATCGCCAGCAAAGTTGGCTGCCCCTCTTGAATGGCGGAGACCCAGCGTGGCTGTTCTTTGCGGCTTTCCTGGTGCTGCTCGTCTACGGCAGCGGCAAATGGAGCGTAGAAAAGAAGCTGTTGAAGAAGGAAGTGTTTTGAACTACTTCTTTCTTATTTTTTTTATTCTTTCTTCTTCTGATACGGCAACACAAACAACCCCAGAATCTTATCCGCCGTCTTCTCTCCGATGCCTTCAATCTCCAGCAGCTCTTGGCGCGAGGCATTCACTAACGCTTTGATGCTGCCAAAAGTCTCCAGCAATCTTCTGGCCGTCTGCACCCCCAGTCCCGGCAAGGAAGAAACGATAAACTCCTGCTGCTCCTGTTCGGTCCGCGGCTTGCGGGCATGGTAGGAAAAATCGCGGTCTTTGTCCTGCTCCCGCCTGGCCATGACCGCCAAGAGCTGCGCGGTATCGCGAGGATTCTTAGTATACAGTATCGGCACATGAAAATCCAGCACAATCGCTGCCAGCATGCCCCGGATGGCATTGGCGTGCACTTGGCGGACAGCATAGATATCTTCTTCCCCTTCGATGATGACGACGGCTTTATCAAAATTCTGCTTGAGCTCCCGGACTTGATCAAGCAGCCTGCCGTCAATTATGGAAGCCACAAAGTCCGGCACTTTTTTCAGTTCCACGCCGACGGTGCCCGAGAGTACGTAATCAGCAACCTGCAGCTGCGCCGTTTTTACTGAAAGCCCTAAACCAATAAGCTCTTTGACGACTTTGTTGTCTTTTTCGCGATGATCCGCAAGTATGGCGACGCTTTGTTTTTCCGGAATAAAAGAATCCAAGGTGATATTCTTATTTGCCGCCTGCAGGAAAGCGCTTTCTTTCTTAATCTGCTCTAACGTACGATACATGCGCTTTTCGCGGTGATGGGCCGTCCAGCGGTACGCTTCATCGCGCGTGCCCGAAGTCACCAGAAAATTCACTTCGCCCTGCTCCAGCCTTCCCGTTCTGCCCCGGCGCTGGATGGTGCGGATGGCTGACGGAACCGGCTCGTAAAAGATGACTTCATCAACTTTGGGAATGTCGATGCCTTCTTCTCCGACGGACGTAGAGATCAGCACGTTGAAAGCGGCAGCACGGAACTGTTCCAGAATTTCTTTCTGCTGCTTCTGCGAAAAGCCCTGGCCGTTTTTCTTGGCCTGGCCGAGAAAGAGATGGGTGGAGATCTTCTGAGCCTCCAGCTTTTTTTGAATGAGATCCGCAGAAGAGCGAAATTGCGTGAAGACAATGATTTTCGCTTGGGGCTGCTGCTGCAGCGTTTCCTGCACCATCCCCAAGAGCTTTTCCAGCTTGGGATGCGGAATATTTTTTTCGATGAGTTGTTCCGTCAACGCCAAAGCGCCTTTGAAGTGCTCGTCGATAACCAGATTTTTGACGGCTTTCACTGGGCTGGTGCGGGATTCCTGCCGGATTTTATCCAGATAAGAAAAAAGCTGTGGCAACCCCTGCGTTTCCAACAGCTCCAAGGCATGCTCGACTTTCAAGGCTTCCGCAGCGAGGGAGATGGAGCGCAGCAGCTCAAAGGAGCGGTCACCGGAAGAGATTTGCTTTTGCATATCCCCTTGCAACAATAAGAGGTCACCTTTGCGCAGCTCGGCAGAGGACGCAAAGCCCAGCTTCTGCATCTCTAATAGTTTTGATTTCTTGCACAGCAGGAGCAGTTGCTGCACTTTCCTAAACTCTTCGGGAAAATCGATGGGAATCCAGTTTTTCTTGATCGTCTGCACGTACGGCTGCACATCCGGATCTTTTTCGGTGCGGACTTCCACTTTCTCAATCTTCAATGTTTGGCAAATTTCCTTGATTTTTTCCAAAGTGCTGCCGGGAGAAGCAGTTAAGGCGAGGATACGAGAATAGCGAGCCCGCGTCTCATACTGCTCCGCCAGCCAGACATAGGCATAATCACCCGTGGCATGATGCGCTTCGTCGAAAACCAGCAGGCTGACATCTTCGAAAGCAACTCGATTATTAATCAAATCATTTTCTACCGTCTGCGGCGTGCTGATAATGATCTGCGCTGCTTTCCATTGGACGGCACGTTTTTCCGGGGCCAGGCTACCGGTAAACACCACTATTTTTTCCGGCGGGATATCCAGATGTTTCTTGAAAGTTTCCGCATGCTGCTCGCATAACGGCTTCGTCGGAGCGAGAAAAAGAATTTTCGATGCGGGATAGAAATGCAGCCGTTGGACAGTGAGCAGCAGTGCTATAGCAGTTTTTCCTAAGCCAGTGGGCAGGACGACTAACGTATTAAACTGGGCGGCCGTGCCGAGGATGGTCTGCTGATAGAGGCGAGGCGTGAAGTCACGAAGCATGGAAGAGGACGGAAGGGGGGAGATTTAAATATCTTTGGTGAGCGCAGAAATACCCGCCTGCCGTGCATACGCTTCTTCTAACCGTTTGCGGACTTCCAACAGATTGCTGCCGTCGTACAGAACAACATTCGGATGAGAAAAGCCTTGGTTTTGCTCGCTCAGCGGCATAATCCCCAATCCGCGAGGGCGATGTTCCAGCCAGCGCAGCATATACAGCGGAAAATCGTCAACCAGAACTTTCCCGTAGACGAGGCCTTTGTCTTGGGTGATGGTGATGTCTGCTTCAGGAGCCAGAGGCAGCACGTGCTGCTGGAACCATTCCACTTTCTCTTTCCAGGCCGCCGGCTTGCTGCGCGGGCCTTTCGTCAGGATATGAATCTGAAAGTTGAGAGCAACACATTCCCGCAGAACAGCGAAGCCGAGCGTTAATTCCTCTAGATTTGACCACCAGCCCGGCTGCCGGGAGATGGCATTTTTCCTCGCTTCAATATGAGTGGGAAGGTCTTCGTGATACAGAGAATACACCAGTTCACCAGGCGCAGCCAGCACTTGTAAATCCCGAAGCATGGCTCCATCATAATCTGCTAACGTTCCGTCCAGGTCGAATAAAGCGATGTTTTCGAGTGGGGGCATGATTTATGAGCCGGACAAACTATTTCTTGCCCTCGTTATCCGTACGAGATCTATATGTGCCAAGAATACCCCCATATCCAACCAATCTACTTGATTCTTTTCCGTCTGAACAGTTCATTCCTTTGCCTTGCTCTAGTCCCTGAACTGCATAAGCGTACATAGCTAATGCTTCACCAAATACCCTCGATGAATTGAGCCCTGTTTTTCTCATAAGACCCTCAAATAGTTTTCTCATTTCTGGGCCAAGTATTAACCTACATTCTAAATCATTTTTTACCATTTTCATGCCTCCGCATTGAATTGCTATTACCGAGGAAAGTTGAAAAAAAGTTTCACAACCTCTGCTTCCCCGTCAGCGTCACGATATTCTTTTCTTTCTCGATCGTCACCGATTCCAGGTTGTTGATGACGAGATCATTGCCCCTGAGATAAAAAGAAATATTGCGGAGATCGCGGATGCGGACTTTTTCCGTGTCTTTGATGTCCAGCACTTCAAAAGGCGCGCGGCCTTTGAGATGCGGATTGTTCTCAGTGAACAGGCCGATGAATGCGGACCAGAGCCCTTCAGGATGATCAGCGCCGGGCTTGCGGCTAATGACAACACTTTTGGCGTTGTAGACTTTCTTTTCGGGAGCCATGAACCTCTAAGAGCAGAGCCTACTTTTAAAGATTGCGGCTTGGACTTTCTGGTTGAGAAAAAAGCTGTTATCTTAATTTCTTCCTTAATTTTGCCAAAGCAATATAATCTTCTTTGGTTCCGCTTCCATCTTTGCATTTGGCTTCCAAGATGGCCAGATCGCCCTTGGAATCACGCAGGCGCTTTTCCACATCCCTTTTACTCATGGTCATAAGGAAACATCCAGACGACGCTTTTATATAAAGTTCTCGGTTTCGGAGTTCTTTTCAGAATAGTGGATCTTCGCATACTGGCTTTCTCTCGATCAGCATAAACAAAAAACGAGGGTACTTGTTCACGTTCGGACAAGCGTTCCAAAAAGAAAACTATCTGAACCAGCCCGAATTATGCTGAGCAGCTATTTCCCCGACCGCGTGAGCAGCAAGAAAATGCCTGCACCGCTTGCCAGCACCACCGCCAGAATCAGGCCGAGAGTCGTTCCCGTCAACAGCAGCACACCGGCTAAGAGCACCATGCCGAGAGCCATGCCGTATAAGACCCGCGACCCGAAGAATATCGCTAAGCCATCCAGCTGCGGCAATGGCAGCAGAGAAAAAAACGCCATCGCCAGATTGAGCAGTACGCCTTTGGAGAAGAAATAGCTGTCTGGGGAAAAGTACAAGCCAACTGCAAAGAGAATGGCCAAGACCAAATTCGCTGCCATTCCCCAGAAAGCAATGCGCCCATTCTGTTCATAAGAAAATCCATAGCGAAATTCTCCCAGACGCTGCCGTTCTAAAAAAGCCACAGCAACCGTGCCGATAAGCACCAAAGGCAACCGGCCCAGGGAAATGAAAGCGACAAGCAAAGCGATAATCAAACCCAGCCACCAGACTTTGACTGTCGCCCGATAGCCTTGGCTCAACGCATAGATTTTCTGCCAAGAGAAACGGATGAAAAAAGAGATGGCCACAATGATGAGTGCCAAGAACAGATGCGCCACGCCGAGAGACACGTCGAGCTGCTCCCCACCCCAATCGCGGAAGGAAAAGATGAAAGCCATGATGAAAATAGCGGCCACCAGTGGCAGAAGCTCTTTTCTGGAAAAAGAGAAATATTCCTGGATGCGGGAACGGAGCTCGGGAAAGCTGACCATAGGAAAAGAAAAGAAGAAGCGTTATAAATACTTTCCCTTTATGAATGAGAAACTTTTGCGTGGGGATGATCTTTTTCCCGAACTTCTGCTGTTTTCTCCAGCACTATCCACTGCAAAGCACTATCCCCCCGCTTGAACAGCTCTCGAGAGAGCAAAGTAAATTCTTCCGGAAAAGTCGGGTCCCACTTGTCCCGGCTGATCAACAGCAAGGTTCCTCCTTTCTTCAGCAGCGCTTTGGCTTGGTAGTACAGTTCATTGAGCCTCTCTTCGTCTTTTGAGGTGATGTGGAAAATCAGCCTATCGAAAGCATTCTGTGCAAAGCGCAACTCCAGGTCTTCGAGTTGACACTTGGTAATCTCGATACAATCCGTAACTCCCGCCAGCCGGGCATTTTTCTTTGCCGCTTTAAGGTTGGGCAGGCTGGAATCGAAAGCAGAGATGGGAAAAGCTGAAGCCGGTGCAGAAAGAGGCTGCAGCGATTCTGCAGAAAGAATATCTTGAAACAGCGGGCTGTTCTTGAACAGAAAATTGGTCCGTTCGGGAGTATGCACCGGACGCTGCGCTGCATAGAGTGCTGCTTCAATTGCCAGTACTCCATCGCGGCTAAACCCCACTAACAGTTTCTCGCCCCATTGAAAACGGGAAGCCCGCACAAAGAAATAGCCGAGATCACCTTTAAAGCTGGCTTGGTGCGCAAAGAGCCGATAGCCGCGGCTGTTCAATTCCACGCCACCGGGGTCCAGGCAGAGCAGGTATTCTTTCTCGACGGGAATGACAACGAGAACCAGTGCTGGACGCCGGTAGTCAACAACGGCCGTTTTTCCTTCTTTCTCCAGCAGGGGAAAAAATTCCTGCACCACTTTCTTGAAAAGCGCTGAACGTTTCTCCTGCCCGTGCACTAGCTCGACATCAATACGGCAGGGAAAAGCCGCCGGGAAAAAAGAGGCTATCTCCATAAAGTCCGAAAGCAGGCGGAACTTCCCGCGCTCTTTCCACTGCGCAAAAGGCAGGGCAATTCTCCGAATCGCTTGTGCGTGGTAGGCCAGCCGCACCACTTCTTTCGCCGCAGGCAGAGCGCTGCGCACCAGCTGCGGAAACAGCTGCGTGTCCGCAGCAAAGAGCTCTTGCATTTCCCGAGCTGCCAGAGATTCCAGTCCGGGGGTCGTCAGCAAAAGAATGTCCATTATTTGAGTTTTATACGGTTACCTCTCCTGTTGACACCGGGCTCTCTGCAGCCTCTTCCCCGAGAATTTTCGCTGCCGCCGCAACTTTATCTCCTGCATCTAAGCGCATGACCCGCACCCCTTGCGTCGCGCGGCCAATGATCGGCACTTCCGAACAGCGGATGCGGATGCCCTGCCCCTGCTGCGAAACCAGCATAAGCCCCTCTTTGCCGTCGACCAGCATGACCGCTTTCACCGGCCCGTTCTTTTCGGTTATTTTGATGTTCGTTACTCCCTTGCCGCCGCGCCGGCAGAGGCGATACTCAGCAACCGGCGTGCGCTTGCCATAGCCCTGCTCCGTTATCGTCAAGATGTTCAAGCCCTCTGCAACAGTGATCATGCCCATCACAGCATCACCCTCGTCCAGGCGGATGCCCCGCACCCCATACGCCGTCCTGCCCATGGGGCGAACATCTTTCTCTGAGAAGCGGTTTGCGGAGCCATTTTTCGTGGCAAGAAGAATCTCTTTATCACCGGTGGTAGCCCGCACGTGCACCAGGGAGTCGTCTTCCTCCAAAAAGAGGGCGCGAATACCGCCTTGCCGCGGTCGGGAAAATTCCTCCAAAGCAGTTTTTTTGATAATCCCTTTCTTCGTCGCCATAATTAAATATCCCGTTGTGAAATCCCGAACCGGGATAACAGCGGTTACTTTCTCACCCGCACTGAGAGAAAGAAGGTTAGCAACATGCTTTCCCGTGGCTTGCCGGCTGGCTTCCGGGACCTGATATACTTTCAGCCAGTATAATTGCCCTTGATCGGTAAAGCAGAGAAGGTAGTCGTGCGTAGAAGCTACATACAATTCAGAAACAACATCTTCTTCTTTGGTGCCTGCTGCTTTAACCCCTTTCCCGCCGCGATGCTGCACTTTGTATGTTCCGAGGAGAAGCCGCTTCATGTAGCCAGAATGGGTCATGGTAACGACAGCTTGTTCGTCCGGAATGAGGGCTTCCATATCGAAAGCTTCCTCATCATCATCGCCAGGCATAACTCTGGAGCGCCGTTCATCGCCATACGTTTCCGCCAGGAAGCGCAGCTCGTCTTTGATCATATCCAGCAGCCGCTGCTCGGATCCGAGAATGGAACGATAGTTTTCAATGTCCAGCAGCAGCCCCCCATGCTCTTCTTTTATCTTCTCCTGTTCCAGGGAAGCCAGGCGCTGCAGGCGCATGTCCAAAATAGCTTTGGCCTGTTCGAGGGAAAGCGAGTAGGTGGCCATTAAAAATTCCCGAGCTTCTTCCGCGGTCCGCTGCTTTTTGATGCCGGCGATAATATCCTCTATGTGTGCTAAGGCCAACAGCAATCCTTCCAGGATATGCACCCGCTGCAAGGCCTGCTGCAAATCGTACTGCGTCCGCCGCGTAATGACGTCGTGGCGATGCGTAACGTGATGCTGCAGCATATCCCGAATCCCCAGCACTCGGGGCTGGTTGTCGACGAGAGCCAGCAAGGTGATGCCAAAAGAAACTTTCAGGCGGCTATAGGTGTGCAGTTGGTTTAACACGACTTGCGGGTCGGCATCTTTTTTCAGGTCGATGACCATGCGAATGCCTTCCCGGTCAGACTCGTCGTTAATGTTGCGAATGCCCGTGATGGTCTTGTTCTGGACGAGGTCGGCAATCTGCTTGATGAGATCCTCTTTGCCGACCTGGTAAGGAATTTCCGTGAAAATTATCTTATCCCCTTCCATATGAGAAACTGCTTTAATCGTCACCTTGCCCCTGCCCGTGCTGTACGCCTGGAGCAGGCCGTTGCCACAGAGCACTTCGCCGCCCGTCGGAAAATCGGGTGCAGGCAGCATTCCCAGCAGTTCGGCCAGCGGCAAGGCCGGATTCTCGATGAGCGCAATGAGGGCCTGGCACACCTCTTTCAGGTTGTGGGGCGGAATGTTCGTGGCCATGCCGACGGCAATGCCCGAAGAGCCATTCACCAACAAGTTGGGTAGGACGCTGGGCAGCACCTCTGGCTCTTTCAGGGAGCTGTCAAAATTTTCCCGGAAAGCAACCGTCTCTTTTTCCAGATCTTTCAGCATCTCTTCGGCAATTTTGCTCAGCCGGGCTTCGGTATACCGCATGCTCGCTGCATTATCTCCGTCAATGGACCCAAAATTTCCCTGGCCGGCGATAAGGGGATAGCGCAGCGAGAAATCCTGCGCCATACGCACCAAGGCATCATACACAGCCATATCACCATGCGGATGATATTTACCGAGAACTTCCCCCACGATACGGGCGCATTTCTTGAAGGGCTTGGTATGCAGCATGCCCAAGTCATACATGGCATAGAGAATTCTCCGATGGACCGGCTTCAGGCCGTCGCGGACGTCCGGTAATGCTCTGCCGACAATGACAGACATGGCGTACGTGACGTACGCTTCTTTCATCTCCTGCTCGATGATGCGGGGGATAATTTGGGAAGAAAACCCCGCTTCGCCGGGAGCTCCAATAGGAGGTACTCCGGGCTGCGCAGTGCTGTCCACGGGCGGGGAAATAGTATCCATTTGTGGTGTGAAAAAAAATTTTGTTTATCGTCGACAAAACGCTAAAATGTCGACCGAATAGCACTTTATAAACTTTCTGGTAAAGTTCTGAACAGGGGCTTTTTAGCAAGAAAAAAATGAATGGGGGGAGCGTATCTCCTGAAGCGGCGTTAGCGAAAGAGGCCTTCTGCCAGATAGCGCTTCTCCAACCGCTTCAAAGCGATGACGAAGGCAGCTTCCCGCATGCTGAGCTCTTCACCGACGAGAAATTCTTTGCTGGAGTAGTGGCCGTTGGCAGCTCGGTTCTTCGCTACATGGCGTACCAGCTGAAAATTAGCAACAATCCGCCTTCTTAATTCCTGCAGAACGTCAGCTTCGCTGCGCAAGTGATACTCAAAACCCATGTTCCGGCTCCATTCAAAGAAGCTGACGATGACGCCACCGGCATTTGCGACAATATCGGGAATGACAGGGATGCCTCGCTGGCGAAGTACTTTGTCCCCTTCAGCAGTAGTAGGATTATTCGCCCCCTCGGCAACAAAAGAAACGCACAGCTTTTCAGCCACATCGCCGGTTATCACGTTTCCCAATGCTGCGGGAATGAAGCCGTCAGCGGGCAGTTCAAAGAACTCTGCAGCCGAGATTTCTTTTCGTCCTTCAAATCCTTTGATCGTCTTCCGCTTATTCGCGGGCTGTGCCGTATAGTCCAAGAGAGCGGTAATGTCAATGCCTTTTTCATCGAACAAAGTAGCATAGGCATCCTGAATGGCAAGCACTTTGCCGCCGTGTGTGGCAATGTATTCTGCGGTCCAGGAGCCGACATTGCCAAAGCCTTGAATAAGAAAAGTTTTTCCGGTGAGAGGTGTGTTATTTTCTTTGAAGTATTCTTCAAGGCAGTATAAAAGACCATAGCCGGTAGCTTTCACCCGCCCTTCGATGCCGCCATCAGAAAGCGGCTTGCCGGTAACGACAGCTTTCAATCGCGGGGAAGGATCGTCCCGATGTGCTTTGCGGTAGGCATGGTAGAGCCACGACATAATCCTTGAGTCCGTGCCCACGTCCGGAGCAGGAATGTCTTGTTCTGGCCCGATGTCATTTTTAAAGCCGTCTACATAGGCTTCAGTAATTGCCCGCAATTCATTCTCGGAATATTTGTGCGGATCTATTTTGATGCCTCCTTTGGCGCCGCCCAGCGGTAATTCCACGACCGCATTTTTGAAAGTCATCTCCGCAGAAAGGATTTTCAACAAGTCGAGAGTCACTTGCGGATGCCAGCGAATGCCGCCTTTGTGCGGGCCGAGCATGCGGTTATGCTTCACGCGATAACATTTGAGGGTCTCAAAGCGCTGCGGATCAACAGTGTAAAACGAGCCATCGGCCAGGCGCAGAACCGTTTCCGGAGAGATGTTCAGCCCGGGAAAAGAAGCAACGACGCGGCCGTCGGCCAAAATCTCAGCTTTAGGGCTGAGGGAAAGAGGAAGATCCAGAACACTTTTCGGAACAACGCCCGCATAGGGCACTAATTTTTGCTCAAGAGCAATAGTCCTGTTGGCTATCTTTTCGCTAGAAGGCTGGCGAATGGCTGCAGCGATAAAAGGGGAAAGGCCAATTTTTTGCGCAATGGGCAGAACCTGAGCACGCATATATGCATCGTAAATGCTTTCGCCTCCCTGGAGCTGATCGTACTCACCCATTTTTAGAGCACGATGAGAAAGAAGGGTGTTTAAAGGTTGTGTAAAAGAGGACCGGAAAAAATGAAGAGAACTGAAAAAGATTACTGCTCGGGCTGCTCAGGAGCACGCTTGACTTCCTGCAGGGCTTTGCTTATTTCGCTTTTGCTTTCCGCTTCTTTCACCTGCAGTTCCTGCAGCCGCACGGCCTCATCCGCTTCTTTTTCCACCTGTTCTGCTTCTGCAATGACTGCAGCAGGCACTTGCTTGAGGAAGGCCTGCTTGGCTTCGGCACTGGGCAAGTCAAAATAGGCAAAGAACTTTGCGGTTAACCGCAGCTTGAAAGTGCGCCCATACTTCTCTTTAGCAACGAAGCCCTGCTCTTCCAGCTGGCGCATGTGCTCATAGGCAGAAGAGCCGCGTAATTTGATGACATCTGCCTGTACTATAGGATATTTCCAGGCAATGACTGCCAAGGTTTCCATTAAAGGCCGCTCTAATTCCGTGCTCGCAACTAACTTGCTGACGAGCGGAACAAAGGCATCCCGCACCGTCAGCTTCCAGCCATTTTCTTTTTTGATGATATGCAAGGCATGATCGCGCTCGCCATATGCCGCAGCGAGCTTTTGGACCATCTCTCCGACTTCGGGCAAAGGCAGGGAGCACAAGCTGGCAATCCGTTCCGTAGTAATTTCTTTGCCGACGGCAAAAAGCACGGCTTCCACTTGCTTTTCTTTTTCGTCCATGGTCTTAGGCTCGTTTTGCGGTATGGCCCTTCCTGATGCTAATTCTCGGTTTCTGCGGTTACGCTATTCTCTTTCAGGAAATAAAAGCTTTCTTTTAAATCAATATGCCCTTTATCGATCAGGGTGTCCAGGAAATCTTCCAGGCGGTCTTGGTCTACCCCGGTAAGCTTGCTTAACTGCTCTGCAGTCAGGCGGCCGCCTTTGGAAAGGAGCAGGATGACATAATTGCGCAGGAGGCTTCCCATATTGCGATGCAAATGGTCATTTTCCAGCTTCACGCTTTTGGCGATCATATCAACGTTATGCAGCTTGGCCTGCAGGTCATTGAGGAACTGCGTGACGTCGAGGTCTTTCAGCGGGAATTCCACCGGCTCGATGACCTCGATTAACGACGGCATATAATCAAAACAGAAGCCGATCAGGTCTTCCACTTTTTCTGTTCGTGCTTCTAATTCGGCAAACGTCACCCAGAGATCCTGGTCTTCCTGCTTCTTGGCCTTGGCCCGGACCGCGCGAAGCACGGTGTAGCGCTCGTTCTTTTTCAGGTTTTCCAGATAGGTGCCCAATGCTTCTTCGACATGCTCTTGGGGCTTGCCCAGCACTTCGATCATGGCCCGGAAGAGGATTTTCTTCTCGGCAGGAGGATTTTTGGTCATGGAGCGGCAAAAGAAGGGGAAGTTTTTAAGCGTTTCTGGGGGTGGGGTAGGGAAAGGAAAAAGGAGAAGAAAAAGAAAGAAAATAAGTTATTATCGCACTACGATTTAGTGGCAAGGGCACAGCGTCCACCGGTGCAGACAGAATTACAAATATTCCCTTTGGCATCCACACATGTAAGCCCTGTGCCGCAACGTGAATAGATGTCGCAAGATGCTCCTCTATCACAGGCATCTCCTACACCGTTCTTATCAGCATCAGCCTGATCGCTGTTCTGAACAAAAATACAATTGTCGCTTTGGACAGCAGGATCTATTGCCGTATAACCCCCCCGAATCAATGCTCCACCACTCCATTCGCCCGTACAAACTGGCTCGACAACTGCATCGGGATTCGGAATGCCATCCTGATCATAATCTCTATACCCATTAATAAATTGCCAATGGGCTGGCTGCGCATCATCACAATCATCCCAGCCAACTTTTCCAGCAGGTAACTTACGGCTTTCTTTACAGTACCCATCGCCATCAAAATCGATGCAAGTAGTTAGAGTTTTAATAGAAATAGCTTCCCCTGCCACTGCCTCTTCTGACGAAGACCGAATATTGAGAACAAGAACAACTATAGCGACAACCACCACCAAAGCGACGATGGCAATATACGGAACACGACTTGCATCTTTTGCCATGAGCAACACCTCTTTTTAGTAAAATTTATTGTGAAGAAGTAATCCCTACTAGTATTTATAATATCCCCCCCCTCAAGAGTAGTGACTCTGCGCCAAGCTTAAAACGCAGAATAAGCTTTTACTGTCTCACCCCTATTTGAAGCAAAAATGTTAAAAATGGGCTTAACGTACTGCCCACAAAGAGGGGCGCACTCCAAAGTGCGATGATTGTTTCGATAAGGAGTTTTCATATGGACACAAATAACGCAATTGTGGTATTTCAGGGGAAGAATATCAGGAGGACTTGGCATAATAATGAGTGGTGGTTCTCTGTCTTTGATATTGTCTCGATCCTCACTGATAGTGCTGATCCTAAGCAGTATGTAAAGAAGATGCGAAGCCGTGATCCGGTGTTGAATGCGAACTGGGGTACAATTTGTACCCCCCTTGAACTTTTGGCTCCGGATGGCAAGAAAAGGGAGATGAACTGCATTAACACTGAAAGTGCGTTTAGGATTATCCAGTCTATCCCTTCTCAAAAGGCAGAGCCGTTCAAGCTATGGCTAGCTAGAGTAGGTTATGACCGGGTTAAAGAGATTGAGAACCCGGAATTAGCCCAGAAACGCATGAAAGAACTTTTCAAATCCAAAGGCTATTCTGACGAATGGATAGAGAAGAGAGTTAGAGGCATAGCCATAAGGGACGAGCTGACTGATGAATGGGACAAAAGAGGTCTGCAAACAGAAAGAGAGTACGCAATCTTGACAGCAGAGATTTCAAGAGCAACATTTGGCATGACACCAAGTGAGTACAAGAAATTCAAAGGGTTACAAAAAGAGAATCTTAGAGACCATATGGATGACATCGAGCTTATCCTTACGATGCTTGGAGAGGCCACAACGACAAGATTCACCAGAGAGAGGGATTCCAAAGAATTCCAACACTTGAAAAAAGACGCAAAAGAAGGCGGCGACGTAGCGGGCTCAACCAGGAAAGACATCGAAGAAAAACTTGGCAAAAGCGTTGTTTCAAGCGAGAATTTCTTAGAGAAATCAGAAGAACAAAAGAGGCTTAGCTACAAAAAGAAAAATAGGCTTTTATATAGAAAACAGTCGAATTCTTAACATTCGCTACTTAACGAACAGTCCATTTTGTTACGAAGACCTATTTCCTCAACAGCACCAGCGCCAGCAGCCCGATGGTGACCAGCAAAACAATAGGCGTGAGGGCTTGCGCTTTGGCTGTATTGGATTCATAAACAACCATCCCTGGACCGTCGGGAGAAATCGCTCGAACAGAATTTCCTGTAAAAGAGGATTGAACCGAGCTTCCGGCCGTTTTTTCTTCTTTCTCACCCGTCTGGGCCGCTTCTATGCTGATCGTTTCCGTGAGCTCTTTGAGAGTTTTCTGATTATCTTTCCGCAGCTTCACTTTTAGATTGTAGTCGCCATCCCCCATCCCTTTATCGACGGGAAGCTGAAATACCAGAGTTTTTTCTTCGAACGGTTCCAGTATTCCGGCTTGCAACAACTCTTCACGGGGAATAGTCCCCTCACGGCACGAATAGCATTTCGAGCCGCGATATAGATAGCTCCAGACTTCATAGTCGTGCGGCTCTGCATCGCCTTGCAGGAAGACGCTGACGGGCAAGAGCTCGCCAGCCGCAGGGGATGCCGGCAAGCCGAGCACAGAGAAAGAAAAATCAGTTGAGGAATCGGCCGATGTTTCCTGTTGCCCTGTTGCATCATTATTGGCAGAATCTTCTGCAGAACAGAACGTACCATCCTCTTCATCGACGGTGAAATGCTTTTCCGCATGGATATCCAGCCCTTCGACAACCAGCGTCGCGTCCTGCGGCCCTTCCGTGCATTTAGGAAAGAGCTGCACAGGCAACAGGAGTGCATATTCTGTATCTTCTTCCCGCAGATGGATCTTCGTTTCGGCGCTTATCTTTCGGCCCTTGCTCTCCGCCCAGAGGGTGACGGCATATTTGCTGGTGGTGCCTTTCGTAATATCGAGCTTCACCTGCAGCAGATCACCAAAGCGAGGCTCGGCAGGCGTTATTTCAGTGATGGTTATTGACGATGGTTTTTCAGCAGAAGCATCGCTAGTAAGCGCCAAGCTGTCCTGCAAAACTATGAGCATCTTTTCTGCAGTATTATCCGAAGCATTAGTGTCCTGGCACATTGGATACAACTGGGCTTTCAGGAAATACACCCGATCCTGCTCCGGGCTTTGCGCCGTCCAGGATTTCTGGTTCGTATTCGTCGTCGTCACTTTCGCTTTGACAATTTTACCGAACAGGTCCTCTATCCAGTAGTCGATGCGGAAGGGAAAAGTGGTGTTTGTGGGCTTTGGGATGAAATAAATTTTTTCCCCTTCGGCATAGAAGAGTGTCTCATTCATGGTTATAGAAAAGCCCACGTCGCAGGGGAGAGTTGCGGGATC
>DATDWF010000114.1:0-2216 GCA_035289745.1 Candidatus Nanoarchaeia archaeon
CTTCGACGGGCTCGGCGACGAACACTAAGAGCTTATCTAATTCTTCGAGGAGATAATCTTTTTCAACGACAAAATCATGCTTCGTCGAAGAAAGTCCTTCAGAAATGGAGCAATAGACGCAATCCAGATTGCAGGACGTCACCGGCTTGATTTCGATAATGGATGAATTCCGATACACGATGCCGAAAGTCACATGGCCGAGCAGCGGAAGGCCCGAATGGCGGTGCACGTACGTGGCGGGATTGCCCGTCAGCTTGGTCTTGAGCGTTTCAAAGTATTTGGCTAAAAGGAAAGAGAATCGGGTCTCCACTTTTTCGGGATCTTGGTGCTGAAACTCCAGCGTCTGTGCATCAGCCAGGGAGAAAGGCGCGATCTGCTCGACTTCTTCTTTGGGGATAGACGTTGCAAAAAGGCGGAGGAGCGTCACGTCTAGAAAAGCATCCCGCTCGGCAAAAGAGAGTGTTTCAAAATGCAAAGGAACCATGTGCTCCAATACGGCCATTTCTTTATAAATTTATGCTTAAAAATGTAATCTGGGAGTAGTAAAACAATACTGTTCTCTCTAAGAGCGATAAAGTTTTATAAAGGGAGGTGCCCTGTTTCTTTCGGGGGTGTGTTTCGAGGGATGGATAAAATTCAGATTACGCTAGAGACGCTGTACGACTGCCTGCGGAACGAGAAGAAAAAAGAGGACCTGCAGAAAGTAAAAGATTCTTTCTTTGTCGATGTTGTTGCGTACTTGAAAGAGAAGAAAGCCCTGTTTGACAGCCGGAAAGAGCAGGAAGAGCTCTTCGCTACCGGCGAGCGGGAGAAGCTGGCGTATGAATTACGGAGCATCCAGCGCATCCTGAAAGAGCTGTATGACAAGCGCGAGAAGAAAGTCATCGCCATTGCTTTAAACAAGAGCCGGACGAATTCCGATCTTATCGATCTTAGCTCCATGCTTCCTGAAGAAAAGCAATTTTATCAGGAATTAATAGACACGCTGAACAAATACCGGCGGGGGATTTTATTCCGGCTGTGGCGCGCGGAAGCGCCGGACATCGCAGGAGACACGGCGCTTCTTCCACTGCCGCTCTTGAGAAGAGAAGTTGAGGCTTCCGAAGTACAGACTCCGCTCGCCGAGGTGACACCTTTCGCTGCTGCTTCTGAAGAATCAAATGCTGGCGAAGAAACTACTGCAAAAACTATCACGAGCAAAACCAGCGTCCCAAAACTTGCGACGGCCGCAACAACAGAAGAAGAGAAGCCGCTTGTGCTGATTATGCCGGAAGAGCCAAAAATGGTGTCCATCCGCTTCCTGCAGCCCACGCCCAGCTTTGTCTGGAAAGACCTAAAGGTGTATGGCCCCTTTGACACCGGCGAAGAAACGCAGCTGTTCCCGGAAGTGGTAGGCCTTCTTGTCCGCAAAGGGAGAGCCGAGATTCTTGCCCATGCTCCGGAAAATTACGCTCGCTGATGGCACGGAGACGTTCCTGAACGAAGAGCTGCAGGTATGCTATCATTCGCAGGCGGGAGTGATTGCGGAAGCGATGGAGAAATATGTGGTGCCGTGTAAAATCCCGGAGCTGGCGAAACGAGGCGAGCTGCAGCTTCTGGACGTGGGATTTGGGCTGGGGTATCATACGGCAATGGCCGTCCACCAGGCATTGAAGCAGAATCCGCAGTGTGCAATCCGTGTGGTGGGGCTGGAGAAAGATAGAAAAATCCTACAACACATTGTAGGAATGCCGTTCCCCATACCATTCTACACACAGTTCAAGAGGCTAAGGCCGCCAACGTTTGCTTTTCAAGAAAAGAATGTCCACGTACAGGTTTTGCTGGGGGATGCGCGGAAGCGAGTACAAGAGCTTGCTGCGGAGCATTTTGATGCCGTGTTCTTTGATCCATTTCCGCCGGAAAAGACGCCGGAGCTGTGGGAGGTGGCCTTCTTGCAGGACGTAGCACGGGTGATGAAACGCGCTGCAGTTTTAGCGACGTATTCCGGTGCGCCGCTGGTGCGGGAACGATTGGCGGCAGCGGGATTTTTCTGGGATGAAACGAAAGGGGAATGGGGGAGGAGGGGGACGATGGCTGGGAAGTGGGGGTGAACTTTCTAGTTCAACTAACAGAAATTACTTTTTAACTTACATCAAAAAAACGTGTAGGCAAGAAAAAGAGGGATACACTCGTCTTTTATTGCCCTGCATAAAACAATCTCTCAAACTCAGCTCTTT
>DATDWF010000115.1:0-2264 GCA_035289745.1 Candidatus Nanoarchaeia archaeon
CTCCTGCGCTCCACGTCTTGAAAGAGCTTGGCGCCCAGAAGATTATCGCTAATGGTGATATCAGCGAGCGCCAGAGAACTCTGGAAGCAAGCCAAGCGTACGTAGCTTCTATCCTCCAAGCCCTGGGGCAGAGCGGCTTGGAAAGCCGTATTTCAACAGGAAGCCATGAAACACTTGCTGCTTTTGAACCGATCTTTGAGTCTTTCTCAAAAAAATATCCAAACCTCATCAGTGTTTTTGAAGAGCCCAAGATAGAAAGGAAAGACCATCATGTTGCGTTCCTGCCCGGCTCTGATTTTGTCTGTGGTGGCGAGTATCTCATCGGAAGCAATGATACAATGCCTTCTGGGCTTTACCTGCAGCTGGATGATCGATTACACCCGTATAGCCCGGAAGCACATCAGTTATTACAGAATGCCGGACAACTGCGAGGAGTTGTGCGGCACACGAATCCGAACGACTTGAAAAAGCTGGTTACTGAGCCAGAAAAAACCATTGTTGTTTGCCATGTTCCCCGAAGATTTGAAGGAAAAGAAGCAGTAGACGTTGCGTACTTCAGCGAGCAGCCGGATAAGAAAGTCATTCCGGGAATTGTAGTTGAAGCCCTGATGCGGCAGAAATATGGGGCAGGAGTTCGTGCTGAAGAAATTCTCCTGCTTGCTGCATCTAACGGCTACGAACTTCGGCGGGAAAACCGAGGCAATAAGCGCTTGCGGGAAATCTATGAAGAGCTGGGCATCACCAAAGCGGTCAGCGGCCATTTCCATGAAAGCACCCATAAAGCACATGATGCTGCCGTGCAGCCGGTCAAAGAAGGCGAGTTTGTCGATGAGCTGTACTGGAACTCCGGCCATCTCGACGTCGGCCATTGCGGTCTGCTCCGTGTGAAAGACGGCAAAGTAGCGTACCAGAATGTGGATTTGAGGAAGTATCATCAAAAGAAGTAAGAGCAATTTTTCGAATTGTCAAAACAAGAACGAAATGTATATAAAAGGGGAGAAGATTATTTACGGCTATGACCAAAGAATTAATTTTATCCGTCGTTATTAAAAGAGAACGGGAGGGATATTCCTCTTGGTGCCCGGAACTGGATGTCGCAAGCCAAGGGGATAGCATAGAAGAAGCACGAAAAAATCTCCAAGAGGCTGTTGAACTTCATGTTGAAACAATGGTACAGAACGGGGATTTGCAGGCCTTGTTAGACAAATTAGGGTTGACAACAAAAGACCTTCAGAAAGAAACTATCCTTCCTGAATTTTTCTCTGGGCCTCTTGAAATTCCTCTGGCTGTCTGATGAGAGCCCCCACGCTTTCTGGTAAAGAGATAATTGCTCTTCTTGAAAAGCAAGGCTTTGTTGTGAAACGACAAAAGGGATCGCACATGACACTCTACAAAAAGACTTCTGAAAAAGGGCTTTATGTTACGGTTCCGCTTCATGGAAACAAGGAAATTAAGCGAGGTACATTACTTAGCATCATCAGACAAGCCGGAATGACAAAAGAAGAGTTTGGAGTGCTCTTGAAATATAGGAGGTAACGGGTTGTTTTGTTAGTCCCATGACCATCCGCTCCAAACGCGATCTGGACGTTGTACTCAGCAAGCTGCACAGCTATGAGCAGCCCTCTTTCAGGCTGGAACAGTATCCGACGCCTTCGCATATCGCTGCAGATTGGATCTGGGCCATGGCTATGCGGGGCGAAGTTGCGGGCAAAGTGATTCTGGATGCCGCCTGCGGCCCGGGCATTCTCGGCATCGGCCTGCTGCTCCTGGGAGCCAAGCGCGTATTTTTCGTTGATAAAGATCAGAAGATAATGGCCGTCTGCCGGGTGAATTATAAACAGATAAAAGACGAATATGACGTCGGAGAAGCTGTTTTTATCGCTCATGACATCACCCTCTTTGCTGAAGAAGCTGATGTGGTAGTGCAAAATCCGCCATTTGGAACGAAAGAAGCGCATGCCGACAAGAAATTTCTGGAGAAAGCATTTTCTCTCGCTCCCATCGTGTACAGCATGCACAAATATACGACAAAGAGATTTGTAGAAGCCATCAGCAAAGATCATGGCTTCCGCATCATGGACGTCTGGCGCTATGAATTTCCTATCAAAGCGGCTTTTGCGTTTCACGAAAAGCCGGTGAAGAAAATTGATGTGGGATTATGGCGGATGGAGAAAGAAAACCGTTAAGAGAGCCGTTATTCTTCCGCTTCTTCCCGATCGATAATCACTGCATAGAACGAGCACTGCTCTTCCAGCAAGGTATTA
>DATDWF010000116.1:0-2375 GCA_035289745.1 Candidatus Nanoarchaeia archaeon
GAAGCCAGGATCTGCTGCGCCTGATGCTTGGCGTCCATATTCGCCGTCTGCATCCAGAAGATGCTAAAAATAGTGGCGCCGACCATGAAGACCACGACGTAGAGGAGAGCCTGCGCAACCATACTGAAAGTAAAACTCCCCTGAATAATGTTCTGCACCAGATTAGGCGGGCTGAGCCAATAGACTGGGCCGCTGATCGGCGTGCTGCCCGAAAACGTTCCCAGAATTGGGTAGCCCCAGCGCTCCAGCAGCGTGGCAAAGAGCTGCACGTTCGCCATAAGCGCCGCAACCAAAATGACCGGAATATTCGACGTATAAAAGAAATTCAGCGGCCAGCGGATCCCATGCCCCCGCACCCGGCCAAAAGATAAAGGAATCTCTACTTTCATGGACTGTACATAAATGCAGATGAGAAATACGGCAATCGTAGCAATTACCGCAGCGATCTGCAACGCTGCCGTCGTCACATCGCCGAAAGACAGCGCCTGCAAAAATGCCGGAATGGCTCCTGCGGCAATATCCGGATTCGTCGGAGAGGGCAGGAAATTAAACGCGCGGATGAAGATCTGCTGCATCACGCCGGCGACGATAAACAAGCTTATTCCCGAGCCAAAGCCCCATTTGCTGATCACCTCGTCCATGAACATAATCAGCAGTCCGCCGAGTATCAGCTGGAAGATCAGAATGAGCTCCAACTGCCCATAGAGGGGCGTGCCGCTTAGTGCTGCAGACGGCGCCAGGCCGCCCATCAAAACATAGATCCCCCCTTCAAAGATGATGAAAAAAATCGCCAGCAATTTCTGCAATCCCTGAAACCGCTGCCGGCCTTCCGTCGTGGTCATATTCAGCTTCAGGATGCCCGTGCCCGCCAACAGCTGCAGGACGATGGAAGCCGTTACCAAAGGGCCAATGCCTAACGAGATAATGCTCCCAAACGATGCGCCGAGAATGATGGATAGGAACTCAAACTGCTGCAGGGAATTTTCTCCCAAGCCAAATAAAGGCACGAGACCCAGAACAAAAAAAAGAACAAGCGTAATCAGCGTCCATTTCAGCTTCTCTTTGAAAGGCAGGAGCTTTTTTTGCTTCGGCCCGCGAACTTCCGGCAGGCGAAACAAGATATGGTCAAGGATTGCCATTTTTTCAGACGACTCACCACAATGCGGAAAAGCCCAAAGAGAATGTTTCCATCCCTTTCTATTCTGCTGCCTTTGCAGGCACTTTTGCTGCCGACTTTTGAGGAGCTTCAGCCGTAAGGACTTCTCCGCCGGCAGCTTGGACTTTTTCCGCTGCCTGGGCACTGCAAGAAGCAACGATAAACTTAAACTTTCCGCTTACCGTTCCCGTTCCAAGAAGCTTGTCGTAGCCCAAGGCTTTCAGATCGATAGCCACCACGCCATTTTCCTGCCGGGCTTTACCCTCTTTCAGCAAATGGGAAACAACTGCTTTGGTAAAAAATCCTACGTTGACTGCACGAATCTGCACCAGGCGGCTTCTTCTGCGGAATCCGCGCTCTGCCCCAATGCGCTGCTCGGGCAGCTTCAGCCCTGCTTTCTTATGGCCTGCGCGCTTTCCCGTTCCAGCCATGCCCTTGCCGCCCCGGCTGCCTGCGCCTCTCCGTTTCTTTCCCGAGCCGCCGCCATGGCTTCGTGAGCCGCGGTACTTGACGACTTTTTTTCTTCTGATGACGACCATTTTATTGGAAAAGACCTCCATTATTAATAAAAGGAGCGATCGAGCCAAAGGTGAGTAAGAAAAACACTATGGCGAATAAAGCCAGCACGAACAACACTGCTAGCGGAAGCACGTACATTAATATCGCTTTGGTCCGGGAAATGCCGTGTACTTCCTGCGTTCCGATGATCAAGAGGATTAACGACCATATTTGCCCGACAAAGCCGAGAAAAGGAATCCAGCCGAGCAGCAGCGCAGGCGTTCCTGCATATGCCCCGAGTTCATACGTTTTCGCATAGCTCCGCTTTCCACCGAATAACAGAATCAAAACATGGAGTAATCCCGCCCAGAGAAAACTAAGCCCTAATCCGAGCGCGTAGGAAAAAAGAGCATTGCGCACGAGAGCTCCCCCCGTAAACATTCCGGGGAAACTGGCTCCAAGAAGGGACATCATATTCTGCATCAGGGGAAAAAAAGCCGAAAAAAACATTAGTGAAGTAAGCAAACCCAGTAACATATTGAGCAGCGACAGCAAGGCAAAATACCCAAACGCAAATCCAAGCTGCTCTTTTCCTTTGCCGACGCTGCGGAAATAAGCAGTGGGTTCCGTTACAACCCGTTTGATAACTTGAAATATATCCATGGTCTTCTCCACTTATAGCATCCTCTTCAACAAATCATTCATCTTCTCGCCCCGGTAA